>JAEZYZ010000512.1 GCA_023418705.1 Pseudomonadota bacterium | reverse complement strand
GCCGCCGGAGCCCCGGCGGCGCCGCCCGAGCTCGGCCCCGCGCCGCTGCCGCGACTGCCGCCGACGGAGGCAGAGAAGGCCCGTGGCGCGCCGATCGCCGGCATCGAGGTCGTCGGCAACCGCCGCGTCTCGGAGAGCGACATCTTGAGCTACCTGCGCCAGCGCAAGGGACAGCCGTTCGCGCCCGAAGCCTTGACGCAGGACGTGCGGGAGCTGTGGCAGTCCGGCTTCTTCGAGGACATCGAGGTGGATCTGGAGCGCACCGACCGCGGCGTGACCCTCCGCTTCATCGTTCGCGAGCGGCCCGCCATCGCCGAGGTGTCGTTCGAGGGCAACGACGCGATCGACGGCGACGACCTGGGCGAGGCGGTCGAGGTCAAGCCGAACACCATCCTGAGCTACCCGGCCATCCGCCGCGCGATCCAAAAGATCCGCGACATGTACGCGGAGCAGGGCTACTTCCTGGCGGAGGTGGACAGCGAGGTGGTCCCGCGGCAGAACAACGAGGTCACCGTCCGCTTCAAGATCCGCGAGCACGGTCAGGTGACCGTGCGGCGCATCACGTTCATCGGCAACGAGCACCTCTCGGACGAAGAGCTGCGCGAGGTGATGTTCACGGGGGCGACGAGCTTCTTCGCCTTCGGCTCCGGCGGCCCCTTCCGCCAGGACGCGTTCGAGCGCGACATCGCGGTGATCAGCGCGCTCTACTACGACCGCGGCTTTCTCAACGTCCAGATCTCGACCCCTCGGGTGATGTTGACGCCCGACCGGCAGGGCATCGAGATCTCGATCACCATCGACGAAGGCCCGCGCTTCCGCATCCGCCAGCTCCGGATCTACGAGCGAGGGCCGGAGGGCCAGGAGGTCGAGCCGATCGGCGGCCGCCGCAACCTCCGCTACATGCTGCGGGCCGAACAAGGCGACTTCTTCAACCGGGCCCAGCTGCTCGAGGACCTACAGGCCGTGCGCACGCTGTACCGCGACCACGGCTACGCGCACGTCGACGCTTCTCCTCAGACCCGCCTGTACCCGGAGCGGCAAGAGGTGGACGTGGTGGTGCCGGTCGACCGCGGCCCGCTGGTCCACTTCGAGCGCATCGAGGTGCGGGGCAACACCAAGACG
Organism: Pseudomonadota bacterium; assembly: GCA_023418705.1. GTDB lineage: Bacteria > Myxococcota_A > Polyangia > Polyangiales > Polyangiaceae > JAEZYZ01. The sequence goes on along the minus strand of JAEZYZ010000512.1, from coordinate 27,992 downwards.
CGCGATCGAGTGATCCGGCGCGAGCTCGAGATCACCGAAGGGGACGAATTTAGCGAGTCGCTGCTGGAGAAGTCGAGGCAGCGCGTCACGGCGCTCGGGTTTTTCGAGCGCGTGGATCTGTCGACCGCCGAGGGGTCGGCGCCCGACAAGATGAATGTCTTCATCGAGGTCACCGAGAGGCCGACCGGGACCTTCCAGGTGGGCGCCGGGTTCTCCAGCATCGAGAATTTCATCGCCACCGCGCAGGTGCAGCAAGCCAACCTGTTCGGCAACGGTCAGAATCTGAGCCTACAAGCGCAGATCAGCGGCCTGCGCCAGCTCATCAACCTGCGCTTGTACGAGCCGTATTTTCTCGACAGCAGGTTCAGCGCGAGCATCGACCTTTACGACCAGCTGCGGATCTTCAACGACTTCTCCCAGTCGAGCACCGGCGGGGCGCTCACCTTCGGCTACCCGCTGATCGAACCGGAGCTCGTCGCCTCGCTCACGTACACGGCCGAGTACAACGAGGTCTCGACCCAGACCCAGTCGACCTTCCTCGGCACGTCCAGCACCGTGAGCGTGTTCACGCGGCTGCCGCTGGCCAACCTCTTTCAGTCCGGGCTCACCTCCAGCATTCGGCCCGCCCTCACCTACGACACCCGGGACAACCGGCTGTTTCCGACGAGCGGCATCTACCTGCGGGGGTCGACCGAGTTCGCCGACGGCTTGCTCGGCTCCGAGCAAGAGTTTCTGCGCCACCGCTTCGTCGGTCGCTTCTACTACCCGCTCGGGGCTGGCATCGTGCTCAAGCTGAACAGCGAGGCCGGCCACGTCACGAGCCCTTCGGCGGACGGCGTGCCGATTTTCGCGCGCTTCTTCCTGGGCGGCATCTTGGACCTGCGCGGGTTCCAGTTCCGCAGCGTCGGGCCGCGCGTTCGCCTGCAGTCCACCACCGACCCGATGAGCTCGCCGATCCTCGACGGCGCGAACATCGGCGGCAACCTGATGTATTACCAGAACCTCGAGCTCGAGTTCCCGATCGTCGAGACGGTCGGCGTGCGGGGCGTGATCTTCACCGACGCGGGCAACGCCTGGAACCTGGAGGGCAACTACTGCGTCGCCCCCGGCAGCGTCCCCGACGCGGTCGACCCTTGTTACCAGGGCCTCGACACGCTCACCCAGCTGCGCACCTCCTGGGGCGTCGGCATCCGCTGGTTTTCGCCCCTCGGGCCGCTGCGCTTCGAGTGGGGGTTCCCCTTCGCGCCGCTGCCCTACGAAGACTCGAACGTGTTCCAGTTCACCATCGGAAACTTCTTCTAGTCCGAGTTGGTGTATGCTAGCTGCGGCGCTTCGTTCGCCGTCTTACGTGTCCGACGACCCGAGCTCCCGCACCACCCTGAAAGACCCGCTGGACGCGGTGGGCGAACGAGCACCGGCGACGCTGCCGGGCAGCCAGGACTCGGCCGCACCCGCCCCCGGGAAAGGCCCGACCAGCCCCTCGGCGACGCCCGCTGGCAGCGCGCCCCCGCCGGTGCGGAGCAATGACACGCTGCTGTCCGCGCCCGCCCCCGCGGAGCGCGGAGAGTGGATGCTCGAGGAGCAGCTGCAAGACTGCCAGCGCCGCCTGGATTGGCTCGAGGCGCGGGTGGCGGCGCTCGAGAAAAAGCGCGCGACGGAGGCGGCCCCGAACCCCTGGTGGTGGTGGCTCGCTTTCCTGTTGCTGCTCGCCCTGGGGTGGAAGCTGTTCGGCGCGGCGCTCACTGGAAATTAGCTCAGGTGGGGGTATTGTTCGGCGCTCATGGAAAAAGAACCGCCGACGCCGTCCCCACAGGAGCAGCCCGTCAGCATCCAGGACGAGATGCGGACCTCGTACCTGGATTACGCGATGAGCGTGATCATCGGGCGCGCCATCCCCGACGCCCGGGACGGCTTGAAGCCGGTGCACCGGCGCATCCTCTACGCGATGCGGGATCTGAACCTGTCGCCCGGCTCGAGCTACACCAAGTGCGCCAAGGTCGTCGGCGAGGTGCTCGGCAACTACCACCCGCACGGCGACGCCAGCGTGTACGACGCCTTGGTACGCATGGCGCAGTCGTTTTCCATGCGCCACCCGCTGGTCGACGGCCAAGGCAACTTCGGGTCGGTGGACGGCGATCCGCCCGCCGCCTACCGGTACACCGAGTGCCGGATGGCACGCATCACCAGCGAGCTGCTCGCGGATATCGAAAAAGAGACCGTCGATTTCACGCCGAACTTCGACGACTCCAAGCGCGAGCCGCTGGTCTTGCCGACGCGCTTCCCGAACCTGCTGGTCAACGGCTCCGGCGGCATCGCGGTCGGGATGGCGACCAACATCCCTCCCCACAACCTGCGGGAGGTCTGCAACGCCGTGGTCCAGCTGATCCGCGAGCCCGACACGGCGATCGAGCAGCTGCTCACGATCGTCCCGGGGCCGGACTTCCCGACCGGTGGGTTCATCTACGGCCGCGCCGGCATCTACCAAGCCTACAAAACCGGTCGCGGCAGCATCGTGATGCGCGCACGAACGGAGGTCGAGAAGATCCCCGGCAGCGACCGCGAACAGATCGTGGTGACCGAGATCCCCTATCAGGTGAACAAGGCCCGACTGCACGCGAAGATCGGCGAGCTGATGCGCGACAAGCGCATCGAGGGCATCCGCGAAGCCCGCGACGAGAGCGACCGGGACGGCATGCGGCTGGTGATCGAGCTCAAAAAGGACGTCTTCCCGCAGGTCGTCCTCAATCAGCTCTATCGCTTGACCGACATGCAGTCGTCCTTCGGCATCATCAACCTGTCGATCGTCAACGGCCGCCCGGCGGTCCTCGACCTCAAAGAGACGCTGCAGCTGTTCATCGAGCACCGGCGAGAGGTGGTGAGCCGCCGCACCCGCTTCGAGCTGGCCAAGGCCGAAGGTCAGCGCGAGATCGTCGAGGGCCTCGGGATGGCGGTGACCGAGGTCGACTTGGTCATCAAGACCATCCGCGAATCCCCCGATCCCGAGGTCGCCAAGGAGCGCTTGATGCAGCTGCCGCTCAAGGGGCTCGAGGCGTTCGTGCGCCGCGCGGGCCGGCCGGAGGAGGAGATCCAGGCCGCCGCCGCCGCCGGCGACTACCGCCTGAGCGAGCGTCAGGCGAAGGCGATCTTGGAGATGCGCCTGTCGCGACTCACCGGGCTCGAGCAAGAGAAGCTCGCCAAGGAGTACGGCGCGCTGTGCGACGAGATCGCGCGCCTGCGCGCCATCCTCGCCGACGAGGGGCTGCTCATGGACCTCATCATGGCCGAGCTCCAAGAGGTGATCGAGAAGCACGGGGAGGACCGCCGCACGGAGATCCTGGAGGACGAGGCAGAGATCCAAATCGAAGACCTGATCCAAGAAGAGGACATGGTCGTCACCATCTCGCACTCCGGCTACATCAAGCGCACGCCATTTTCGACCTACAAGGCGCAAAAGCGCGGCGGCAAAGGCAACCGCGGGATGGAGGCGGCGGGCGACGATTTCGTCAACCAGCTCTTCATTTCCTCGACCCACAGCTACGTCTTCTTCTTCAGCGATCGCGGCAAGCTCTACGTCAAGAAGGTGTACGAGATCCCGCTGGCGGCGCGGTCGGCCAAGGGCCGCGCCATCGTCAACTTCATCGGCCTTCAGGAGGGCGAGCGCATCGCGGCGATCACGCCCGTCGCGGAGTTCAGTGAACGGCTGTTCGTCACCACCCTCACCCGCCGCGGCCAAATCAAAAAGACGGGCGTGCTCGACTATCAGAACTACCGCGAGAAGGGCATCATCGGCGTCAAAATCGCCGAGGACGACCAGCTGTTGGCCGCCGCCGTCACCGACGGCACGTGCGAGTTTTTGATCGCGACGAAGAAGGGCAAGAGCATCCGCTTCGACGAGCAGCAGGTGCGGCCCACGGGGCGCAACACGGCAGGCGTCAAGGCCATCGAGCTCGACGACGACGACGAGGTCGTCAGCCTGGCGACGACCGAGCCGACCCGCTCTCAGGTGCTGGCGGTGTGCGAGCGCGGGTACGGCAAGCGCACCCCGCTCGAAGAGTTTCGCAGTCAGCACCGGGGCGGCAAGGGCATCATCCTGATCGACTGCAGCGAGCGCAACGGACCGGTGGTCGGGATCGCGCTGGTCAAGGCCGAAGACGAGGTGATGTTGATCACCAACCGCGGCCAGACCATCCGCACCACCGTCGGTGAAATCCGCGAGACCGGGCGCAACGCACAGGGCGTGAAGGTCATGAGCGTCGGCGAAGACGAGCGGGTCGTCGCCATCGAGTCGGTGGGTGAGAGCCGCGCGGCCGATGAGCTCGCGGACGAGGACGGCGCGAGCCTGCTGCCCGGCGCCCCCGCCGAAGCGGAGGCGGCCGACGCAGCGGCAGCGGAGCCGGTCGACCCCTCGACCTCGGCCGACGGGCCGCCGGCCCCCGACCGCGAAGGTGGCGAGTCCGAGCCCTGACCGATGGCCAAGTCGCGCGCAATCCGAGAGGCGCCACGGACGTTCGAGCGGCTGCGCGCGGCGCACCCCGACGCCCACTGCGAGCTCGATCACCGCTCGGCGTTCGAGCTCTTGGTGGCGACGGTGCTCAGCGCTCAGAGCACCGACGTGGCCGTGAACCAGGTCACGCCCGAGCTCTTCCGGCGCTACCCCGAGCCGGCGGCGTTGGCGGCGGCGCCCACCGCCGACGTGGAAGCTTTGCTCGGCCGGCTCGGGATGTTTCGGCAGAAGACGAAGAACATCGTGGGTCTCGCGAGGATGCTCGTGGAAAAGCACGGCGGGGCCGTTCCGGAGAGCCTGGAGGCGCTGATCGAGCTGCCGGGAGTGGGGCGCAAGACCGCCAACGTCGTGCTCGGGGTCTGGTTCGGACGCCCCGAGGGCGTGGTCGTGGACACGCACGTGCAGCGCTTGTCGCAGCGGCTCGGCTGGTCGAAGCACATGACCCCGGAGAAGATCGAGATCGATCTGATGCGGCTCTTTGCTCGAGACCAGTGGGATGCTTTGAGCCACGTCTTGATCTTCCACGGCCGGCGCATCTGCACCGCGCGACGGCCAGCGTGCGCCGGCTGCCCCGTGAACGACGTCTGCCCGAGCGCGTTCAAGGCAGAGCAGGTGGGCCGCAAGCCCGCGCGGCAGCGGACCTGAATCAGAGGCCGCCGCCAGCCACCAGCACCCGCACCTGACCACCGCGGAGCTCGACGCCCGTCAACGCGACGGCCTCGTCCCGCTGCTCGAGCGACACGCGGGCTCCCACCGAACGCCCCAAGGCGTCGAGCACCATCGGCGTTTCCGCGTAGGCGCGGGAGGTCTCGACCAGGACGCCGCCCCGCCAGTGGCGCGTGTCCGCCGAGGCGCTCGAGCGCTTCCTCGGCTGCTGCACGGTCGGCAGCCAGGCCACGACGATGAGCCGGCCGTCACCACGCTCGAAGGCGTGGATCTGGACCTCTGGCCCAGCAGCGACGGCCCTGCGCACGGTGAAGGGTCCGTCGAACAACCGCTGCACGAAGGCGAAGGCGGCGAGCGCCGGCTTCGGGCGACGATCCGGCCAGAGCAGACCCAGGTGACGATTGTTGACGTCGCCGATGACCTCCCCGGTTGGCGGAAGATCCTTGAGCTCGTACCAGGCGACGAGCTCGATCGGGGCGCTCGACAAGAGCAGCGTGACGATCCGCACCAGGGCGACGGCCTGAAACGCGGGGGTGTGCTCGTAGTCGAACTCGGCTTCGTACCACTCAGACACGTGCCGGCCGCGGCGGAACGAGCTGTAGCCCACCTCCGCCATCCACAAGGGCTCCCCTTCCCCCGACGTCTCCAGGATCTCGGCCGCCGCCTGCACGTACGCCGGGATGGTCTCGATGGCGTGGTCCCACCACGTCTCGGCGTAGCTGTGGAGGTTGACCACGTCCACCGCCTGCGCGAAGCCCGGCACCGCGAACGCCTCGCGGAGGAAATCGAGCTCACCCGCGATGCCGCCCGAGACGACGCGCGCCTCGGGATCCGCGCGCCGCACGGCGTCGGCCCCCGCGATCGCGAGCCGCGCGTACTGTTCGGCGCTGCCCGTCCAGTACTCCTGGTTGTCCGGCTCGTTCCAGAGCTCCCATGACGCGATCCGACCGCGGTAGCGCGACGCGAGGGCCGACATGAACTCGGCGAATGCGTTCTCGTCTCGAGGTGGGCTGCGCCAAAAGTCGGGCCCGGGATCGGTCGCCGCCCACGCCGGCGTGTAGCAAACATAGGGGATGAGCTCGACGCCGTATTGCTCCGCGAGCGCTACCATCTGATCGGACGACGACCAATCATACCGGCCCCGCTCGGGCTCGAGGTCGTCCCAACCGAAAGAGACCCGGAGCACCCGGGCCCCGAGCTTCCTCACGAGGCGCAGGTCTTGGCTCAGCGTGGCCGGCGTCGTGCTCTCCGGCGGGTAGTCTTCGCACAGGCCGATCGGCACCTGGCGCCCGCTCTCTGCCGCGAGACGCTGGGGGGCGCTCGGCTCGGCGTCGGTTCCACCGCCGCAGGCGACGAGCAGCTCGATCGCAAGCGCCGTGACCAGCCATCCGGATCCCTGCGCCACCTTGCGCCTGGCCACGCCGGCGTTCGTCACGATGGCCCGCGGCTACTCCGCCGATCCGCACGCGACCGCCACCGTGGCCTCCGCCCGGGGACGCTCCCGATCCCGCTCACTGCGCCCGTAGATGCGATCGACCACCTCGGCCACCCGCTCGAGCTCCTCCGCGGCCGGATCGAAGTGGGGGCGCTCCTGCACGCCGCTTGCCCAGTCGACGATCGCCCGCCCCCCCCACTCGTCCGGTGGAGCGACCAGCGTTCGCCGGCGCGTCCTGTCGAAGCGCTCGGTCACGAAGTCATAGAAGGACCCGGCCACGTTGGACATCGCCACGCCCCCTGCGGTGCCGTAGACCCTCGCGCCGATCACGGCGTCTTGTCCGGCGGACAGGTTCCAGGAGCAAGCGATCTGAACGACGCAGTCACGCTCGAGCTCGAGCTCGACGACGGCGTGGTCCTCCACGCGACCAGGATCAGGCGCGAGCAGCTCGCCGCCGGAGAACAGGCGGCTGTGGACCGCAAGCACCTTCGGGAAGCCAAGCAGCCACAGCGCCGCGTCGGCCAGGTGACTGCCGAGATCGATCACACACCCGCCGCCCGACAGGGACGGATCGTAAAACCATGGCTTGTCGGGGCCGTAGGCGTTGTGAAACGTGAGCTCGGCGGCGTAGACGCGACCGAGCTCCGGCAGCACGTCGCGCACGGCCTGAAGCGCACGGGTGAAGCGGTACGAGAAATCCACGCCGAGGCGCCGGTCCGCCGCGCGCGCGGCTTGCACCACCGCCCGCGTCTCCCGCGCCGTTCGGCCGAGCGGCTTCTGACAGAAGACGTGCAGCCCACGACGCAGCGCCAGCTCCGCCTGGGCCGCGTGCAGGGCGCTCGGCGTCGCGATCACCACCCCATCCAGGTCGAGGCCGAGGTCGAGCACCTGCTCCAGGCTCTCCGCGCTCGCCGCGCCCGGGGTCAGCTCGAGCGCCGCCGCCCGTGCCTCCGGCGCGGCGTCGGCGACGGCCAATGCCTTGGCGAGCCCACTGCCGAGCAGCGCCTGCATGCGGTGACGGCCGATCCAGCCGACCCCCACGAAAGCGAGCCGCAGCGGCCGGCGCGGCGTCACACCGCCCCCTCTGCCGGCGCGATCCACGCCTTGACGAAGCCGGCAGGACGATCTCGGACCGCGTCCAGGGCGTCGCCGAGCCGATCCAGCGCAAAGCGGTGGGTGAGCACGGGCGCTGGATCGAGCCGCCCGGAGCCGACCTCGGCCACCGCCCGCTGCATGCCGTCGAGGTAGACCGCGGTCTCACGCTCATGGGCGTTGATCACGTCGAAGCCCCGCCAGTTCCAGAGCTGCATGTTCACCTGGCGCGGGCCATCCTGGTGATAGCCGGCGACGATCAAGCGGCCGCGCTCACCGGTCAGCTCCGCCGCCAAGTCGAGCGGCCATTGCTTGCCGACGGCTTCGATCACACGCTCGCAAAACCTGCCGCCGGTCATTTCACCCACGCGCTCGACGATGCCGTGGTGGTCCTCCATCGGGATGGTTTCGGCCGCCCCCATGCGCCGCGCCAGATCGAGCGAAAAGGGCCTGCGTGAGATCCCGATCACCCGAGCGCCCGCCGCGCTGGCCAGGCGGATCGAGAGCGCCCCCAGAAACCCTACCCCGACCACGGCGATGGTCTGCCCAGGGGCAACGTCGCTGCGGCGAAAGATGTTCATGGCACAGGCCAGCGCCTCGCCCGGGAATGGCTGCGCCGCCAGCGCCTCGGGCAGCTTGAACACGGCGTTCTCGTCAGCGACGTCGTACTCGGCGTACGCCTTGTAGGAGACCGCAGCGACGCGATCCCCGACACCGACGGACCGCACGTCGCGCCCCACGGCGTCGACGATCCCCCAGCCCTCGTGCCCGCCGTCCCCCGGGGCCATCGGATACTGGAGCCAGGGCAACCCCTGCCAGGGTCCCAGGTTCGACGCGCACACGCCGCAGCCCTCCAGGCGAATGCGCACCTGGCGCGGGCCAGGGGTCGGGACCGCAACCCGTTCGATCTCGATGCGCCCGGGCTCGACGATCCGCGCGGCGCGCATCTTCACTTCGCGAACACCACTCGTCATGGCGCCAGGCTTCATCGTCACGGACGACTTGTCGGTCAAGTGGCGGGCGACGAACCTCGACCACGACTGATGCAGGGAACACCCCCTGTCGGACAAACTCCGATGTTGACATTCCCGGGGAGGTGCCCACCTGTGATGCCGCTGCAGAGCCGAGCCTGTTCGAAGCTCGGCTTGACACTCTTAGGTGTGACACGTTCGAGCGCTCCCGACCGGGAGGAGCGTTCACGCTTCGGACCCATCCCGATCGAGCTTGCCTGAGAGGAGCCCATGAAATTCACCGTTCTGGTCACTGGCGGGGCTGGATTCATCGGGTCGTACGTGGCCGACGAGCTGCTCGCGAAGGGCTACCGCGTGCGCGCCCTCGACAACTTGAGCCCTCAGGTCCACGGCCCGGGCGCTCGCCGGCCCGCCTACCTCGATGATCGCGTCGAGCTGGCGGTCGGCGACGTGCGCGATGAGCGCGCCGTGGCCGAGGCGCTCGACGGCGTCGACGCGGTCGTGCATTTGGCGGCGGCCGTGGGCGTCGGTCAAAGCATGTACCAGATCGCCGAGTACACGAGCGTGAACAACCTGGGGACGGCCGTGCTCTTGCAAGCGCTCAGCGAGCGTCCGGTCAAACGCCTGGTGGTGGCCTCGAGCATGAGCATCTACGGGGAGGGGCGCTACGTCGACGCGGGCGGCGTCCACCACGAACAGGTGGAGCGCGGCATCGACCAGCTGCGCGAGGGGCGGTGGGACCCCTGCGACGAAGCGGGCCAGCCGCTGACGCCGGTGGCCACCCCGGAGCACAAGCAGCCGGCGCTGACCTCCGTGTACGCGCTGAGCAAGTACGACCAGGAGCGGCTTTGCTTGATCACGGGGCGCGCCTACGGCATCCCCACGGTCGCGCTGCGCTTCTTCAACACCTATGGGCCGCGGCAGGCGCTCGAGAACCCCTACACCGGCGTGCTCGCCATCTTCGCCGCCCGCATCCTGAACGGCAAGCCGCCGTTGATCTTCGAGGACGGCCAGCAGCAGCGCGACTTCGTCAGCGTGCACGACGTGGCCCGCGCCTGCCGGCTCGCCCTCGAGGGCGACGACGCACCGGGACACGTCTTGAACATCGGCAGCGGCCGCCCGCGCAGCGTCGCGGAGGTCGCCAGCCGCATCTCGAAGGTCCTCGGAAGGCCCGATCTCGGCAGCGAGATCACCGGACGCTACCGCATGGGGGACATTCGCCACTGCTACGCGGACATTTCGCGAGCTCGCCGGGCCATCGGCTACGAGCCGTCCGTGGATCTCGACGCCGGGCTCGCGGAGCTCGGGCGCTGGCTCGAACGCCAGCGAAAGACCCCCGATCGTTCCGAGCAGGCGCGTCGCGAGCTGGAGTCACGAGGCTTGACCGTCTGAACCCACCGTCATCGGCAGGAGAACCACCTTGGCTCACGACATTCACGCTTCGCGATCGAGCAACGGCGCGCGGCGCGCCGGCTACGCGCTCATCACCGGCGGCGCCGGGTTCATCGGCAGCAATCTGGCACATCGACTGCTGTCCGAGGGGGAGTCGGTCGTCTTGTTCGATGACCTCTCGCGGCCCGGCGTGGAGCGCAACGTCGCCTGGCTCGAACGCGAGCACGGAGCCCGCGTGCGCCTGATGCGGGCCGACATTCGCGACGCGGCCGCCGTCACCCAGGCCGTCTCGCGGGCCCACCAGGTGTTCCACTTCGCCGCTCAGGTCGCGGTCACGACCAGCCTCTCGACCCCGGCGGCCGACTTCGAGGTCAACGCCCGCGGAACGCTCAACGTCCTGGAGGCGCTGCGCGCTCGCGGCGGTGAGGTCCCGCTGGTGTTCACGTCGACGAACAAGGTCTACGGCTCCCTCGCCGACGTTCAGATGATCAAAGACGGCTGCCGGTACCGTCCGGCGGAGCCCGCGCTCGGCGAACATGGCATCTCCGAGCTTCGGCACCTCGATTTTCACAGCCCGTACGGCTGCTCGAAAGGCGCGGCCGATCAGTACGTGCTCGACTACTCGCGCACGTTTGGCCTGCGGTCGACGGTGCTCCGCATGAGCTGCATCTATGGGCCGCGCCAGTTCGGCACGGAAGACCAGGGCTGGGTCGCGCATTTCGTGCTGCAGGCGCTGAAGGGCGCGCCGCTGACCATCTACGGCGACGGCTGCCAGGTGCGCGACGTGCTCTTCGTCGCCGATCTGGTCGACGCCCTGTCGCTGGCTCGTGATCACATCGAACGCTGCGCCGGGCGCGCCTTCAACATCGGCGGCGGCCGGAAGAACGCCCTCAGCTTGCTGGAGCTCGTCGGCATGGTCGAGCGGCTCGTGGGACGCCGGCTCGCGCTGCATTTCTCCGAGTGGAGACCCGGCGACCAGCCTTACTACGTCTCCGATTGTCGCGCTTTCGAGCAGACGACGGGTTGGCAGCGCCAGGTGACCGCCGCCGAGGGGATCGAGCGCTTGCACGCCTGGCTCCAGACGTTGCTGCAGCGTCCGCTGGCCGAAGCGAAGACGGTGCCGCTCGTCGCCGCGGGCGGCTCTGGGTCATGAACCTCGGCGGGCGCTCTGCCGATCAGGTGCCGCGCCGCCTGTTGATGACCGCGGACGCGGTCGGGGGCGTCTGGGCGTATGCCCTGACGCTTTGTCGAGAGCTTTCAGCAACGGGCACGCAGGTGCTGCTCGCCACCATGGGCCCGCCGCCGACGGCGGAGCAGGCTCGCGCCGCGCGCTCGATCCGAAACCTCGAGCTCGAGGTCTCCGCGTTCGCCTTGGAGTGGATGGACGATCCCTGGCAGGACGTCGACCGGGCGGGAGACTGGTTGCTCGGGCTGGAGCAGCGGTTCCGGCCAGAGATCGTGCACCTGAACGGTTACTGCCATGCCAGCTCGAGCTTCGGCGCCCCGAAGCTGGTGGTCGGCCACTCGTGCGTCTCGTCGTGGTGGCAGCATGTCCTCGGCACGAGCGCCCCCGATCGGTATCGGATCTATCGCGAGCGCGTGCGGGCGGGTCTCCGAGCGGCCGCGCACGTCGTCGCCCCAACGGCCGCGATGCTCCGGAATCTGCAGCAGCACTACGGGCCGCTGCCCGCCGCCAGCGTGCTGGCCAACGGCGTCGCCTGCGCGCCGCCTCCGCGCCGCGAGCGTCGATACGTCCTCGGTGTGGGCCGCGCCTGGGACCCCGCCAAGAATGCGGGCTTGCTCGCCCGGGTGGCGCGCCGCATCCAGCTGCCCGTCCACTGGGCAGGGGATCCGAAGGGGCCCACCGACCAAGCCCCGGATCTCTCGGGCCTTCGCCTGCTCGGCCACCTGGATCAGCGGCGGTTGGCGGAAGCGTACGCAGGTGCCTTGGTCTACGCCCACCCGGCCCGCTACGAGCCATTCGGTCTGGCCCCCGTCGAGGCGGCGCTCTCGGGCTGTCCGCTGCTCCTCTCCGACATCGATTCGCTGCGGGAGGTTTGGGAGGACGCCGCCCGCTACGCGCCCCCCCAGGATCCCGAGGCGTGGGCACACGCCATCGACGCTCTGTTCAAAGCCCCGAGCCAGCGGCTCCAGGTCGCCGAGCGCGCGCGAGAGCGCGCCCAAGCGTACTCGCCGCGGGCAATGGCCGACGCCTACCGCATGCTCTACCGCCGCTTGCTCGAAGCGTCCGAGCCCCACGGTCGCGTCGGCGAGCGCCGCCGGCAAACCCCCACCGCGGAGGCGTCATGAAGATCGCTCTGTTCTGCCATTCGCTGCTGTCGGATTGGAATCACGGCAACGCCCATTTTCTGCGTGGCATCGTGGCGGAGCTGTGCGGGCGCGGTCACCAGGTCCGCTCCTACGAGGCGGCCGACGCCTGGAGCGCCGCGAACCTGACGGCAGAGCACGGTGAGGCCCCCCTCGACGAGCTGCGCCGCGTCTACCCGCAGCTGGACATCCACCGCTACGAGCCCGAGCGCCTGGACCTCGACCAGGTCCTGGACGGCGTCGACCTGGCGCTCGTGCACGAATGGAACGAGCCGGAGCTGGTCGCCGCCGTCGGCCGAGCACGCTCCAGAGGCGCGAAGTTCACGCTGCTGTTCCATGACACGCACCACCGCTCGATCACCGAGCCCGACGCGATGCAGCGCTTCGATCTGTCGGCCTACGACGCCGTGTTGGCGTTCGGAGAGGCTGTCCGCCAGCAGTACCTGCGCCGCGGCTGGTCCCGGCGGGTGTTCACCTGGCACGAGGGGGCTGACGTACGGCGGTTCAAGCCGCTGCCGGACACACCGAAACAGGCCGACCTGGTGTGGATCGGCAACTGGGGCGACGAAGAACGGACCCGCGAACTGTACGAGTTCTTGCTGGACCCCGTGCAGCGGCTGCGGCTCCGCGCCACCGTTCACGGCGTTCGCTACCCGGAGGAGGCGCGCGCTGCGCTGGCGCGCGCCGGACTCACCTACGGCGGTTGGCTGCCGAACTACCGGGTGCCGGAGACCTTCGCCGCTCACCGCGTCACCGTTCACGTCCCGAGGCGGCCGTACGCCTCGGCGTTGCCCGGGATCCCCACCATCCGCGTGTTCGAGGCGCTGGCCTGCGGAATTCCGTTGGTCAGCGCGCCCTGGTCGGACGACGAGGCGCTGTTCGATCCGGGCGACTTCCTGCTCGCTCGCTCCGGCAGAGAGATGAGCGACGCGATCGCCGCGGTCTTGAACGATGCGCGCCTCGCTGCCGATCTGGCGCGCCGCGGGCGGCAAGCCATCCTGGCGCGGCACACCTGCGGCCACCGCGTCGATCAACTGCTGCAGATCGCCAGGCGGCTCGCCGAGCCGAAGCCGGACGAACCCTCGGAGCAAACCCACAACACGACCGTAGAGGTGGCATGATCGGGATGAACATCGCCTTCTTCGCGTCGAGCCTGGTCTCGGCGTATTGGAATGGAGCCGCGACCTACTACCGCGGCATCGTGCGCGCGCTGCACGAGCGGGGGCACCGCGTCACCTTCTTCGAGCCCGACGCCTATGAACGCCAGCAGCACCGCGACATGCAGGACCCGGACTGGGCCGAGGTCGTGGTCTACTCGGCCGACGGAACGGACGAGCTCGAGCGCTGCCTCGAGCGAGCCCGACGCGCCGACCTGGTCGTGAAGGCCAGCGGCGTGGGCGTCTTCGACGCCGAGCTCGAGCAGCGCGTGATCGATCTGCGGCGGCCGGGCCAGCTCGTCGCCTTTTGGGATGTCGACGCCCCGGCCACCCTCGAGCGGGTGCACGCGACCGCCGACGACCCGTTCCGGGCGTTGATCCCCGCCTACGACGTCGTGTTCACCTACGGCGGCGGCGAGCCGGTCGTGCGAGCCTACGGCGGCCTCGGAGCGCGCCAGTGTGTCCCCATCTACAACGCCTTCGACCCCACCACCCATCACCCCGCGGCGGCCGATCCCCGCTTCGCGGGCGCGCTCGGCTTTCTCGGCAATCGATTGCCGGACCGTGAGGCGCGGGTCGAGCGTTTCTTCTTCGAGGCGGCGAGGCGTCTACCGGGCCACCGTTGCCTGCTCGGCGGCAGCGGCTGGGGCGACAAGCCCCTGCCCGAAAACGTTCACTACCTCGGGCACGTCTACACCCACGAGCACAACGCCTTCAATGGCACGCTCGAAGCGGTGCTGAACATCAGCCGCGACAGCATGGCGAAGACCGGCTTTTCGCCGGCGACCCGGGTGTTCGAGGCGGCCGGGGTCGGCGCCTGCCTGATCACGGACGCCTGGGAGGGCATCGAGCGCTTCCTCGAGCCGGACACCGAGGTCTTGGTCGCCCGCGACGGCGCCGAGGTGGCCGCGCACGTCGCGACCCTCACGCCGGCGCGCCGGCGTGCGCTCGGCCAGGCCGCGCGCCGCAGGATGCTCGCGGAGCACACCTATGCCCACCGCGTGCTGGAAGTGGAGCAGGTCCTCGGGCAGACCAGCCGCAAGCGGAGGGCCTCGTGAGCGAACCGCTGAGCTTGGTGTTCTTGGGTCTCTCGATCACCTCGTCCTGGGGCAATGGACACGCGACGACCTACCGGTCCTTGATCAAGGGCCTGGCGCAACGCGGGCACCGCGTCCTGTTCCTCGAGCGCGACGTCCCCTGGTATCGCGACAACCGCGACGCGCCGCGGCCCGAAGGCTGCTCGGTGGCGTTGTATGCGTCGACCGAGCAGCTGAAGCAGCGCCACCGGGCGGCGATCGAAGCGGCCGACGCCGTCATCGTCGGCTCGTACGTGCCGGACGGAGTGGAGATCGGCGCCTGGGTCCAGCAGGTCGCCCGCGGCGTGCGGGCCTTCTACGACATCGACACGCCCGTCACCCTGCGCAAGCTCGGGCAAGGCGATACGGAGTACCTGAGCCCCGCCACCATCCCGAGCTACGACGTCTACTTCTCGTTCAGCGGCGGCCCGGCGCTCGACCTGCTGGTGCGTGACTACGGGGCGCGGCGAGCGCTGCCGCTCTACTGCTCGGTCGACCCGGACCACTACTATCCCGAGGCGGTGCCCCTCCGCTACGACCTCGGCTATTTGGGGACCTACAGCGCTGACCGGCAGCCGACGCTCGAAGCCCTGCTCTTGGAGCCCGCCAGGCGGCTTCCGGATCGCAGGTTCGTGGTCGCAGGACCGAGCTACCCCGCCGAGATCGACTGGCCGCCCAACGTCGAGCGCATCCAGCACCTGAACCCGGCCGAACACCGAGCCTTCTACAACGCGCAGCGCTTCACGCTGAACGTGACGCGCGCGGATATGGTCGCGCTCGGCTGGTCCCCGAGCGTTCGGCTGTTCGAGGCAGCGGCCTGCGGCGTGGCCATCATCAGCGACGTTTGGCCGGGCATCGAGACCATCTTGGATCCGGGGCGTGAGCTGTTGCTGGCGCGCAGCAGCGACGAGATCGTCGAGCGACTCGCCAGCTCGACCGAAGCCGAAGCCCGCCACATCGGCGCCCGGGCGCGCGCGCGGGTCCTTTGCGACCACACCTCCCACGAGCGCGCCCGCCAGCTAGAAGACCGGCTCCAAGAGCTGCTCTTCGAACGCGCTCGCTCGTCGCGCCAAGCTTCGCGCCCCGAGCGGCACCTTTCGACCTCGCGTTGAGGGCGACGATGACGGAAGCGACCCAATCTCAAGTCGAGCGGCTGCGCCCGTGGTTTCACAACCTCCACCTCCCGGACGGCACCCAAACCTGCCCGGAGCACACGCTCGGCGACTATCCGTCGTTCAAGTGGCGCGCCATCGCCGACCGCATTCCGGAGGACCTGACCGGTTGGAGCGCCATCGACATCGGCTGCAACGCCGGCTTTTACAGCTTCGAGCTGGCACGACGTGGGGCGCGCGTCGTCGCCATCGAGCACGACGCGCACTATTTGGCGCAGGCTCGTTGGGCGGCAGCCCAGTACGGTCTCGTGACGCGCGTGGAGTTCCGGCAGAGTGACGTGTACGAGCTGGCGGACTCGGACGAGAAGTTCGATCTGGTCCTGTTCCTCGGCGTGCTCTACCACCTACGCTACCCGGTGCTCGGGCTCGACATCGTCTCGCGCCGGGTGGGAAAGCTGCTGGTAGTCCAGAGCTTGACCCCCCCCGGCGACGCGATCGTGTCCCCGCCCGCGGACCTGGACCTGAATCGCCGCGAACGGCTCCAGGAGCCCGGTTGGCCGAAGATGGCGTTCATCGAGCGCCGGCTCGCCAACGACCCCACCAACTGGTGGGCCCCCAACCGGGCCTGCATCGAGGCCCTGCTGCGCTCGACCGGCATGCGCATCCTCTCCGGCCCCGAGCACGAGATCTACGTCTGCGAACCCGATCCGAACGGCGCTTCGAACATGTGGCGCTGGAACGAGCCCGAGTTCTCGGCCGCGGTGGGTCGCCGGCGTGACGCCGACGCAGCGATGGACCAGCGGCCACGGTCGTCCGCCCCGGCGGACGGCTCGAAGGCCTGAGCGGACGCGAGAGACTCGAGCAGCGGCGCCTACGCGCCAGCGCCGCGGAGGGACGCCGAGCGCCGCAGCAGCTCTTCGCAGGCGGTGTACGGATCGACCCGCCGCTCCAGCACATCGCGCACCAGCTGCTCGATCTCTTGCTCGAGCTCCGAGGTCACCTGGTCGATCACCGCCTCGCGCAGGCGCGACAGCAGCGCGCGCCGTGTCCGATCGAGCTGGCGCGCCTTGCCGGCCGCGGTGGTCACGAGCCAGCGTTGGTGCGCCTGCAGGGCGGCGACCAAGGCGTCGATCCCTTCCCCGCGGGTGGCGCTGGTGCGAACGATGGAAGGTACGTACGCCTCCTCGGGAGCCGCCGCTGGACCCGCGGCCGCGCGCGGGCGGTGCGCCGAGTGAGCGGCCGCCAGATGCCCCGTCCGCTCCGGCGCTGGCATGGCGAGCGAGATCATCAGCTCGAGATCGCGGACGGCGGCGTCCGCGCCCTCGCGGTCGGCCTTGTTCACCGCGAAGACGTCCGCGCACTCGACGATGCCGGCCTTGATCGCCTGCACCTCGTCGCCCATGCCGGGCGCGACCACCACCACCGTGCTCTGAGCCAGATGCACGACCTCGAGCTCGTCCTGGCCGACGCCGACCGTCTCGATCAGCACGATCTCCGCCCCCCACGCGTCCACCAGCCGGGTGAGGTCCGCCACCGAACGCGACAGGCCCCCGAGCGCCCCCCGCGTCGCCACCGACCGGATGAACACGCCGGTGTCTTCGAAATGGTCCTGCATACGGATGCGATCCCCCAGGATCGCACCGCCGCTGAAGGGGCTGGTCGGATCGACCGCCAGCACCGCGACGCGCGCCGCACGTGCCCGGAACGCTCCGATCAGGCGATCGGTCAGCGTGCTCTTGCCGGCGCCGGGGCTGCCCGTGATGCCGATCGTCCACGCGCGGCCCGTGTGCGGATAGAGCTCACGCAGGAGCTGCTCGTAGCCCGGCGCCCGGTCGTCGACCCAGCGGGCGGCCCGCGCCAGGGCACGCACCTCACCATTCAGGATCGCAGCGGCCAGCGGGTGCACCGGGGATAAGGTGCCACGCTGCGCGGGTTTCGGCTACTGCGCGCTAGGATCTGCACTACCGGCGCGCGGAGACCACCTGCTCCACGGTGCGCGTGGTCATGCTGCCGTCCTGCACGCTCTCGTCGTCGAGCAGCCGCCGGTGCAGCGGGATGTTCGTACGGATCCCGCCGATGATGAACTCTCCGAGCGCGCCGCGCATCCTGGCGAGCGCTTGTTCCCGCGTCGCCCCGGAGGTGATGACCTTCGCGATCAGGGAGTCGTAGTCCGGCGGCACCGTAAACCCGCCATACACCCCCGAGTCGACCCGCACGCCGATGCCGCCCGGCGGGTGGTACTCCGTGATGCGCCCTGGCCAGGGCACGAACGTCTCCGGATCTTCGGCTTGGATCCGACACTCCACGGCGTGGCCCCGAAAACGCCAGGGCAAGGTATCCGGCAAATTCAGCTTCTCGCCCGCGGCCGCGCGGATCTGCAACATCACCAGGTCGACGCCCGTCACCGACTCGGTGACGGGGTGCTCGACCTGGACCCGCGTGTTCATCTCCATGAAGTACAAGCGCCGGTCCTCATCCATCAGAAACTCGAGCGTGCCGAGCGACGTGTAGCCGGTCTCGCTCAAGGCATCCCGGATCTTGCGGGCCATCTCGAGCCGCAGCTCCTCGGTCATGGACGGGCTCGGCGCTTCCTCGACCAGCTTCTGGTTGCGGCGCTGCAGCGAGCACTCCCGCTCCCCCAGGGTCCAGACCTGGCCGTGGTGATCCGCCAGCGCCTGAAACTCGATGTGCTTCGGGCGCTCGATGAACCGTTCGAGGTAAAGCTCGGGGTTGCGAAACGCGCTCATCGCCTCGGCGGTCGCGGCTTCGAAGGCGCGGGCGACCTCGGTCTGGCTGCGCACCACGCGCATGCCGCGGCCGCCGCCACCGCCCCTGGCCTTGATCATGATCGGCAGTCCGACCCGCTCGGCTTCGGCCTCGGCGTGCTTGGCGTTCTGCAGCGCCCCGCTCCCGGGCAGCAGCGGCAGGCCGTGCCGCTCGGCGGTCTCGCGCGCCGACAGCTTGTCGCCCCACAGCTTCATGGCCTGGTACGAAGGACCGATGAAGGTGAGGCCGCAGCGCTCGACCACCTGCGCGAACTCGGCGTTCTCCGAAAGGAACCCGTAGCCCGGGTGGATGGCGTCAGCGGCCGAGACCTCGGCGGCGCTGATGATGGCCGGGATGTGCAGGTAGCTGTCCTTGGCTGCCGCCGGGCCGATGCAAATCGCCTGGTCGGCGAACCGAACGTGCAGCGCGCCGGCATCGGCTTCGGAGTGGACCGCCACCGTGCGGACGCCCAGCTCCCGGCAGGCGCGAATGACGCGCATGGCGATTTCGCCGCGGTTGGCGATGAGCACCTTCTGGAACATGGCTCACCTCCGGCGGCTCAAGTCTTCTTCAGCTTGAAGAGCTTCTGCCCGAACTCCACGCTCTGCCCGTTCTCGACCAGGATCTCGACGACCGTACCGTCGAACTCCGACTCGATCTCGTTCATCAGCTTCATCGCCTCGATGATGCAGAGCGCCTGCCCCTTGCGCACGGTGCTGCCCAGCTGCACGAACGGGTCGGCCTCCGGCGAGGGCGAGCGATAGAAGGTGCCGACGAACGGGGAGGTCAGGTAGACGATGTTGGGATCGTCCGCGGGGGCGGCGGCGGGGGGCGGCGGCGCGACAGCCGGAGCGGGGGCAGCGGGAGCGGCGGTCGCCGCTGGCAGGAGCGGCGCCGATGCCGAACCCACCTTGAGCCGGAGCCGGTACTTCTCGTCCTGGTACTCGAACTCGCTCACTCCGCCCTCCTCGAGGGTCTTGAGCAGGGCCTTGAGCTGTTTGAGGGCTATCTCCATCGGTTTCCGTCTCGTGTCACTGCGCCCGCGGTTCAGGCGCCGCGCCGGCATCATCGGAGCGGCGGACCGTAGCGCCGCGCCGCGTGGAGTCCGCTCTTTACCGTCCCGCCGGTGGCCCGACAAGAGCGGTGTTCTCGAGGTGATCGAGCATGGCCGCCAGCGCCAGGGTGTACGAGGCCGCGCCGAAGCCGGCGATCGTGCCGACACAGGCCGGCGCGATCGTGGACCGGTGCCGAAACGCCTCGCGCGCGGCCGGGTTCGACAGGTGCAGCTCGATGGTGGGCAACCCGGAGCCTCGGACGGCGTCGTACAAGGCGTACGACGTGTGCGTGAAAGCGCCGGGATTGAACAGCAAGCCCGAGAAGCCATCGTCCCCGGCCGCCCCGATCCAGTCGATCAGCACCCCCTCGTGGTTCGACTGCCGGCAGTCCACCGACGCGCCGCGCTCGCGGGCGCCGGACTCTAGCGCGCGGTGGATCTCGGCCAGCGTCGTCGCGCCGTAGATCGCGGGCTCCCGCCGGCCCAGCCGGTCGAGGTTGGGACCGCTGAGCACCAAGATCCGGCCCTCCGGCGCCTTGCGAGCCCCGACCTTCGGCTTGAGCCGAGCCGCGCGACGCTTCGCTTCCGCCACCTCTCGCTGCCCTCGATCCAGCCCGGGAATCGCCGATTGCCTAAGCCAGCTCCTCGATCAACTTCGGGGCCGCGAGCCGCAGCAAGAACCGGCCCTTGCCGAAATTGCCGTCGGGCTGCAGCGTCAGCGCCATGAAGTAGTTGTCGTTCAGCACGCGGATCAGGGTGACGATGCGGTCGCTCTTGAACGCGACCTCGCGCGTGGCGCCGGCCTCGAGCATCTCCGAGGCCCGCTGGATGGCCTTGACCACCACGCTGATTTCCGCGCCCACGGCTTCGATGTCGACGCTGGCCCCCTCCCGCGTGTAGGTCTCGACCGGGATGCCTTCGAAATCCATGAGAAGGCCCGCGAGACCGCCCTCGGTGCCGTCGACAACGCCCTGAATCGCCTCCTTGAACATGACGCGTGTGAGAGTAGCCGGTTCCAGCCGAGTGCGTGAATTTATCCGGCCGTTGACCGCTACTTAGCGAAGTCGTGGCGCCAATATCAAGCTATTTCCGCCGCTTACCCCGAGAACTGCCCGCGCGCTCCGGCGGCGGGAAAGGTGCGAGGCCCGGCCACCCGCACGGACCCCTTGCGCCCGCAGCACGACCATAGGATGTCCTCCAAGGCGATCTGCAGTCCTTGACCCTGTCGCTCAAGGCCGGCTACTTTCGCGCTCCCTCGGGAGCGCCCCGGGGCATGCAACCGAGCTGGCAACGTTAATCATGCGTGCGCGCGCGGGGGACCCGCCCCGCACAATGACACAGAAGATCTTGGCCGGACGCGCCGACGATCCGAACCTCGTTCGAGATTTCGTGCGCGTGAAGGTCGACCACGTCGTGCTCTCGCGCGCACCGAACCGTGCGTTCGCCGAGGCGCTCGACCTGGGCATGAAGAAGTGTGCTCCGGAGGTGGCCGTCGCCTACGAGACCCGCTGCGTCAGCGACAGCGGGGACCTGAGCATCGACACCGCCGCGCCCGATCGCATCTCGCGTGCGGCGCTGCAGTACGGGATGCTCGTCGCCCGGCCCGGCATCGGCTTCCCCGCCGCGGTGCACTTGGAGCGCTTCGGCAGCCCTGCGCGGCTGGCGCTCACGGACGAGCCGCGCCTCGCCTCCGTCGGCGGCGCCGGCATGTTGACGCTGACGGTCTCGCCCGCTCAGCTCGGGGAGGCGCTGGTCCACGGCAGCGTGCTCTTGCGGCCCCAGCGCAGCGTCCAGGTCCTGCTGAGCGGCAAGCTCCGACCCTTCGTGTGCGTGCGCGACGTCGCGCTCGAGCTGCTCCGGCGCGGCCTCGCACAAAGCATCCGCGCCGTCGACGAAAAGTACGGCGCCCCGGTGGTGCTGGAGTTCGCCGGACCCAGCGCGCGGCTGCTGTCGGTCGCGGAGCGCGCGGTGCTCTGTGCGCTCGCCCCTCAGCTGGGCGCTGCCGGCGCGCTGTTCGTCAGCGACGAAAAGACGGAGGTCTACCTCCGCGACCAGCGCCGCTCCAAGGCGCACCGCAGCCTCTTGCCGGATCCGGGCGCTCCCTGCGACGACGTCATCACGGTCGACCTGTCCGCCATCGACCCGCTCATCATGGATGAGGCGGGCGAGGTGCGCGCCGTGCGCGAGCTCGCCGGCAAGCCCGTGTACCAGGTCGTGATCGGCGGCGACGCCGGTGCCCCGCTGCGCGACCTGCTCGCCGCCGCGGCGCTCCTCAAGAGCAAGCGCGTGCCGCCGCGCCTCGACCTGCTGCTGGCCCCCCCGTCCCGCCAGGCCCTGGAGGTGCTCGCCCAATCGGGGGCGCTGGTGGACTTGATCGCCACCGGCGCGCGGTTGATCGAGCCCGACCAGCGCGTGCTGACGAGCGAGCTCTACCCGCCGGTCCCCGGGGGCTTGTCGCTGCGCACGTTCGATCCCGAGCCGGGGCTCGCGCCCGCGGCTCGCTTTGCGGTCGGCTCGGCCGAGACGCTGGCGTACGCCGTCGCCTCGGGCCAAATCGGCGATCCGCGCTCGTTCAAGCGTCCGGTGCGGGTCACCGTGCCGCGCTCGCTGCCGACCGATGACGTGCTGATCGTCCGCAAGGGCAAGACCAAGGGCAAGGCCGAAGGCGCCGCCGGCAACCTCCCCTCGAAGCCACCCGGGACGGCGCCCCCCTTCGGCGCGCCGCTCGAGCTGTCGCTTTTCGCGCGACGCGATTGGCGCGGCGCCGCCGAGGGCCCGGTGGCCCTGCTGCTCGCTTCGCTGGACGACGCCCGCTGGTTCGGCGACGAAGCCACCCGCCAGCCGCACGCCGTGCGCGCCGTGATCGCGCCCGCGCTGCCCGCCCACCTGGCGACGCTGCTCGCCGCCGTCGGCGTGGCCGCGCTGCAAGCCGACGAACGGACCTGCGCCGCGCTCGCGGGCAAGCGCACCCTTCGGCTCCCCGCGCTCGCGACCGCGACGCCCGGCGCCCTCTCGGCCAGCGCTGACGACACCCCGGTCGAGCTCGTCTGGCGCGCCGTCGAGGACGAGCGCCAGTGGGTGCTCGCCGGCGGAACGAAGGCAGCGGCCGCTCCCGCCGCCACCCCGAAGAGCGGCGCGCGCAGCAGTTAGAACGGCCGAGCACGTTCGGCCCACCTCGAGTCGGTGAGAACGGATTTCACGACGGAGACAGCGAGCTGTGTCGACGAGTCTGGCTCGGAGATTGGTTGCAGGAAGGTCGGAAGATCGGAAGGGGGGCCGACGTCGTCGGTCCCCGATTCGGTGTCGATCTCGACCGGCGCGACGTGAATCGCTGTGACGACCCACGCACCCACGCCCGCTTCAGACCCCATCCTCAATCCCAAAATCTTCCGCTCTTCCGCGCCTTGCCGTGAAAAATTCAAGGGAGCTCGCGGTGCCGCTTCGGCCAGCATCGACCTGGCTGATCTTAGCGCCCAAGCCTTGGCACTCGGGTTTTGCAAAGCAGGTCGCTCGCAAGCGGGCGCTCGTCCTCTCCGCAGCGCATCGGGCGCCCGCCGGAAAAGAGCGTTGATTTTAGCCCATGCGACGCGACAGTGGAGCCCGGCGCCCGGCTTGGTCTATCGTCTCGGGCGTGCGCACCCCGATCTTCGCCGCGAGCTTCTGCATGGCCCTGCTCGGCGCCCCGCCAGCGTCGGCGCAAGGGGCTGGTGACGGTGCGGACCGCGCCGGCGCCCCGGACACCAGCGAGGACGAGCCGGACTACGGTCACTTCGGACAGCTCGGTCTGCGGGTGGGCCTGGTGGGCGGCTACCGGATGGTGTTCCGCTACGACAACTCGCCGTTCTGCACCGAGCCCGATCCCGCCAAGGGCGAGGATCAACAAAAGTTTTGCGGGCACGCAGCGCCGTTCGCCGCCGATCTCGGGATAAGCTTCGCGCTGCTCGATTTTTTCGAGCCGTTCGCCTGGGCGCGCTTCGGGTTGAGCGGCGAGGACGAGACCGACACCGACCCGCAGGTGCTCCTCGGGGTGGGGGCACGGCTGTACATGACGGCCGATTCACCCTTCAAGGTGTTCATTCAGCCCGCCATCGGTTGGAGCTTCGAGGGCGCCCAAGCGTCGCCCGAGTATCAGCTGCCCGGCTTCGACATCGACTACAAGCAAGACCTGGTGTTTCACGTCGCCGCCGGGCCCCATTTCGATTTCAACGAGAACTTCGGGGCGTTCTTCGCGGGGGGCATGACCGTGGGGGTGGTGCGCGCGATCAGCGCGTCGCTCGAGCTGCAGGCGGGCGTGCAAGGGCGGGTGTTCTGAGCGCCGTGGCCGACGACCCGCCTCCCGAGCGCCCGTTTCGCGTGCTGGGCGTGCAACAGATCGCCGTCGGCGCGCTCGACAAGGCGGAGCTGTCGCGGCTGTGGGTCGGGCTGCTCGGCTTTCAGCGCGTGCACGGCTACCAGAGCGCCCGCGAGAACGTCGACGAAGACGTGGTCGTCGCCGGCGCCGGCCGGCTGCAGGTGGAGGTCGACCTCATGCAGCCGGTCGACCCGGAGAAAAAACCTCGCGTGCACGAGCCCGCGCTCAACCACGTCGGCCTGTGGGTGGACGATCTGGCGAGCGCGGTCGCCTGGCTGGGCGCGCGGGGGGTGCGCTTCGCGCCGGGCGGCATTCGCAAGGGAGCGGGCGGCCACGACGTCTGCTTCATCCACCCCAAAGGCAACGACCAGGCGCCGATCGGCGGCAGCGGCGTGCTCATCGAGCTGGTCCAGGCGCCGCCCGAGGTGGTCCGAGCGTTCGAGGCCGCCGCGAGCAGCGGCTGAGATCAGGCGCCCCGACGGACCCGATCGAGCACGCGCTCGGCGGCCCGTTCTGGGCCGATCTGTCCCCGCTCCACCGCCCGCCGGGCCTGGTCGAGCTCCTGCTGCACCTCCGGCCGCTCCAGCACCGCGGCGCGCAAGCCGGCGTCGACCCGCTCGTCCAGAGCCCCGAGCCGCTGCGCCTTGCGCCGAGCGTCGAGGCCGCCGTCGCCGAGCGCTCGGTGACGTTGCTCGAGCAGGTCCCAGACCTCTCGCACCCCGCTGCCCGATCGAGCGCTCAGGCACACCACCGGCGGGGCGTGGCGACCCCGCAGCAGCGACAGCGCGGCCTGGTACTGCGCGCGGGTGGTCTCGCAGAGCGGCGCCAGCGGGCCGTCGCACTTGTTGATGCCCACCACGTCGCACAGCTCGAGCACCCCGCGTTTGATGCCCTGCAGCTCGTCGCCCGCCGCCGGTATCAAGAGCAAGAGCAGGTGATCGACGACGCCAGTCACGGTCTGCTCGAGCTGTCCGCTGCCCACGGTCTCCACCAGCACCACGTCGTGGCCGGCTGCCTCGCACACCGCGATCGCCTCGCGCGTGTGGGCGCCGATGCCTCCGAGGGCGCCAGCGCTGGGGCTCGGGCGGATGAAGGCATTGGGCGAAGCGGACAGCCGCGTCATCCGGGTCTTGTCCCCGAGCACGCTGCCGCCGGTCCGCGCACTGGAAGGATCGACGCTCAAGACCGCGACCTTGTGCCCTGCCTCCACCAACAGCGCGCCCAGGGCGTCGATGAAGGTGCTCTTCCCCGCCCCCGGAACGCCGCTGACGCCGACGCGCATCGTGGCCTTGGCCGCGCCACCCAGCAGCTCCAGCAGGCGAGCGGTCAGCGCGCGATCGTCGGCGCGGGTGCTCTCCACCAAGGTGATGGCCTTGGCCAGCGCTCGACGCTCGCCGCGCTGGACGGCGCGGGCCAGCGCCTCGACGCCCACGCCGCGGCTGGCCTCACCCACCTCGACCGGCCCCCTGCTCCAGCAGATCGAGCATGCGCGCCGCCGCCGCGGGGATCGGCGTTCCCGGCCCGAACACCAGCCGGACCCCCGCGCGTTCGAGCTCGGCGGCGTCCGCAGCTGGAATGACCCCGCCGCACACCACGAGCACGTCCGACGCGCCGAGGCGCCCGAGCTCCTCGATGAGCAGGGGCACGAGCGTGTCGTGCGCGCCGGCCTGGGTGGACACGCCGACCAGGTGCACGTCGTTGTCGACCGCTTGTCGCGCGACCTCCTCGGGCGTCTGGAACAGCGCCCCGAGGTCCACGTCGAAGCCGAGGTCGGCCAGCGCGGCAGCGATCACCTTGGCGCCGCGATCGTGGCCGTCTTGCCCGAGCTTGGCGACCAGGACGCGCGGTCGCCGGCCTTGCGCGCGAGCGAAGGCCTCGACCCGCCGGTGCAGCGCCTGCCAGGCCGGATCCTGCTCGTACTCGGAGGCGAAGACCCCGGACACGGCCTGCGCCGCCCCCTGGTGCCGGCCGAACACTTGCTCGAGCGCCGCGCTGATCTCCCCCACCGTCGCGCGCGCCCGCGCGGCCACCACCGAAGCTTGCAAGAGATTGCCCTCGCCCTCGGCGGCCGCGCGCAAGGCGGCCAGCGCCTCCTGTACAGCGGCGGCGTCTCGCGAGGCCTTTACTCGGCCAAGCTGCTCCAGCTGCCGCGCGCGCACGCCCGCGTTGTCGATCTTGCGCACGCTCGGCTGCTCCTGCGCCTCGCTCCGGTAGGCGTTGACCCCGACGACCACATCTTCACCGCGATCGACGCGCGCCTGCCGCCTTGCGGCGGCCTCCTCGATGCGGCGCTGGGGCAACCCCGCCTCGATAGCGCGGGTCATGCCGCCGAGCGCGTCGATCTCCACCAGGTGCGCGCGGGCCTTGTCGGCGAGCGAGGCCGTCAACGCTTCGATGAAATACGAGCCGCCCAGCGGATCGATGACGCGGGTGAGCCCCGCTTCCTCAGCCAAAATGAGCTGCGTGTCGAGCGCCACCTTGGCGGAGGTGTCGCTCGGCAGCGCCAGCGCTTCGTCGAAGGCGTTGGTGTGCAGGCTCTGGGTGCCGCCGAGGACCGCGGCCAGCGCCTCGACGGTGGTGCGCACGATGTTGTTGAGCGGATCCTGCTCGGTCAGGCTCACCCCGGAGGTCTGGCAGTGCGTCCGGAGCAGCACGCTGCGGGGGTTGTTCGGCGCGTGGCGCTCTTTCATCAGGGTCGCCCAGAGCATCCGGGCCGCCCGCAACTTCGCCACCTCCATGAAGAAGTTCATGCCGATGCCGAAGAAGAACGACAGCCGGGGCGCGAACTCGTCGACGGTCAGGCCGCGGGCGACGGCGGCGTTCACGTACTCGAGCCCGTCCGCCAGCGTGAACGCGAGCTCCAGATCGGCGGTCGCGCCGGCCTCCTGCATGTGATAGCCAGAAATCGAGACCGAGTTGAAGCGCGGCATGTTCCGGCTCGCGTGCTCGATCACGTCCGCCACGATGCGCATCGAGTCCCGCGGGGGGTAGATGTACGTGTTGCGGACCATGAACTCTTTCAAGATGTCGTTCTGAATCGTGCCGGAGAGCGCCTGCGGCGAGACCCCTTGCTCCTCGGCCGCGACCAGAAAACAGGCCAGGACCGGCAGCACGGCCCCGTTCATGGTCATCGACACGCTGACCTGGTCGAGCGGAATGCCGTCGAACAGCCGCTTCATGTCTTCGACCGAGTCGATCGCGACGCCGGCCTTTCCGACGTCGCCGAGGACCCGCGGATGATCGCTGTCGTAGCCGCGGTGGGTCGGCAGGTCGAAGGCCACGCTGAGGCCCGTCTGCCCGCGTTCGAGCGCGCGGCGGTAGAAGGCGTTCGATTCCTCGGCCGTCGAGAACCCGGCGTACTGGCGGATCGTCCACGGTCGGCCCGGGTACATGGTGGCGTGGGCGCCGCGCACGTAGGGGAACTGGCCGGGCAGCGTGGGCGTGAAGCCGATCCTCTCGAGATCCGCTTCGGTGAACAGCGGCGCGACGGCGATCCCCTCTGGCGTGTGCCACACCAGGTCTTCCGGCGTCCGTCGTTTGAGCTCGCCGAGCGCCAGCGCTCGCCAGGCGGGGGGGGGTTTGAAGGTCATGGCTCACCTTGTTTGCGCCGGCGCACGATGCTCATCAGCGCTTCACCGGCGCGCCGTACCAGCTCATCCATCTGGCGGGTGCTGTCCAGCACCTTCAGCAGGTGAGCGGCGACCACGACCAGCGCCACCCGATCGGCGACCAGCACCGGCACCGAGTACACGTCGTCCCCGGGCTCGGCGCCCAGCACGGCGCCCAGCCGCGTGTGGAAGGGATCATCCGGCAAGGGGCCGAAGAAATAGCCTGCCGCGATGCCGCGCGACAGAACGCTCGGCTCGGAGCTGTGCAGCGTCAGCTCGCGCACGGCGTCGAGCCCGTCGGTCGCGATGCGGCCGTCGAAGCGATCCCCGCGGCTGGCGAAGATCGCGGCGCCGCGGCAGAGCTCGCACAGCTCCGCGGCCAAGGCGACGATCACCTCGTCGGCGTTCGCCGCGCGCTCGAGCGACGGCGCCAGACCCGGCGCCGACCGCCGCTCGGCGGGGCGGGGACGGCCCGCGCGC
>JAEZYZ010000469.1 GCA_023418705.1 Pseudomonadota bacterium | reverse complement strand
CACGTTGGGGGCGGGGGGGGCACGGCTCCGACCCGGGGTGACCACCGCGCAGATCGACCAATGGGTTCGCGAGGACACCGCGCGGCGCGGCGGGGTTCCCAGCCAGCTCGGGTATCAGGGGTTTCCGGCAGCGGTGTGCACCAGCCGCAACCACGTGGTGTGCCACGGCATCCCGAGCGCCGCCGAGGTGCTGGAAGAGGGAGACATCGTCAACGTCGACGTGACGACTTGTTTGTCCGGCATGCACGGTGACACCTCGGTCACGTTCGTCATTGGAGCGGCTTCTCCCGAAGCGCGCCACGTCGTGGAGGTGGCGCGCCGGTGTCGCGACGCGGGCACCGCCGTCGTGCGCCACGGCGCTCGCCTCGGCGACATCGGCGCGGTCATCCAGGAGCTGGCCGAACGCGAGGGCTGCAGCGTCGTCCGAGAGCTTGGAGGGCACGGCATTGGCGCGCGCATGCACGCCGAGCCGCACGTGCCGCACACCGGGCGCGCCGGGTCGGGGCCACGGCTCCGCGCCGGCATGGCGCTGACCATCGAACCGATGATCAACCTGGGCGCGGCAGCGGTGCGCTTCTTGGAGGACGGATGGACCGTCGTGACGGCCGACGGCAGCCTGTCGGCACAGTTCGAGCATAGCGTGCTGGTCACCGAAGAAGGGCACGAGATCCTGACGCTGCCCTGATCACGCCGGCGTTTTGGGTGTTTACAGGCTTGCGGCGCTGCCTACCTTTGGAGTCGATAGCGAGGTAGGAAAATGGTCGATACCGTACATCCCGTGAACTGGTTCGAGATCCCAGCCCTGGACTTGGAGCGGGCCCGGGCGTTCTACGAGAACGTGCTCGGCTGCAAGCTGTCGGTGCACGCGCTCGGACCGCTGAAGATGGCGTGGTTCCCCATGCAGCGGGGCGCAGCCGGTGCGACGGGCTCGCTGGTGCAGCACGAGGAGTACACGCCCTCCCACCACGGGACGCTGGTGTACTTGAGCGTGGACGACATCGAACCAGCGCTCGAGCGCGTCGGTCGCCACGGGGGCCGGGTGCTCTCGCCGAAGAAGAGCATTGGAGAGTTCGGGTTCGTCGCACATTTCGAGGACTCGGAGGGAAACCGCGTCGCCTTGCACTCGACGCGCTGATGCGCGGGCGGGCCCGGGGGTCTCAGCTCTCCGGGCCTTCGGTCTCCTCCAAACTCCGCCTGAGCTCGCCCAACATCTGCTCGACGTCCAGATCCTGGCTGAGCTGGTCGAGCTTGGGATCGGACGGCGGGTTGGCGACGCCGAGCTTCTTGCCGATCGCGTCCAAGAACCTCAGGGTGTACGTGGCTTGCCGTTCGGTGTGGAGCGCGAGCTGCAGCGTCAATTCTTGCCGGAGCTCGTTGCTGCGCCGGCTGCGGTGCAGGCCGATCAGGATCAAGGTCGAAATGAGCGGGCCTGCGGCGGAGGTGAGCGTCGCCAGGAACATGTAGGGATAGGGATCCCAAGGCTTTACACCGATGAGCGACTGCAGGTTGAGCAGCATCCAAAGCAAATTGAAGAGCAGCAGCACGACGAAGAATGTCGGGTGAATCAACACCGCGGTCAGCCTGTCGGCCGCCCCCGCGAGCGCGCCGCGGTCTTCGTTCAGTCGTTGGCGTATGTTGACCGCAGGGTGCTGCGCGCCGCCGGATTGCCTCGGAACCCCATCGCTGGCTGACATGGCAAAAAGGTAGGTTGGCCGCCGATCCGTCGCAATTTTCGGAGACCGAGGCGCGCGGTGGCGCTCGATCCAAGGGCGATCGGTTGACTTCCGCCGCCTCGCGCCGAAGCTTTCGATGGCTGATGAAACGGCCGTCCTTGCCGAGCTGCGCGCGCCACCTGCTGGTTGGGGGGCTGCTCTGCGCCTGCTCGACGGCCAGTCCTCGACCCGATCCGCACTCTCCGTCACCGGCGGCGGTGCCGGCGACCACGTCCGATCGCGAGCCGCGTCCCGCGCCCTCCGCTGCGGACGAGCCCGAGCGCGCGTGCCACGTGCGGCGCCATCGGGCGACGGGTGAGTACGGGTGCTTCGGTTGCGTCGAGGAGATTTGCAAGCACCCGCCCTCGGCCGATTGGGAGCTGACGGACCAGAACGAAGCTCGCCAGCGAGGCTACTTCTGCGAGCCGGCGCCCGACGGCTGCGTCCTGGCTCGGAGTGGTTGAGCGGGCGAGAGCTCGCTCGCGGCGGCGTTGCGCTAAAGTTCACAATTTCTAATTGCGACAGAATCTGCGCGCCGATTTGAATTTTCTGACCGACTCCGCCCATCCGCGCACATGTTCCGCGGCGTCGGCGAGCTCGCGCCCGCCGAACACCACCGGCGGAAAGATACGCGAAAGAGCCCCTCGTTTTGCGCGTCACTTATGCAACGCTTACGCCTACCGCCCAAGTCTTGGCAGGAGCAGATCACGATCCACCAGGAAGCCCCACGATCACTTGGGAGGCCGGCGTCGTTCGAGAGCAGCTTGGCTCAGCTGTCCAACCCCGTCCAGGGTGTTGCCGGTCGGCATCCCGCTCTCCGCAGGAGCAACAGCATCGTGGGCAAAACGTAAAATGACGTTGGTTTTATTTCGTATGGCGCGAGGTCATTCATGAAGAGACGCGCACCGCGTAGCGTTTTGCTCTGGGCGCTGCTGCTCGGCGCCGCCGCGTGCCAGGGCAGCGTCGCCGATCCTGGTGGCGCCGCGTCGGGCAGCGGGGGAGGCGGAGGCGACGAGCCGGGCACGCCGACCGACGGTGTGGTGACGACCACCCGGGTCGCGCGCCTCACGCACACGCAGTACGACAACACGGTCGCCGAGCTGTTCGGCATCAGCGATCGCTTCGCTGGAGCCTTCGCGCCGGATGCTCAGAACGGGTTTTCGTTCAGCACCAGCATCGACTTCCGCGTCGACGCGCGCCTGGGGCCGCAGTACCGCGCCGCCGCCGAGCAGATCGCGGAGCTGGCCGTCACGGACGACGCCGTCTTTGCGCGCACCGTGCCGTGCGAGGTCAACCTGGAGGGCGGGTGCGTGAGTGAGTTCATCGGCACCTTCGTGGAGCGGGCGTTCCGCCGCCCGATCACCGCCGACGAGCAGCTCCGGTTCGAAGCCCTGTTCGCCAAGGGAGCGGATCTGGTCGGCAGCGGCGACGATTTCCGGGACGGCGTGCGCCTGGTGGTGGAGGCGGCGCTGCAGAGTCCGCAATTCTTGTATCGCACCGAGCTCGGCGATCAGGTGGACGCAGACGGGTTCATCGCGTTGAACGACTGGGAGATCGCATCGCGCCTGTCGTACTTTCTCTGGGATTCGATGCCGGACGAAGCGCTCTTCGAGCGCGCCCGGGAGGGTGCCCTCCGCACTCCAGCGCAGGTCCGCGCCGAGGTCGAGCGGCTGCTGGACGATCCGCGCGCGACCTCGAAGCTCGTGCGTTTCCACGAACAGGTTTGGCACTTCGACCGCTTCACGAAGATCAGCCCGGATCCGAGCATCTTCCCCGACGCCCCCAGCGTGCAGAGCGTGCGCGCCGCGGCGGCGCGCTTCGTCGAGGAGGTCGCTGCCGACGGCGGCGGGCTGGTGGAGCTCTTGACGGCGCCGTATGCGTTCGCCGACGCGACGCTGGCGCCGGTCTACGGCGCCAGCGTCACAGG
>JAEZYZ010000398.1 GCA_023418705.1 Pseudomonadota bacterium | reverse complement strand
CCCCCTACCCAGAACCGCGCGACGCTCGCTCCCGCCGCTCCCGCCACAGCAGCACGCCCATCCAGCCGCTGACCAGCACGAGGCCGAAGAGCTCCCGCGTCATCTCCACGCCGTCGTTCGGGCTCTGCATCGAGCGCAGGACGCTGCCGAAGCCGGGGGTCGCGACCGCTCTGGGCAACCAGACCGCAGCCCAGGCCGCGGACGCGGCCAGCACCAGCGCCGTGAGCCAAACATCGGCACGCAAGCGCCCGAAGGTGAGGCAGGCCAACGCGGCGGCGCCGTACACGAGCATCCAGCCTACCGGATCGGGATCGTTGTATTGAACGGCGGCGGAGAGGGCGAACGCGACGGCGAACAACCAGTTGAGGACGGCAAACATGGCAGGGGGCGACGGCGGCGATCGCCGCGCCTCGGTCAAGCGTACACGACCGCCCGCGCGTCGACGGTGCTGCCGCGAGAAAATCCCCCTCGCGCCGCGCCGCGGTGGTCCGCCGGGTGGGTTTTTTTTCCGGTGCGGCGGGCTTTCAAGCCGTTCGTCGCGGAAAATGAGACCGCCTAGAGCACCGAGCCGCGAGCAGACGAGAGGGTTTCCCGAAGAACCGGGCCCTCACCCGGATGGGCCCCGATTCCTCGGGATCTCCGCTCTCCAGCGCGCCACATTTCCGGTCCTCGGAAGAGGCGCTAAGTTGAAGCGTGGTGTCCCCGTCCACCCTCGACCGAGTTCCCGCCCACCTGCGCCACTACGTGGTGCAGCAAGACTACGCGGAGTACACGGCTGCCGACCAGGCGGTCTGGCGCTTCGTGCTGCTGCAGCTGTACTCTCGCCTCCGGCAGACAGCGCACCCGGCCTACGCGGACGGGCTCGGACGGAGCGGCATGTCCGTCGATCGCATCCCGGCCATCGCCGAGATGGATCGCAGGTTGTCGGAGGTGGGCTGGGGAGCGGTGTGCGTCGACGGGTTCATTCCGCCACGAGCCTTCGTGGAGTTTCAGTCGCTCGGCATCCTGCCCATCGCCGCCGAAATCCGCACCCGGCAGCACCTCGCCTACACACCTGCCCCCGACATCATCCACGAGGCAGCCGGCCACGCCCCCATCCTACCCGAGCCCGCCTATGCCGACTACCTCCGGCGCATCGGGGTCGTCGGCGCCCGCGCGTTCTCCGTGGCGGCGGACGAGCGGGCCTACCAGGCCATCTATCGCCTCTCGGAGCTGAAAGAAGACCCCGGGGCGGATCCGCGTGAGCTGCTCGAGGCCGAGCGGGCGGTGGAGCAGGCTCTGGCGCGGACCCAAGAGGTCTCCGAAGCGGCTCAGGTCGCGCGCCTCTACTGGTGGACGGTGGAGTACGGGCTCATGGGCACCCCGAAGAACTACCGCCTGTACGGCGCCGGCCTGCTGTCGTCGCTCGGTGAGAGCCACTTTTGCCACCGCCCCGAGGTGAAGAAGGTGCCGCTCGAGCCGGGCTGCGTCCAGGTCGGCTATGACATCACCCGGCAACAGCCCCAGCTCTTCGTCGCGCGCGACTTCGACCACTTGAACCTGGTGCTCGAGGCCGTGGCCCAAAGCCTCGCTCACCGGATCGGCGGGAAGGTCGCGCTCGAGCGCGCCGCCCAGAGCGGCGAGGTCGCCACCGTGGAGCTCGACAGCGGCGCTCAGATCATCGGGCGCCTGGCGGGGTTCGAGGGGCGCGGTGGCGTCACGCACTTGAGGTTCGAGGGGGAGACGGCGATCGCTTGCGCCGATCGGCTGTTGCCGGGGCCCCGTGCGGCTAGCCCGTGGTTGGTCGTCGGGCGGTTGAGGGACGGCCGCGGACCGGGCGGGATCGACCCCTCCGAGCTCGCGAGGCGCGCCGAGGCCGGACGGCTCGAGCTCGAGTGGGCCGACGGCACCTGCCTGCGCGGGCAGGTGGGGCCCATCCACCAGGGGCCGCGGGGGGCCGCGGCGGTGAGCCTGACCGACGCCAGCGTGGAGCTCGCGTCCGGCAAGATCTGGCGGCCAACGTCGGGGGAGCTCGTGGTGCCGCTCGGCAGCAGCGTGCACACGGCGTTCGCCGGCGCGGCGGACGCCGCGTACTGGCCAAGCACGGAGTTTTCTCGGACGCGGGTCCCGAAGGCGCGCAGCTACCCGCCCGAGGAGCGGGCGCTGCTCGAGCTCTTCCAGCGCCTCCAGTCGATCGACCCGTCGGGTGTGGGGGCGGCGAGCTCCCTTTCGGCGCTGCACCAGGCGCTCCAGGGGTTCTCGGGCGAGTGGCTGCTGCGCTGGGCGCTGCTCGAGCGGGCGCTCGCGGCGGGTGCCGCTGCCCCGCTCGTCGCCGCCCTCGCCACGGAGCTCGAGCAGCTCGAGCTCCGCTACGGCGGCGAGCAACCGATCGCCTCCGGCCTGAAACACCTGCTCGGCGAGCGCGCCGCCCCGGCCTGAAGCACTTCGCTTCGTCGCCGGGCGCGGCGCCGCGATCTTTGGCTCAGCGCACGATGATCTTGCTGCAGCAACCCGTGAGGCAGTATTCGTCCGAAGCGCAACCCGAGCTGTCGCCGGGGGTGCACGGGGTGACGCCGTCCGGGCACTGCCCCGAGCCGGCGCTGCCGCCAGTCCCCGGGCCGCCAGCGGCGCCGCTCCCCGCCGCAC
>JAEZYZ010000362.1 GCA_023418705.1 Pseudomonadota bacterium | reverse complement strand
CCGCGCGCGCCATCGACTTCGAGATGAAGCGCAGGGGCGCCGAACACGTGCTGCTCGACATCAGCATGCAGCCGGCCGATTTCGTCCGCTCGCGCTTCCCGAACATCCACGCCCGTTGCCTGGACCTCGGCTTCGACATGACGCGGGAGCCGCTGCCGGTGGTGCCCGCCGCGCACTACATGTGCGGGGGAGTGACCTCCGATTTGTGGGGGCGCACCAACCTGCCCGGGCTGTGGGCCGTGGGCGAGGTGGCGTGCACGGGGCTGCACGGCGCCAACCGACTGGCCAGCAACTCCCTGCTCGAGGGGCTGGTGTTCGGGCGGCGCGCCGCCGAGCGTCTTGCGGGGCAAATCACGGAGCTTCGGCGGCAGCGGCTGCCCGACGTGGCGGACTGGCAGACGGGTTCGGCCGTCGCCAGCGACGAGGCCGTGGTCGTCACCCACAACTGGGACGAGCTGCGCCGGGCGATGTGGAACTACGTCGGCATCGTGCGCAGCGACGCGCGCCTGCGACGCGCCGCGCGCCGGGTGTCGATGCTCGAGGAGGAGATCCGGGAGTATTACTGGAAACACCTGGTGACCCGCGATCTGCTCGAGCTGCGCAACATCGCCACCGTGGCCGAGCTCATCATCGCGTCCGCCGCGAGCCGTAAAGAGAGCCGCGGGCTGCACTACACCATCGACTATCCCGATCTCGAGCCGGCCGCCGTGGCCGACACCGTTGCCAAGCGCGGCGTCCTGCCCCACCTTCGCGATCGATGACGTCGGGCCGTCCGCTCTCCTTCGCGCTGGCGTTCGTCTGGACGTTCGCGTGCGCCACCCTGATCATCGCCGGGCTGCAGCTGCTGACCGCGCTCAGCCCGAGCGCCGCGCTCGACATCGTGCAGCTCGGCCTGATCCAGGTGTTGGTGTTCGTGTCGGTGATCTACGGCGTGCTCCGGGTGCACGCTCCCGATCGCACGTTGACGGATGGGCTCGGGATGCGTCCCACCCATCCGGCGCTGTTGATCTTCGGCTTGGCGCTCGGGCTCGCGCTGCAGATCCCGGCCGGGTCGCTCGCGCTCTTGATCGAGCAGGTGGCCCCGACGCCGCCGGAAGTGCTGGCCGAGCGCGCGGCGCTGCTCACCACGGACCGGCCCGCGGAGCTCGCGGTCATGATCCTCGTCTCCGCCTGCGCCTTGCCCTTGGTCGAAGAGCTGTTCTTCCGCGGCGCGCTGTTCGGCGGCCTGCGCCGGGAACACTCGGCCCTCGGCGCCGCGCTGGTGACGGCGCTCTGCTTCGCGCTGAGCCGCCCCGACATCCGCAGCTGGCCGGCTTTGCTGCTGCTCGGCGGCGCCCTCAGCCACCTACGCATGACCAGCGGCTCGGTCGTGCCCTGCGTCGCGCTGCACGTCGGCTTCGGCGCGGCCGAGCTCCTGGCCCTCTTGCTCGGCATCTCGGGGCCGAGCTCGCCGCTCTCGGTCCCCTGGTGGGCGATCGTGCTCGGCTGGCTGGCGGCGGGCGGGCTCGGCGCCATGATCCAAACCATCGCGCTGCAGAGCGACCAGGCCGCGGCCGCGCGGCAGGAGGACGCCGCGTGAGCGGACCCAAGATCGCGCTGTGCTTGCCGGGTGGGGGGGCGACCGGCGGGATGTATCAAATCGGCGTCCTGGCGGCGCTCGAGGATTGCGTGCACGGGTTGGCGGCCAGCGGCTTCGACCTGTACATCGGCTCGTCGAGCGGCGCGAGCGTCGCCGCGGCGCTCGCCGCTGGCCGCTCCGTCGAGCGCATCTACCGCGCATTCCTGGATCCCGCCGACGTCTACTTCCCGCTCGAGCGGCGGCACGTGCTGCGCATGGATTTGACCGAGTGGCGCCGCACCATCGTCTCGGCCATGTCGGCGCTCCGGCAGGGCACCTCCAGCCTGGTGTCGCGCCGCCCGGCGCCCGCGCCGGCCGCGCTCTGGGAGGAGCTCGACCGCTTCTACGACTCGCTGCCCGCCGGCATCTTCACCCTCGACGGCTACGAGCGGTTCCTGGAGGCGTTCTTCGTCCGCCGCGGCATCTCCAACAGCTTCCTCGGCATGCCGAAGCCGCTAAGGATCCTGGCCCACGATCTCGACACCGGCGAGCAGGTCTTGTTCGGCAGCCCCGGCTACGATCACGTGCCGGTGACGCGCTCCTGCATCGCCTCCATGGCCCTGCCCCCCTTCTTCTCGCCCGTGCGCATCGGCGACCGCCACTTCATCGACGCTGGCGCCGCTCAAGTCTCCCACGTCGACGTCGCGGCAGCCGAAGGCGCCGACGTCATCGTCGTCGTCAACCCCATGGTCCCCGTGCTCGCCTCGACGGTCCCCACCGGGCACGGCCGCCGCACCAGCGTGCGCGACAAAGGCCTGCTCTGGGTCGCCAACCAGGCCACCCGCATCGGCACCCACAAGCTCTTGCAGGAGTCCTGCGAGCGCATCGAGCGATCGGGCAAGGTCGAGGTGATCCTCATCGAGCCCGAGCCCACCGACGGCATCCTGTTCATGTACAACCCGGCGAGCTTCGCCGCCCGCCGCAACATCCTCGAGTACGCCTACAAGACCACCCGCGCCCGCATGGCCCGCTGGTTCGCCGCCGATTCACCCGCCCTGCGCCGCGCCGGCTGGAGCGCCCGCGGCGGGTCGGTCCCGCCGGGGGGGTGAGGGGAGCGGTGCAGGCCCCCCGTGCGTGCGTGGCTCGAGACACCGTCCCTTCCGAATTTCACCACGCTGGCGGCCAACGTGCCGACGCACCACAGGGGCGCCGCGCCAGCGCGCGCGGATCAGGGCAGGGTTGGCCCCGATCGTCGGCGTACGCACAACGTCCGCTCAAGCTCGGTCCCGGTGGATGCCGCGCTCTTCCACCTCTCCGAGGTGCGCGAGCAGGTCGGCGCGGGTGACGTTGGAGCGCGCGGTGAGCCGCCGCACGACGGCGTGCAGCTCGTCATCGGACAAGGAGGTCAACGCTGTGTTCATGAGATCCCTATACACCCTCAGATCTCATGCTCTGAGGATGCCCTCAAACGGAGCGGGCGCCGCGTGTCGATCGCCCCTGGGGAGGGCGTCACCTCACCGCTTCGAGACGATGCGATCCAATCCCACGGTCTCGTCCCAGGCGCTCTCGTGGCCGTCGTAGTGGATGAGGAGCTTGTCGTTGGCGACGACGCCGACGATGGTGGCGGGGTAGACGGAGCCGCGCCAGCGGACGCGGACGCGGTCGCCGGGTTTGTAAAGGCTGACGGGGGCGGAGGCGTCGGCGGCCTTCTCGGGGATGCCGGCCGCTCGTGCGCCCTTGGCGGGCGCGGGGGGGCGGGGGGCGTTGGGCTCGGCGCGCCCCTTGATGCGGTCGAGGGTGACGTCCTGGTCCCAGCGGGTGTCATAGCCCTCGAAGTGCACGCGGTAGCGATCGGGGCCCTTGGTGTCGATGATGTAGGCCGGGTAGTCGTGGCCCTCCCACTCGACGAGCACGTACTCGCCGATTCGGTAAGGTTTTTTGCAGGCCACGGCGAGCAGGCCGGCGCACAGCAATAACCAGCGCACGCCGGCAGTTTAGGGGGATGTGAGGGCGCTGCAAGCGCCCGCCGGCCGGGACCGACCCGCGCCCCTCCCAGGCTGTCGTTCCCGGCTGTCGTTTCTGCCCGCCGCTCGGTTGCGCGGACCCGGGTTGCAGGGTAGAGCGCGACCCCCAGCCGCGCCGAGCGGCTTTTTTTCATGCAACCAAGCCCCGCTTCCCAGCTGCGAAACATCGCCATCATCGCTCACGTCGATCATGGCAAGACCACCTTGGTCGACGCCATGCTGCGTCAAACCGGGGTCTTCGGCGCCCACGAACAGGTCCAGGACCGGGTGATGGACAGTGAGGCGCTCGAGCGCGAGCGTGGCATCACCATCCTCGCCAAGCACTGCAGCGTTCGCTTTCGCGACACCGTCATCAACATCATCGACACGCCGGGTCACGCCGACTTCGGGGGCGAGGTGGAGCGGACGCTCAAGATGGCGGACGGCGCGATCTTGCTGGTGGACGCCGCCGAGGGGCCGCTGCCCCAGACGCGCTTCGTGTTGATGAAGGCGGTGGAGCTCGGGCTGCCGATCATCGTGGTCATCAACAAGATCGATCGCCAGGACGCGCGCCCCGACGAGGTGCTGAACGAGATCTTCGACTTGTTCTGCGATCTGGAGGCGAGCGACGCGCAGGCGAACTTCCCGGTGATCTACGCCATCGGCAAGGCGGGGATCGCCAAGCGCGCGCTCGAAGACGAGGGCAAGAGCCTCGAGCCGCTGTTCGAGACGATCCTGGAGCGGGTGGCGCCGCCGGCCGGAGATCCCTCCGGGCCGCTGCAGCTGCTCGTGCACAACATCGAGCACGACGACTACGTCGGGCGGCTCGGCATCGGGCGCGTCGCCCGCGGGACGATCGCGTCGGGCGACTCGATCGTGCTGGTGCAGCAGGACGGCAAGAAGCAGTGCCGGATCAGCGCCGTGTTCGGCTTCGAGGGGCCGCGGCGGGTGAAGCTCGAGCGCGCGCGGGCGGGGGACATCGTCGCGGTGTCCGGCATGGAGGACGTGCAGATCGGCGACACGCTGTGCGACGTCGCCCATGTCGAGCCGCTGCCTCGCATTCGAGTGGAGGAGCCGACGATCACCATCCGGTTCGTCGTGAACACCTCGCCGTTCGCGGGCAAATCGGGGAAATGGGTCACCTCGCGCCACCTGCGCGATCGGCTGTTCCGCGAAGCGAAGCGGAATTTGGCCCTACGGGTCGAGGAGACGGACGAGCCGGACGCGCTCTTGGTGTACGGCCGGGGTGAGCTGATGCTGGCGATCCTGGCCGAGACCATGCGGCGCGAGGGGTACGAGTTCGCGCTCGGCATGCCCGAGGTGGTCACCCGTGAGATCGACGGGCAAAAGTCCGAGCCGGTCGAGCGGGTGGTGGTCGACGTGCCGGAGCAGTACGTCGGGCCCGTCACGACGCGGCTCGGCGAGCGCCGCGGCCAGATGATGAAGATGGCAAACCTGGGGTTCGGCCGCACCCGCATGGAGTTCAGGGTGCCGTCGCGCGGGCTCATCGGCTTCCGCTCCGCGTTCTTGACGGAGACGCGCGGGATGGGGCTCTTGAACACGCTGTTCGACGGCTGGCAGCCGTACGCCGGACCGATGCTGCGGCGGCCGAACGGGGCGATCGTCGCCGACCGCGCCGGCGTCGCCACGCCCTACGCGCTCTTTCACCTGCAGCCGCGGGGGGTCTTGTTCATCGACGCCGGGGTGTCGGTGTACGAAGGCATGGTCATCGGGGAGCACAACCGCGCCAACGACCTGGACGTGAACGTCACGCGCGAGAAGAAGCTCACCAACATCCGCGCGGCCGGGCGCGACGAGAACGTCATCCTGACGCCCCCGCTGGTGTTCACGATCGACACGGCGCTCGAGTTCATCGATCGCGACGAGCTCTTGGAGGTCACGCCGGACGCGATCCGCGTGCGCAAGGCCGTGCTCGACACCAACCGCCGCCCCCGCCGCGACGCGGAGTGACTCCCGGAAACAGTCGCGACCACAGCGGTTCACGTCGCGCCGCTCGAGATCGCCTCCGATCGGGGACCGACGACGTCGGTCCCCCTTCCGATCTTCCGACCTTCCTGTGACCAATCTCCGAGCCAGACTCGTCGACACGGCGCGCTGTCTCAGTCGTGAAATCCGTTTTCACCGACTCGAGGTGGGCCGAAGGCCCTGATGCCCTTCTCGTGACAAAAAGCAGGTGAGCTCGTTGCGGTGAACTATCCGGGGGGTGGTGGCTCGGCATCTTCCGGCGCTACGCCGCCTCGTACGGCATGCGGGCGCCGAGCAGGGCGGTGCGGGCCCTGGCGTACAGCGGCCCGGCGACGGTCTTGGCGGCCTTCTTGGCGTTCCAGATCGACCACTGCCGCAGGCACGGGTAGAGATCGCCGCGCGCCATCGCCAGGGCGTGCGCGCTGCTGGTCCACTGGCTGACGGTGTAGCGCCCGAACACGAGCGCGCTCTCCACGCGCCAGTGGCGATCCGTGGGCTCCGAGGTGAACAGGACACGGATGCCGGCGAAGGACGCCGCGCGCGCGACCTCGAAGGAGTAGAACCCGCCCGGGACGGACGCGGTCGCGATCTCGTCGCCGAGGATGTTCGCGAGCCGGTCGGCGCTGCGCACCCACTCGTCCAGGAGCGACGGGAAGGGCAGCCCGGAGATGCGCTCCGGGTGTGAGCCGGAGTGACTGCCGATGGCGTGCCCGCGTCGGTGAAGATCCCGGATTTGAGGGCGGGTCAAGAAGCCCGGCTGGTCGATGTAGTCGGTCGTGACGAAGAACACCCCGCGAAATCCGCGCTTCTCGAGCTCGTCGGCGATGACGGCGTGCGCAGAGCTGCCGCCGTCGTCGAACGTCAACAGCACGCCGCGTCCGGCGGCTGGGCGGAGCGAGAAGGGGCTCGAGCGGCGTTCTCCCGGCAGCACGAGATCGTCGAACCGCAGGATCCGCTCGGGCAGGGTCGCGGCGAACCGGTCCAGATCTTCGGCGAAGCGCCGCCGATCGAGCTTGTAGACGTCGGCGCCGCGTCCGGCGAACCCGCTGTCGGTGTAGCGGCCGTTCTCGATGACGTCATGATAAAGTAGCGTATTGACGCGCACGGCTCCTCCTTCGAGCTTGATGCTTCCAGCGCAGGTAGCTCGACAGCCAGGGCTGGCCCCAGGCGCGTGACGATCTGCCGGCGGTCTGGATGGGGACGGCGGTTCCAGCGTCGATCCGCTGCAGCAGGTCGGCGATCTGCGGCAGGTTGTCCAGGACGACACGGTTTTGGATCACGAAATGCGACTCGGCGAGCTCGTCCACGGCCGTGTGGAAGTAGCCAAAGATCGGCCCCGTATCGACGCCCCGATCGATGCGGAGCAGGGTCATGCCCACCCGATCGAGGTCCCCGCTCGCCAGCGCCCAGAAGCAGCCGTGGGCGTTGCGGTACTCGGGGCAGATCCCCGGGTGCATCACGAAGGTGCCCTTGGTCGGGATCGAGAACACCTCTTCTTTCAGCAGCGATTTGCAGCGCGCCAGCATCAGATCCGGCCGGCAGCGGGCGATGAAGTCCCGCGCCGCTTCGCTGTTGGGGGAGCGGGTGAGCAGCACCGGCAGATCCGCGGGCAGCTCGGGGTAGACACGGCTCAGGCGCTCGACCTGCTCGGCCTCCCAGCGCCCGTCGCGCTCCGCCAAGTGCACGCGCTGATAGACCCGGAACGCCATCACGTCGAGGAAACGCAAGGGTCCCACGCGCTGGATCTCACGTTTGACGCGGCGGTGCAGGCGCCCGGGCGGCTCCTGAATCACCAAGAGGCCCGCAAGCTCGCTGGTCGCAGCAAGCCAGCGCGCCAAGACGACCCGGTC
The DNA here is from genome assembly GCA_023418705.1 of Pseudomonadota bacterium. GTDB lineage: Bacteria > Myxococcota_A > Polyangia > Polyangiales > Polyangiaceae > JAEZYZ01. The sequence continues at coordinate 8,248 of JAEZYZ010000362.1, read as the reverse complement.
GAGCGGCGCATCGTGATGACAAATCAAAAGCGTTCTCATGCCGGCACCTCGCGGCAAAGACTTCTCGTCGCGTGAGCTGGCGCACCCCGGTGCAACGCCGGTGCCACCCCCGCGTCGCCGGTCGAGCTGCCCAAAAAACGCCAGAAACGCCGAGGCGCGGCGCGCCCGGACCGTGGCAACGTGCATCAGCGGTTCAACCCCGCCGCGGTGCTGCCCCGTGGGTCGGGCGGCGGGCGATCAGGTCGCCAGCAGGGCGCCGTCGCCTGGGGCGAACGGCTCCGGCGCGGGCTGAGCACCGTTGCCGGCGCCGAGCAGCTCCGCCATGTGCTTGAGCAGCCGGCGAGTGGTGTCCTTGCGCAGCGCGCAGATGGTCACGGCGTTGGGCTCCCTCTCCAGCGCCGTCCGCTCGGCGGCCGGCAGCAAGTCGACCTTGTTGTACACCGTGAGGCGCGGCAGCGTGTCGAGCTCGAGCTCGCGGAGCAGGCCGTGGGTGGTCGCCTGGTGCTCGCTCAGCTGCGGATCGGAGGCGTCCACCACCTCGAGCAGCAGATCGGCGTCGGCGGCCTCTTCGAAGGTCGCCCGGAAGGCGGCGAACAGATCCTTGGGCATGTCTCGGATGAACCCCACGGTGTCGGTGAGCACGGCCTCGCTGCCGTCGAGCAACCGCAGCTGCCGCGCGCGGGTATCCAGCGTGGCAAACAGCTTGTTCTCCGCCAGCACGCCGGCGTCCGTGAGGGTGTTGAGCAACGTGCTCTTGCCCGCGTTGGTGTAGCCCACGATCGCGATCACCGGCACCGCGCTGCGCGCCCGGCGCCGCCGCCGCTCCGCCCGCTGCCGGGCCAGCGTCGTGAGCTCCTTCTCGAGCCGGTGGACCCGCTCGCGCGCGCGGCGCCGGCCAATTTCGAGCTTGGTCTCGCCGGGACCCCGCCCGCCGATGCCGCCGGTGAGCCGGCTCAGGGCGTCGTCGCGGCTGCCCAGCCGTGGCAGCGCGTACTTCAGCTGCGCCAGCTCCACCTGGAGCTTGCCGTCGCGGGTCTCCGCGCGCTGCGCGAAGATGTCCAAGATCAGCTGGGAACGGTCGATGACCTTCAGATCCGTGTGGGCGGCGATCCCGCTCACCTGGGCCGGCGTCAGATCCTGGTCGAAGATCAGCGTCTCGACGTCCAGCTCGATGGCGCGCATCACCACCTGCTCGAGCTTCCCGCGGCCGAGCACGAACTTCGGATCGACCCGGTCTCGCAGCTGCAGGACGCGATCGACGACCTCGACGCCTGCGGTGCGCGCCAGGCTCTCCAGCTCGTCGAGCCGCGCCTGGCCGCGCGAGGAGGCCGAGCGCTTCTTTTCGCCGACGTGCAAGAGCAGCGCCCGGCCGTCCCGCGCGACGGGGCGCGTGCGCGCCTGGCGCGCGAACTCCGCTTCGAGCGACTCGATGAGCTCGCCGAAGTGCGGCCCCGGTTGTCCGTGGGGGACCGGTCCCACCACCTCGTACGGGCGGCGCGGCTGCTCGTCGTAGACCGGGACGTTGTACGCCCAGGTCCAGGAGCGTGGATCACCTTCCGGAGTGATTAAGATCGCGGCCACCAGATCCAGCCGCAGCCGGGTCAGATCGGTGAGATCGTCCTCCGTCAGCGGCTCACCGAACAGGTGCGTGTGCACCAGGCGCAGCGCCCGAAAGCGGCCCTGCGCCGCGCGCAGGCGGCCGATGTCCGGCAGCATCAGGCCCGTGGCGCTGCCGACGATCACCGTGTCGACGTCACCCGAGCGATGCACCAGCGCGCCGACCTGGCGCTTGGTCTCGACCGAGGCATCGGCGAGCGAGCGGATCAGCTCCGGGGTGGCAATTTTGTCGTTCGGGACCCGCCGCCGATAGATCCGCTCCAGTGCCTTGAGCGCGCTCGGCGGCAGCCCGGTCGTGTTTCCGTAGATTTCTTTCATTCGTGTGCGAGAGGCCTCGCTACGAAAACAAGGATAGCGCCGAGTTTGTGCCGCTACGAGCGCGTTCTATTGGAGGCAAGCCTCGGCTCGGGGCAGAAGCCGAGCCGGCCGAGTAGCCAAGACGGGGCCCCGCGCGTGCGCGCCCGGTCTTGCGATCGGAGCGTCTTCGGGCATGATGCGCGCCGTAAATGGCCGAGCTCACGCCGCTTTCCACTCCAGATGCGCGACGACTGGCGTCCGCCTACGGCCTCTCCCTGGCGTCGCTGCGGTCGCATCCAGGCGGCTCGGTCAACTCCAACTTCGAGCTCGAGAGCGCCGAAGGGCGGCGCTACTTTCTCCGCATCTACGAGGAGCAGGGCCGCACCGGCGCCGCGAGCGAGGCGCGTCTGCTCCGCGAGCTCGCGGCCGGTGGCGTGCCGGTGGTGCCGCCGTTGGCGCCGCTCGGGGGCGTCGACATCGTCGAGCACGCCGGCAAGCCCGTCGCCTTGTTCGAGTTCGTGGCCGGCGCCATGCGCTGCCAGGCCTCGGTGAGCCCCGCCGACACCCGCGCGCTCGGCGAGGCGCTCGCGACCGTGCACGCGCAGACACCGCGCCTCACCCCGCTCTCGGAAGGGCGCTTCCGCTTGCCGGATCTCTACGATCGGCTCGACCGCATCGTCGAGAGCGGGAACGCGGAGCTCGCCCGCGCCGCCGAGCACATCCGCGGGCGGCTGGATCACTACGCCCCGCTGCGCGATCCCGAGCTGCCGCGGGGCATCATCCACGGCGACCTCTTTCGGGACAACGTGCTCTGGAACGGGCGCGAGCTGGCCGCGCTCATCGACTTCGAGAGCGCCTCCTTCGGCCCGTTTGCGTACGACCTGATGGTGTGCGTGCTCTCGTGGTGCTTCGCCGATGATTTTCGGGTCGAGCTGGTCGACGGGTTGCTCTCCGGCTACGCGAGCCGGCGCGCGCTCGACCCGCGTGAGCTCGCGGCGATGCGCACCGAGGCGGCGCTCTGCTGCCTGCGCTTCGCCACCACGCGCATCACGGATTTTTCGCTGCGCGCCCCGCCCGGACAGGCGCCGGCGCGGGACTACCGGCGTTTTTTGGCTCGCCTCGAGCGCATCGAAGCGGGCGCCCTCGATGCCGCGCTCACGCGGCTTGGAGCTTCGAGTCGGAGGAGCGGATGACCGTTGCACGGGGCGGCCGGCTGCCGCAGTCGATCGACGCTGCCATGGAGCAGCTGAACACGAGCGTCCACATCGACAGCGAGCTGTGGCGTGAAGACATCCGAGGCTCGCTGGCCCACGCCCGTGGCCTCGAGCGGGCCGGGGTGCTGACCGCCGCCGAGCTCGAGCAGATCGTGGCGGGGCTCGAGCAGGTGGCCGACGAGATCGAACGGGGAGGGTTCGAGTGGCAGGCGTCTCGAGAAGACGTGCACATGAACATCGAGGCGCGGCTGGTCGAGATCTGCGGGCCGGTGGGCGGCAAGCTGCACACCGGGCGCTCGCGCAACGATCAGGTCGCCACCGATCTCAGGCTCTGGGTGCGCGCGAAGGCCGAGGAGACGATCGGCGCGCTCGACGACTTCGGCCGGGTGCTGCTCGACGCTGCCGAGCGGCACCTGGACGTGCTGATGCCGGCCTACACCCACTTGCAGCGGGCCCAGCCGAGCCGGCTGTCGCACCACCTGATGGCCTGGCAGGAGATGCTGGTCCGCGATCGCGGGCGGCTCGCCGACGCGCTCGCGCGCCTGGACGAGTGCCCGCTCGGCGCCGGCGCCGTGGCGGGGACGGGCTTCCCGCTCGACCGCCAGTTCGTGGCCGAGACGCTCGGGTTTTCTCGCCCGACCCGGAACTCTCTGGACGCGACGGCGAGCCGCGATTTTCTGATGGAGCTGTCGGCGGCGCTCGCGATCTTGGGCGTGCACCTGTCGCGCATCGGCGAAGAAATCGTGCTGTGGTCGAGCCAGGAGTTCGGCTTCATGACGCTGAGCGATGCCTTCAGCACCAGCTCTTCGATGATGCCGCAGAAGAAGAACCCGGACGTGGCCGAGCTGGTCCGCGGCAAGGCCGCGCGGCTCATCGGCTCGGTGACGACCCTGCTGACGCTCGAGAAGAGCTTGTGCTTCGGCTATGGGCGCGACCTGCAGGAGGACAAACGGCCGATCTTCGACGCCTTCGAGTCGGCGCTGCTCGGCTTGCGGGCGCTCACCGGGGCGGTCGCGACGGCGCACTTCAACGCCGAGCGGCTGCGCCGCGCGCTGGACGCGGGGCACGTCTGCGCGACCGATCTGGCGGACTACCTGGTGCAGGCGGGCGTGCCGTTCCGCGACGCGCACCACATCGTTGGCGGGTTGGTCCGGGAGGCGGAGCAGCGCGGGGTTCAACTTGGGGGACTGCCCAAGGACGTGTTGGCGGCAGCGCACCCCACGCTGGGGAGCGGTGACGTCTCGGCGGCGCTGGATCCGGCGCAGGCGGTCGAGCGCCGCAAGGTGCTGGGCGGCCCGTCCCGCGAGCGCGTAAAAGAGGCGATCGACGACGCGCGCAAGCGCTGGGGGTGAACCCCCCGGGTGAACTGGGTCGGATCACTCCGGCGGCCGATAGCGCCAGACGGGCTCGGGCTGCTGGGGGCCGTCGAAGACGCCCGCTTGCCAGAGGACGACCGAGCCGATGGCGATGCCGGCGGCGCCGAGGACCGCGTAGCTCGCCCACGCGGGCCAGCCGTCGTCGGCGGCCGGCGGGAGCGGCGCGCTCGGCGCGCTCGAGACGAAGCGGTTGAAGGAGCTCAGCGGGCCGCAGCGCGCCGCCTGGCAGCGGGCAACCAGCAGGTTGCCGCCCGCGCCCGGCGCCGCCGCGACCCACTCGGGGCAGCGCACCGAGGCCTGGGGCACGACCTGACGCGCAGCGAGCCGCGGCCGCCCCAGGTCCTCCTTACTGCACGCCGCCGGGGGCGGGACGGGCAGATCGACGCGCGCGTCGCCGGCAGCTACCGAGACGAAGGCGCTGTGGACGACGCCCGCGCCCCTGAGCACGCGGACGTGGTGCAGCCCGGCCGTCGTCGTGACCGCCGGGCCCTGCGGCTCCCCGTCCCAGATCAAGACGTCCCCCGGATGCAGGCCGCCGACGGCGAGCGAGAGCTCCCGCGCCGGCGCGTCGTCGAGCAGATCGGCGCTCTCGTAGGGACGTGCCCGCGGACCCGCGAGCGCGCGGGCCCGCTCCCACGCGTCGCCGGGGCTCGGCAAGAGCTCTGCCTCGAGGTTGAAGGCTTCCGCCAGAAGCCAGCCGGCCTGCGGCAGCTCCGGCGCGCCGAGCAACAGCTCCCGCGCCTCCGCCAAGCGCCCCTCGACGGCGGCGAGATCCCCGGCGGCAGCGGCCACGCGCGCCTGCTCGAACTGCCGCTCGACGTGATCGACGAGCTCGGCGTCGTAGCCCACCGCCGGGATCGGAACGGACGCGGGGGCGCGCAGCGTCACGCCGCGCGCGCTCGCCCACGCCTGCAGGTGCGGCTGAAAGTGCAAGTGGGAGCTTGTCGTACCGAGCCAAACCACCACCAAGACTTCGCCGAGGGTGCTCATTTCGAAAGGTCCGAGTTTTCGGGAGACTATCGCAGAAGGTGCCGGTCGATGCGAGCGCCGGTGACGGCCGGTTCGAGATCCTGGCTCGCGTGACTCGGGTCTTCGATCCTTGCAAGGACCCGAGGACAACGGTGCTAAAGTCGTGATCGGCGTGCCCGCGGCAAGGCCTGGAAGAGCACCGCGTCACTCGCGCGCGCGAACACATGACCGCACGGAAGGGAGTTCACGTTGCAGCTTGATTTCTCGGCGCGCGAGCTGACCATCAAGCTCGTCTATTACGGTCCGGCGTTGAGCGGCAAGACCAGCAACTTGCAGGCGCTGCACCGGGTGGCTCAGCCGGGAGCGAGCGGTCGCCTGATGACGCTGGCGACCCGCGACGACCGCACGTTGTTCTTCGACCTGCTGCCGATGACCTTTCGCAGCAAAAATGGCCTGGCGGTGCGCATCAAGGTGTTCACCGTGCCCGGTCAGGTGATCCACGCCTCCACCCGGCGCCTGGTGGTGCAAGGCGCTGACGGCATCGCGTTCGTCGCCGACTCCCAGGTCGCCGAGACGCAGAACAACGCCGACTCCTTCATGGACCTGAAGAACAATCTGAAGGAGTCGGGCATCACGCTCGGGCAAATGCCGCTCATCATCCAGTTCAACAAGCGGGATCTGCCGGACATCCGCAGCGACGGTGAAATCGCCGCGCTCGCCGCCCAGGGGCGTGAGCCGGTCTACCTCGCGATCGCCACCCGCGGCCTCGGGGTCGTCGAGAGCTTCCTCGGCCTGCTGCACCTCACCTGGAGCGCCCTCGACGCCGAGCACGATCTGAACCGCAAGTTCGGCTTCGATCCGCCGGCGTTCCTCGGGCAGGTGGCGGCGCAGCTCGGCAGCACCGAGCCGGTCAGCTCCCTGCTCGCGGCGGCGGTCGGCGGCGCCCTGGAGGTGCTGCGCCCGGAGGCTGCCTGCTGATGTCGATGCCCGCCGAGCAGGGACGCGAGCTGTTTCGAAGCGAAGGCTTTTCGCTCGAGGAGCTGGTCGATCGCGCGGGCCTGCAGGAGCTCGTCGAAGGCTCCGCGCGCCTGTTTGGGCTGCCGCTGCGCGTCTTCGACGCCGACGGCGCCTTGCTGGCCCACGCCGCGACCGACCTCGAGCTGTACCGCGCGCTCGATCGCTCCCCCAAGGTGCGGGCCGTGCTGCAGGAGCTGGCGCGCCGGCTGAAGACGCTCCCGCTCGAGGCCGACGGGCTCGTCGAGCCTTGCGTCACCGGGGCGCGCTATCGGGTGGCGCCGCTGTTCTACGACGGGCGCGAGCTCGGGCGGATCGTGCTCGGGCCGTTCGTCGACGCCGCGTCGCCCAGGCTGTCGGCGGCGCTGCTGGACGCCGATCCCGGGCTCCGGGGCGCCGAGCTCGAGCCGCTCTTCGGGGCTCTGCCGCACGTCGGCGCCGAGCACGTGCGGCACATCGGGGAACACCTGGCCAAGACGCTCGATTTGATCCTGTTCAGCGGGCACAAGGCGCTCTTGACGAGCAGCATGCACCTGGCGAGCGCGCACGAAAACTACCGGCAGCTGCAAGAGAAAAACTACAGCTTGCAGCAGGCGTTCGATCGCTTGAAAGAGCTCGACCGGCTGAAAAGCAACTTTCTGGCCACCGTCTCACACGAGCTCCGGACACCGTTGACGTCGATCATCGGCTACAGCGAGATGTTGATCGAGAACATCGCCGGGGAGCTGACGGCGGAGCAGCTCGATTTCGTCAAGACCATCCACGAAAAAGGCGAGCAGCTCCTGCACCTGATCAAGAGCCTGCTCGACCTGTCCAAGCTCGAGAGCGGCACCATGTCGCTCCGCAAGGCGGACACCGCCGTGGACGAGGTCATCGAGGACGTGGTGCAGACGCTCACGCCCGCGGCGCGCAAGCGCAACGTGCGGCTCGCCGCTCAGATCGAAGCGGGGTTGCCGATGTTGTGGGCGGACAAGGAGCGCCTGCGGCAGGTGATCTTGAACCTGACGGAGAACGCCTTGAAGTTCACCCCGGCGGGTGGGCGCATCCTGCTGTCCGCGCAGGTGGTGGCGATGGAGGCGAACGGCGTCGACACGACGGGCCTGGCGCTCTTTCCGACCCGCCGCACCGCGATCGAGCTCCGCGTCGCCGACACCGGGATCGGCATCCCCGAGGCCGAGCGCGAGCGGGTGTTCGACGCCTTCTACCAGGTCGACTCGAGCTCCACGCGCGAGCAGGGTGGCACCGGCCTCGGCCTGTCGATCGTGCGGCGGCTGGTGGACGGCCACGGCGGCACCGTGCGCATCGATGACAACGCGCCGAGCGGCGCCGTCTTCGTGGTCACGATCCCCTGCCGTCGAGCCAGCATGGTATAAGCGCGCGCGTGTCGGGCCGCCGCGACCTTCCGCACGCGCCGAAGAGGCGCCCGCGCGGCCTCGGCGAGCGACGCGCCATCGAGCTGCTCGCGGGCTTGCTCGACACCGGGCGCGCCGCGCCGGGCGTGGCGCTCGGCATCGGGGACGACGCGGCGATCCTGCGCCGGCCGCCCGCCAAGCTCGTGTGGACGACGGACGTGGCGGTCGAGAACGTCCACTTTCGCCGCGGCTGGCTCGCTTGGGAGGACGTCGGCTACCGCGCGTTTCAAGCGGCCGTGTCCGATCTGGCGGCGATGGGCGCCCGTCCCCTGGCCGCGCTGTCGAGCCTCGTCCTGCCGAAGGGGTTTGGCGCCGCGGCGCTCGCGGCGCTCGGCCGCGGACAGGCCGA
>JAEZYZ010000356.1 GCA_023418705.1 Pseudomonadota bacterium | reverse complement strand
CGGTGGGGGGGGGGGGGGGCCCCACCGCCCGCGCCCTTCGCGCGGCACGTCCCGGCGCGCACATCGTGGGCGTGGAGCCGAACGCCCGCGCCGCGCGGCTGGCAAGCGAAAGCTGCGATCGGGTGCTGTGTGGTAGCGCAGAGGACTGGGCCAGCGATCCGGGGGCGGAGCCGTTCGACGCGGTGCTGCTTTCGGACGTCGTCGAGCACGTGGTGAACCCGGTTGAGTTCTTGCAGCGCCTGAGCGCGGCGCCGCCGTTGTCGCGGGCGGTGTGGTTGATCTCCGTGCCGAACTACGCCGTCTGGTACAACCGGGCCCGGACCTTGCTCGGGCGGTTCGACTACGCCTACTCGGGCTTGTACGATCGCACCCACCTGCGCTTTTTCACACGCCGCAGTATCCAGCGCCTGCTCGAGCATGTCGGGTTTTTTCTGCTTGGCGACACCTGTTCGCCGTCGCTCGTTCAATCGCTGGCCCCGCTGCTGCGCCGGTGGTTCGACGCCGACGTCGAAGCGGGCGACCACCTGACGCTCGCGCAGTCGCCCGCGTATTCGATCTACGAACGCTGCGTCGAGCCGCTGGAGGCGCGCGTCTGTCGGGCGTGGCCGGAGCTGCTCGGTTTTCAGATCGTGACCGCGGCGCGGCTCTCCACAGAGGTATCGTGAACCTGCTCGGTGTGCTGGGGGAACGGGAGGTGCAGGCGCCCGCCGTCGAGCATAGCGCCGCGACGACGGACACCCGTCTCGAGCAGGTGTGTCGCGTGATCTTGGCGCTGTCGACTTTGTGGTTCACCGCGGCAGCCGTCTGGGAAATCGCCGGTCCCTTCGGTGCCGGTCACGTCGCGGCCTCGGCGTCGATCGGCATCGCGGGAGAGAACATGTTCCGCTGGGGCATCCTCGCCCCGGTGCTCGATTACACGCTCGAGGCCCCCCCGCCGCGCGACTACTACTGCCACCATCCATGGGGAATTTTTTGGACCACGGCTGTCCTGACCAAGCTCTTCGGGCACTGGGATTGGGTCTGTCGGTTGCCCCCGGTCCTGTTCAGCGCTGCGACGCCGCCGCTGCTCTACGCCATCGCGCGGGCCATCTGGAACCCCGTGGCGGGGGCCGTGGCGGCGTGCGCGTTCGTGGTGGTGCCGATCGCGCTGGCGTTTGCCAACTTCAACGCGCTCGAGGTCCCGGTCATCTTCGGCTGTCTGATGTTCACTTGGGGATCGGTGCGCCTGCACCAGACCTGGCGGCGGCGCTGGCTCGCCGTTAGCCTGCTCGGGCTCTTTCAAGCCGTGAACAGCGACTGGGCCGGCTTCGTCTTCGCAGCCTGCGTGCTTGCGTTCATGCTTCCACGCGGGCTGCTGCTGAGCGGGCGGTGGTTCGGCGCGGTGGACACGCGTGGATTTTTCGCCTGGTGGGCGCTTTCAAGCACTTTGTGCGTGCTGGTGTTCGTTTTTTACATCCATCAGTTTCAATCCGCCTCCCAGCTCGCGCGGTTCTTGGCACAGGGGGAGCTGCGCTCGCGCGGTGCGAACGTGCCGCTGTCGCAAGTGCTCGAGGCGCGGCGTCATTGGATCGAGCTCAGCTTCACGCCGCTGGCCATCGCGCTCGGCAAACTGGCGGCGCCGGTGCTCGCGCTGCGCATGGTCTTCCTAAGACGGGAGCTCGAGCTGTTCCCCCTGGCGTTCCTGGTCATGGCGACCGTGCAGTACGTGGTCTTCAAGCAGGGCGCGGACGTTCACGTTTTCTGGCCTCACTACTTCGCACCTTATTTTGCGCTCGGACTGGCTGCGCTCGTGGCAAGCTTCCACGATCTCGCGATCTGGCTCGGAAAGCGTCTGAAATGGCCGCGGGCGACGGCTCGTGTCCCGGTGCTGAGTCTGGCGTTGGGCATTCTCCCAGCAGCGTTGATCTTGCCGGACGGCGTTCGGGCGCTCGGATACGCGCGCAACACGGGAGGTCGCTTCGACGAGAAGGGGCTGATCATTCATCAGGACGTCGACAAGACCGCGCTGATGAAATGGCTCTCGCCGCGCCTGGAGAGCGAAACGAGCGTGGCCTTCCACGGGAGCATGAAATACAGCTGGTCACTGGGGTGGGCGCTCCAGCGCCCGGTCACGCATGCGTCGCGGGTCCCGACCACTCCGGCGCGCGGCGCAGGACAGTACTTCGTGGCGGATGCACGCTTCGCCCAAAGCGCGGAGCTGAGCGCCCTGGCCGAAGGCTTCTCGGTGCAGGTGTTCGGACCGTTCTGGTTCGTGGACCGCGCGGCGCCCCCCGGGCCCATCGATGGTTTCTCCTTCCACACACGGCAGCCCACGGTGCTCGAGTGGCTGTTCGTGCAGGCGCACGACCCCATCTACCGCATCGAGCCCGATCCGTACGCGACGTGGGAGCTGCGCGAGCATTTCGGGCAGTCCCCGAACCCGCCGCCTGCGGCGGCGCCGCGGAACTTGGAGCAGACGCGCATCGCGCACAACCTCGCGCGATCCCAGGGGGACGTCGCGCGTGCAGAGCGTTTCCGCCGCGAGCTCACGGCGGCGCTCGATAGCTCACCAGCGCGGGACTATTCGGGGGTGATGCGGCTGCTCGGGGTGCGCTACGCCGCCGGGGTGGCGCCGACCTTGAGCGTCTTCTTCCAGGCACACGAGCCCACGCTGACGGACGCCCACTTCGCTATCTACGGGCGGATGGAGCGGGGAGCCCGGTGGTCGCTGGTCCCCGTCGATTCGAAGGTCCGGGCCGTCGGTATGCCGTTCGCGGTGCCGACCAGCCTCTGGAAGCCGGGCTACATCTACGCCTCGGTGACGGAAGTTCGCCCACGCCCCGGCACAGAGCGCTTCTATGGCCTCTGGGACGACTGGCCGGAGCTCGGCGGCGCAGCGCCGGTCGACCTGTTGACCGTCCCTTGATGTCAACGTGGCATCTGCGCCACCGCCAGCAGCTGCTCACCCCAGCGGGACAGGTTGAAGTAAAATAGCGGCTTGAGCGCGAGCCCAAACAGCTCGTAGGCCCGCCCGAGCCCGGTATCCAGGCGCGCGGAGGAGGGCGCCTTTTCGGCGGGGTGTTCGGCGATGGCGGCGCGTGAGGCGATGCGCACAGCGGTTCGATACAGATTCTGAAACGGAAACCCCCAAGCCAAAAGCTCGACGGGCGAAAGCCCAGTGGTCTGCAGCAGCGAGGCGAGCTGCCCGACCGAGTAGTGTCGTTGGTGGCCGATGCGCTCGTCGAAGCGGGACATTCGCCCGCCGGGCACCGTCAGGACCAACCATCCACCTGGCGCGAGCAGCAGCGAGAGGTGGCGTACGGCTAGAACATCGTCGTCCACGTGCTCGACCACCTCCGAGCACACCACCAGATCGAACGAGCCCAAGCGATCACGGTGGTGCCGTTCGAAGTTCGGAGCGCACAGGTCGAGAGCGAACAATTCGACCTCGGGATTCTTGTCGCGCGCGCGGCGCAGACTCTGCTCCGACACATCGGCACCGAAGAGGCGCGCGCGGGGCAAGGCTCGGGCGAGCTCGACCAAGAGCTCTCCTTGACCGCAGCCAATATCCACGACACGCCCTGCGCCCGCCGCGTGCCGCTCGACCAAGCGCCGCACTAACCGACGGCGATGGAATGCCGCCGGGCTCTTGGCGTCGAGGTGGCCATAGCGCCGCCACATCTCGTCGTAAAATGCAGATCCCTCGGCGCTGTCCGCCGCCAAGGGTTCGCCGCGCGCATTATCGCCCATAAACCTCCACCTCACTCAAAGCGATGTAGCCGCGCCCCTTTTTGGTCAAGCGCAAGTAGCGCGCCGGTTCGTCGATCCGGATGATCCAAGGGGCCGTCTGGGTGAAGAGCTCATGGCGGGTCGCGACGTCTCGGAACGCCACACCGTCGTCCGACAGCTGCAGCGTGAGCGGCAGGCTTTCCCGCCAGTACCCGTCACCGCGATGGTATACGACCACCTTGCGGAGCCTCCTAGGCGCGAGCAAGTCGATGCTGACATGCGGATGGTGCTCGGTCTTCGTGTGCACCCCGAAGCTGCCGCGGACGACGCCATCGACCAACCCGCTGGGATCGGGGGTCCCCGGCCGGACGCTGCTGCTCGCAACGGGCTTGCGTTCGGCTAGGTTCGTGGGTCGCGCTAGCACCGCGATCAGGGCGGCCAGCGTAGCAAGGAGCACAGCCACCAACAGTCCCGTGCGGACGGCGCTCTGTTGGCGGAGTTGTTCCGCGGTGCGCCACTCGACCAGGCCAAGCAACCCCCGCACGCTGGCTTCCGCCACCGGCAGCAAGGCGCGCGCGCGGTCGCGGTCGAGCCGGTCCAGCTCGAGCTCGTCGCTGCTCCCGAGCACCTGCCGCACCTCCTCGAAGCCCTTCGGCAGCGGCGCCCCTTGGCTTCGCGCGAGACGTTCGGCCTGTCCCAGCAGGCCCCCCGGCGACTCGAAGGGCTCGCTCACGTCGTGGGCGCTGAGGACGGCCGCCGCGGCAAGCGCCATCGCTTGCCGCAGCAAGCTCAGAGCGGCGGGCAGGGCGTGGTCATCGCGTAGCTCGCCGGCTGCGCGTAGACGCGTCCGTGCCCCGAGCGCCAGCTCGCGCACTCGCTCGGCCTGGTCCGGACGGTAGGCAGCGAGCTTCGACCTCGCCTGCCGCTGGACTAGCGGCTCGATGAGGCGGGCTCCGGCCTCTCGCAATAGCGGCAGCGTTCGCACGCGAGCGCAGGATAGCCCGCTTTGGGCGCCGAGGGGGAACCGATCGTAAAAGCGACTCGGCAGATTCCCCATCTCCGACAGCAGTGCTATCTGCCGCCTTCCTCATGCGGATTCGGTCTGCAGACGTCTGGTCCCGTCTGCGCGCGGTGCTCTCGAAGCAGAAGGTTGCGCCGCGCGAGCGGATCACCGCCGTCGTTTTCGCCTGGGTCTCTCTGGGAGCGGGTCTGCTCGTTCTGCTGGCGCCGATGCTGGCGGATTTCAGCACCTTCGGCTTTCACGACTGGGACGTGGAGACCGCGTACCGCTACATCACCGTGCTGAGCCTCAAACAGTACGGTGAGGGTCCGTGGTGGCACCCGTGGCTGTGCGGAGGGTTCCCCGCGTTCGGTCACGTCGAAGGCGCCACCAACCTGGTGTCGCCCTACCTGCCGCTGTATCTGCTGGCTGACTTACGCACCGCGATCCGGCTCGAGGTGGTCGGGGCCGGGCTGACGGGCCTATGCGGAGCGTACCTGCTGGCGGGACGCTTCACCCGAAGCGTGGCGCTGCGGGCGTTGGTGGCGGCTGTTTTCGTGTTCAACGGACGCTGGGCGCTGCAGGCTGCCGTCGGCCACACGTGGCACTTGCAGTACGGGTGGTTGCCCTGGGCGTGGTATTTCTTCGACCGCGCGCTCGAGTCGGGCAAACGGCACAACGCCTTGTACGCCGGCGCGGTCGTGGCGCTGATGGCCTACCTTGGCGGCATCTACCCGTTGCCGCACACCGCGTTGTTGCTGTCCGGCTATGCGGGGCTCCTGGCCATTGCCGAGCGACGGATCGAGCCCCTCCTGGCGCTGGCGATCACCGGCGTCACGGCGGTGGGTCTGTCGGCGCCCAAGCTGTTTGCCATCATCGACACCATGGGTCGAGCGCCGCGCTTGATCGAGTCGAACGAGGTGATCGGGTTGGCGGAGCTCTTGGTGATGCTGACCGACCCCGATCAGCGCTACGGCTCGTGGCCCGTGCAGGTCCCGGCCTATGGCTGGCACGAGTGGGGCATCTACGTCGGGGTGGGCGGGTTGGCTTGTTTGGTCGTGGCGCTGCTGTTCGCGCGAGGGACGCACGGGCAGGTCCTGAAGCTGCTCGGCGTCGGATTTTTGCTGCTCGGCTTGGGCAAGTTTCACCCGTACGCTCCCTGGACGCTGCTTCACGAGCTGCCAGGGTTCGCGTCCCAGCACGTGCCGTCGCGTTTCCACTACCCGATGCTGCTGGCGCTGATGCTGGCCTTCGCAACCGTCGCGGCGCCTCGGGTGGAGCGCTGGCAAGCGCGCTGGCGGTTCACGGAGCTGGCGCTGCTCGTGCCCGTCGTGGTCATGGTCGTGGACCTGTGCCGGGTCAACCACCAGCCGTTCGCACAGGCGTTCTGGATGGAAAAACCCGAGGTCATCGAGCCGGCGCCGGTCTTCGAGCACCGCACGCGGTCGCCCGTTCATTATGAGCGGCGCGATTGGGCGGCGCCCATGCTGCTCGCCATGATGGCCAACACCGGGGTCATCGACTGCTATGGCATCGACCCCGATTTCGAAGGGATTGGTGCCATCGCGGCGGATGCCGAGCACTACCGCGGGTTGGTGCACCTAGAGAGCGGGGCCGGCCGGGCGGAGCTGCTCGACTGGTCGCCGAACCGAGCGCGGGTTCGGGTGAGCGACGCCGAGCCCGGTGCGCTGTTGGTTTACAACATGAACTACGATCCGAGCTGGAGGGCCGCGGGCGAGCCCGCGATCCCGTACGGCCACCGTGTCGCGACGCGGGTCCGAGCGCCCGATCAGATCATCGAGTTTCGCTATTTCCCGCGCAGCTTCAAGCTCTCGGTCCCGCTGTTCTTGCTCACGGCGGTGACGTGCCTGCTTGCGCTGCGCCGCGTACGAACTCAGCGCTCAGCTGCCAAGGGCAAGCACCCCAAGTAACCACTGCTTGAACTCCGTCGCGTGCAGCCGGTCGCGGGCGTGGGTGCGGTTCGAGCCGATGAGGAGCGGACCGTGCTCGGGGGAGGCTGGCAAGCGGCCGTGGGTGCCGCGGACGAGCTCGGGTTTGAGGGGGATGACGTCCATGAGGTAGCGAAAGCCGGCGAGCTTCTTCGCCAGGGTCCAGCCGATCTTGAGCTTGGGCAAGGTGAGGTCTGGATCGAGGAAGAGCTCGACGGGGTCGTAGCCGGGCTTGCGGTGGATATCGACGGTGCGCGCGTAGTCCGGGGCGCGCGCGTCGTCGAGCCAGTAGTAGTAGGAGAACCAGTGGCCGGGCTCGGCGACGCAGACGAGCTCGCCCGAGCGGGGGTGATCGAGGCCGGCCTCGCGCTTGCCGGCGTCGTCGAGCACGCGCTCGATGCCCGGTTGGCGCTCGATCAGGGCGCGCACGGCGGCGAGATCGGCCGGGTCGCGGACGTAGACGTGGGCGAGCTGGTGATCGACGACGGCGAAGGCGCGGCTCGCGCCAGCGTCGAGCAGCTCAAAGCCGAGCGTCTCCTGCACGGCGAGCAGGCCGGCTTCGCGCAGCGCGCGGTTGATGGGCACGACGCCATTGGCCGCCTCGATCCCGTACTCGCTGACGACGATCACCTCGGCGCCCGCGGCGCGCACGTGATCGATCAACCCGCCGGCCACGCGATCGACGGCGCGGACGTCATCGGCCACCCGCGGATCGTCCGGGCCGAGGCGCTGCAGGTTGTAGTCGAGGTGCGGCAGGTAGACGAGGCTCAGGTCGGGCCGGTGTTGGTCGAAGACGCGGCGGGCGCTCTCGGCGATCCACGCCGAGGAGCGGATGTCGGCTCCCGGGCCCCAGAACTGAAACAGCGGGAAGGTGCCGAGCTCGCGCTGCATCGCGACGCCGAGCTCCGGCGGGTGGGAGTAGACGCTCGGCAGCTTGCGGCCGTCGGCGGGGTAGATGGGCCGCGGGGTGAGCGACAGCTCCGCGCTCGAGTACATGTTGTACCACCAGAAGAGCTTGGCGGTCTTGAAGCCAGCTCGCTGCGCCCGAGCGGCCTCCCACACCTTCTGTCCGCTGACCAGGCGATTGGACTGGCGCCAGAACAGCACCTCCGATAGCTCTCGGAAGTACCAGCCGTTGGCGACCACGCCGTGATCGCGCGGCAAGAGCCCCGTGAGCAAGCTCGACTGCACGCTGCAGGTGACGGCGGGCAGCACGGGCGTGAGCGGCGCCATGAAACCGTCCCGCGCCAGCGCGGAGAGGTGCGGCGTGTGCTCGCCGAGCAGCGCGGGCGTCAAGCCGACGACCAGGATGACGACGACGGGGCGCGCGCTCATGCGGTGGCTCCAAACGGCACGCCGCACGTTTGGGCGGCCCAACGCAGCTCCTCGGCGAGCCCGCGCGCGAGGCCGGCGGCGTCCCGCGGTCGCTCCGCTTCTGGGAGCACGCTCCAAGTGTAGGTCTCGACCTCCAGGTGCGGGGGCGTCTCGAGCTTCACGATGTGCTCGAGCGTCTGTTCGAGCACCGGCCGCGTCGTGCCGAGCGGCCCCACCCCGGCGCGGTGGATCGGGACGTGGAAGTGGACGCGCCAGGGGGTGTCTTGCGGCAGCGCGTGCGCCTGATCGAGATCGTCCACCCCGATCACGCGGCCGTCGCGGGCGCGCGCGCGGACCTGGTGCAGGTAGCGGGGCTCGTCGAACGCGGCGAGCGCGTGGCGTGCTTCGGCCGAGCTCGGATCGGAGAGCTCGAGGGCGCTCGAGAGCTGCAGCTTGCCGACGGTGACGCCCGCGGCTTCGAGCGCCGCCAGCGACGCTGCCGGGTCCTCGAACGCCAGCGCCTGGTGGCAGGTGTCGAAGCACACGCCCAGGTGCTGCTCGACGGCCGCGGTCGAGGTCGCCGTGCGGCGAGCGGCCGCGGGCAGGTCCTGGGTGAAGAACCGGATCGCGTCGGCAGTGGTCTCGAGCTCGCAGCCGGGCTCCGGCTCGAGGCACAGCCGGATGGGCTTGCCGCTGCGATCGGCGAGGCGCCGGAGGTCTTCGGCCAGCGCGCAGAGCCGCTCCGCCGCCGCGGGGCGCGCCCCTGCGGCCAGCCGCGTTCGGTGTCCGATGGGCAGGCTCGAGATCGTGCCGGCGGTGACCTCCGCCGGTAGCAGCTCGGTCAGCGCCTCGGCCAGCTCCAGGCTGTAGCGCTGGCGCGCCGGCGTCGTCCAGTCCGGCGCGTACACGGCGTGTTTGACCACCGGCGCGTGGAAGTCGCCGTAGGGGAAGCCGTTCAGCGTAAAACAGTACAAGCCTTGCGCGTCGAGGGTCTCCTTCAGGCGCGCGGTCCCTTGCGCGCGGAGCTCTGTCAGCGCGCTCTGCGACAGCCACAACCCGAGCCCGAGCCGGTCGGCGAGAAGCTCGCGCCGCACCGCTCCGGCCACGTCGCGGCACGCCGCGAGCACCTCCGCGAGCGTCTCGCCCGGGCGCACGTTGGCACAATAACAAAGCAGGCGCGTCAACGCCGCACGGGCTCCTGGCCGCGCAGGACGGAGTTGCCCTCGAACAGGGCGGACTGGTCGACGGATCGAGAGACCAGCGCGCTCGGATCGAGCTTGCCCGACTGGGCGAAGAACGCGACGGGGTTGTCGAAGAGCACGCGGCCGATGTCCGCCTCGGAGAACCCCGCCTGGCGCATGGCGCGCGCCGTCTGCGGCACCTTGAGCGGGTCGCTCTTGCCCCAGTCGGCGGCGCTGTTGACGATCATGCGATCGGTGCCGTACTGCTGAAGGAGCGCCACCATCCGCTCTTCGGTCATCTTCGTGTCCGGGTAGATCGAGTGGCCCGCCCAGCACCCGGTCCGGCGGACCAGCGGCAGCGTCTCTTCGTTGTTGTGGTCGACGAGCACGCGGGACTCGTCGATGCCCGACGCCCGCACCACCGCGAGCGTGCGCTCCGTGCCCCGCTTTTTGTCGCGGTGTGGGGTGTGGATCAAAACCGGCAGATCGTGCTCGATCGCAAGCTCGATTTGAGCCAAAAATGCCTGCTCTTCAGCGGGGGTGACGTCGTCGAACCCGATCTCGCCGACCGCCACCACGCTGTCCTTGGGCAAGTAGCCGGGCATCACGTCGAGCACGGGCTTTGCCAGCCCCGGATCATTGGCTTCCTTCGGGTTGAGCGCGATCGTGCAAAAATGCGCGATGCCGAACTGGCTCGCCCGAAAGCGCTCCCAGCCGATCAAGGAGTTGAAATAGTCGATGAAGCTGCCGACCTGCGTGCGCGGCTGACCGAGCCAAAACGCCGGCTCGACCACACCCACGATGCCGGCGGCGGCCATCCGCTCGTAGTCATCGGTGGTGCGGGAGGTCATGTGGATGTGCGGGTCGAACAACTTCATGGGCGCGCTCCTCGCGGAAGGAGAAAAGTAGTCTCGGGGCCGCACCGGGGCAACCGCGGCACCCGGGGGCCGCTCAGCGGATCAACTGGTGGAGATCCGGCGCGACCTCCCGCCCCGCGGCCCGTTGCTCCTGCAGGTAGTCGCTCGCCATGCGCGACAGCTCCGGATTGGCGCGCTCGCTGAGTCCCAGCACACGCGCCAGGGGCAGCTTCAGAAAAGTGACCTTCAAAACCAACTTGTTGAACTCGAGCTCGGGGTAGACCGCGGCGGGATAAGGGTTGTCGAGCGCGAGCGCCGAAAACAGGGTCGCTTCGTTGGTGCGGCCGATGTCCAGGGCGAGCGGCAGCAGCTCCTCGGCCCCGAGCCAGGGCAACGCCCGCGCGATCGCCGACTTCTCGGCGGAGTCGGCGGTCGTGTAGAGCGCGTCGACGCCCGCCCTCCAGCCGCCGGCCGCGGCGGCGAAGGCGAGCAGCAGCGCGACCCGCCCGGCGTCGCCCGCGGTCCATGCGGGGGTGGGCACCGCGCCCAGCTTCGAGTCCAGCGGCGGCGCTTCGGAAAGCGGCCCCCTGCCCACCTGGCGCGGCGCGGCAGCGAACGCGCGGGCGAGCCGCGCGGGGTCGGGGTTGGGCTGGAGGAGCTGGATCTGCTCCCGGAGCCAGCGCTCGCCTGGCGCGCTCGCCCGAGCGACGCGGGCGAGCAGCGCGTCGATGACCGTCGCCGTCATGGCCCGAAACGTACGACGGCCTTCAAGTCATGTAAAACCAGCGCTTGAGCAGCAGCGCCGGGAGCGTCAGCGCGAACACGAGCGCCGCGCCGACGAGCTGACCCGCGGCCGCGACGAACAGCGCGTCCAGCGCCGGCATCAGCAGGATCGAGCCGCCGATGGCCCGGCCGACGAGCGGCGCCTCGGCCGAGCTCCACAAGGGCCGGTAGAGCCGGACGCCGCGCACGAGCAGGAACAGGCTCAACGCCAGAGCGGCCACGAGCGCCACCGCCGAAGCGGACAGCGCGACGCTGAGCGCGATCGCCGCTGCCACCGCGGCGAGGTACGTCGCCCCCGCGGCCCCCACGAATGGCCGGGCGTGCCCGGCGCCGTGGACCTCCAAACGTGACAAGAAGGTGACGGCGGTGGTGAAGGCGCCCAGCGCCAGGGGCGCCGACAAGACCCAAGGGCTGGCCCAGCTCGCGACGGACAGGCCGAGCAAGAGATTGAGCGCTCGGCAGCCGCCCATCGTGAAGGGGCCGGCGATCGAGTCCTTGAGCCAAGCGTCGTAGGCGATGATGCAGCCAACCAGGGCGAGCGCGACCAGCAGCGGAGCGAGGCCGTGCAGCGCCGCCGCGGCGAGCGCGAGCAGCGCCAGCGACCCGCCGGCGAGGGCGGCGGCGCGCACGCCGATCCTTTTCGAGGGGATGGGCCGGGTGGTGCGCTCGATGGCGTCGATCTTCCGATCGAAGACGTCGTTGAGGATCATCCCGGAGAGGTAGAGGGCGGCCGACGCGAGCAGCAGCAGCAGATCGCGCGCCTCGAAGCCGCCGAGGCGCGCGAGCAGCACGCCCGCGGCGACGTTGGCGACGGCCGTGAACACGTTCGGGGCGCGGCAGAGCTCGAGCCAGGCGCGGGCGTTCATGGCTTCAGCGCGCGATCGCCTCGGCCGCTGGAGGGGCCTCGCGCGCCGCGCGGCGCTGGAGCTCCAGGAAGCACGCCTCGAGCAGGACCAGGTCCAGCTCGTGCACCTCGAAGCCGGCGCCGATCGCGGCGAGCAAGGTGAGCGTCAGCTCGCCCCCGAGGTGCTCGCGAAACTCCTCGAGCCCTTGCAGGACGGCGCGCCGGCCCAGAGCTCGACCGAGCTCGAGCGCCGGGTGCCAGATCGGCAGCCCGAGCTCTTCGAGCAAGCGCAGCACCCGGGCTCCCTCCGCCGCGCGCAGGTGGCCGGCCCGCACCGAGTAGAGGGTGTCCAGCGCGACGCCGATCGCCACCGCCTCGCCGTGGCGGAGCTCGAAATCGGTCAAGCTCTCGAGCTTGTGCGCCGACCAGTGACCGAAATCGAGCGGGCGTGCCGTCCCGAGCTCGAAAGGATCGCCCGAGGTGCGGATGTGCTCGAGGTGGAGCCGGGCGCCGCGCTCGACGAGCTCGGCCAACGCCCGCGGCTCGAACCGCCGGAGCTCGGGGGCGTGCTGCTCGAGCCACGCGAAGAACGCGGCGTCACGGATCAGCGCCACCTTCACGGCCTCGGCCATGCCGGCGCGCCGGTCGCGGTCGCTGAGCGTGGACAGGAACGCGGCGTCGTTGACGACGGCGAAGGGCGCCTGGAAGCAGCCCAGGAAGTTCTTCTTGCCGAAGGCGTTGATGCCGTTCTTGACGCCGACGCCGGAGTCGTTCTGCCCGAGCACGGTCGTCGGCAGGCGCACCAGCCGAACCCCGCGGTGCGCGGTCGCGGCGGCGTAGCCGACCATGTCGAGCACGGCGCCTCCCCCAATCACCACGATGGTCGCGTGCCGGTCGAGCTTGAGCTCGTGGACGGCGCGGTGCACGCGGTCCACGCCGCGCGCGTCGTTCTTGCAAGCCTCCCCGCCGGGCACCACCAGCGGCTCCCCGACGAGCTCGAGCCTCTCGGCATGGGCGAGCACGTAGCGGCGGATGCGCTCCGTCAGGTGCGGCCACGCTCGCGCCACGCCGTCGTCGATCACGAAGAAACATCGCTGTCGTTTGTGCGGCTCGAGCCGCCCGATCACCTCCGAGAGCACCGATTGTTCGGGCGCGAGCACGTCTTCGGTGAAGACCACCGGGTAGTCGAGCCGCACGACGATCCGTTGCTCTACGGTCCGCACGGCGAGCGTCATGGACCGCTCCCCGAGGCGCCGCTGCTGGCCCCGTCGAGCCCGAGGATGAACGCGCTGACGGCGGCGAGCCCCGCGTCGTCGAGCAGCTCGGTGCCGAGCGGGGGCATGCCGCGCTGGGTGCGCAAGGTCATGCGACGGTAGATCTCGCTGTCGGTCGTGCTGCCGGGCGCGATGCGGAGGGGGCTGGTCGAGAACAGGGTGTCGTTCTCGACACCCACCGCGGTCTGGTAGAGGGCCGTCGCCTGCACGCTCGAGAGCGCCCCCACGCGGAGCCAGGTGTCGAGATCCGTGCGCAGGAACGCGCTCGAGGTCGGATTGTGGCACGTGCCGCAGTTGGCGTGCAGGTAGCCGAGGGCGGCCTGAGCGCTGGCGTCGCCTGGGAGGGCGGGCGCGACGTCGTCCGGCGGGTGACTGAGCCGCCCGGACTCCACCAGGCTGCGCAGCGTCAGATCGCCGTCGTCGTGGCCGAGCTGGATCGCGCCCACCCCGAGCAGCCGACCGCTCAGCTTTTCATGACAGAACACGCAATCCATCTGGCTCGGGATGTCGTGCTCGGTGCCGGAGGCGTCGGTGACGCCGTCGGGGACCGGGAAGGCGTCGGTTTGCGCCGCGTTCCACTGGTAGGCCACCATCACCCAGTCCGCGTCGCCAGGTCCCGCCTTGTGCACCAGCCGCGTCTCGACGCGCACCCCGTCGCGCACGAACTCCTTGAACGCTTTGGTGCCCACCGGGAAATGCCAAAAATCTGGATCGCTCGAGTCGATGGTGGCGCCTTCCGGCAGAAACAGCCAGCGGCGCTTCTCCGCCCCATCCGACCAGAGCTCGTAGCGCGGGCGGTAGGCCACCACACCGGGTGCCAGCGTCTCGGAGGCGATGTCGCTGTACAAACCAGCCTGCGAGAGCTGCGCTGGATACTCGCCGCTCGCCGCGTCCCCGGCGTCGGCGTCGGCGCCGGCGTCCGGCGCGCTCCCCGCTTCGGAGACGCTGGCATCGCCCGCGTCCCGTGCGGGTGCGGTATCGGCGTCGCCGCTCGCGTCGTTCGGCGCCTGCGCGCCGGCCTCGGGCGTCCCATCCGGTGCGCCGTCGCTGCCGCAGGCAGGGGCACCGAGCAGCGCCGCGCCGAGCAGCGCGCGCCACGGAAAGTGCCCGAGCGCCGCTCCGCCGAGGCCGCGCCGATCCGGGACGCAAGTTACCATTACCATTGGAAAATTGTACGACGCTCCCTTCGCCGGGAGGACCTGCGCGCTGGTGTAGCGCGGATCGAAATTCGCTGCCCCCCGAATTTGGCTTTGGCACTCTGGACGCTAAGTTATTGTCCGCAGCCGATGGTGCATAACGCTTTTGTCCGGCCTCTTTTCAAACAGCTTTTGACGATCTTTCCGCGTCAGCGCGCAAGCGCGTCGGTCGAAGCGCCCCTCGATCCTCCGTGCTCGTTGCGCTCATCGACGGGCGACCGCTCGGGCGCGCGTCGCGACGCCTCCGGGCGCTTCGCTTGCCTCGCCGGCGCGGGCGCCTTGGTCCTGGCGGCGTGCTCGAACGAGCCCGCCAGTCCGGGCACGGGAGGGACCTCGAGCGGCAGCGGCGGGACGACCGCGAGCGGCGGCGCCTCCGCGAGCGGGGGCGCTGGGGCCACGCCGGATGGCGGTGGCGCGGGG
>JAEZYZ010000337.1 GCA_023418705.1 Pseudomonadota bacterium | reverse complement strand
AGTTAACACTGTTAACTTCGACCTTCGACGAGTGCCTGCGCGAGCCGGTCGCCAACGCCGTGATCGTCACGGCGCCGGCCGGCGCCGGCAAGTCGCGGCTGCGGCGGGAGTTTCTGCGCGGCTTGTCGGAGCACACCCCCGAGGCGGCGGTGTGGCTCGCGCGCGGCGCGCCGATCGCGCCGGGCTCGTCGTTCGCGCTGCTCGGCCAGCTCGTGCGCGGCATCGCTGGGCTGTGCGACGGCGAGCTGCCGGAGGTGTGGCGCCGGAAGCTGTCGGCGCGCGTGGCGCGGCACGTGGCGCCGGACGACGTGGCGCGCGTGACCGAGTTTCTGGGCGAGCTCGTGGGCGCGCGCTTCTCCGATCAGGGGCGGGCTTTTCTGCGCGCGGCCCGGGCGGACGCGGCGCTGATGGGCGATCAGATGCGGCGCGCCTGGCTCGATTTCTTGGCGGCCGAGTGCGCGGCGCGGCCGGTCGTGATCGTGCTCGAGGATCTGCACTGGGGCGACCTGCCGAGCGTGCGCTTCATCGACGGGAGCTTGCGCGCGCTCGCCGATCGACCGCTCCTGGTGCTGGCGCTGGGGCGGCCGGAGCTGCTCGATCAGTTCCCTGATTTGTGGAGCGACCGGCGGGTGCAGGAGCTGCGGCTGCCGGAGCTCACTCAGCGAGCCGCCACGGATCTGGTGACGGAGGTGCTCGGCGAGCGCGCGGACACGGACACGGCCGAGGCGATCGTGCGGCGCGCCGCGGGCAACGCCTACTATCTGGAAGAGCTCATCCGCGCCGTCGCCGAAGGGCGCGGCGACGCGCTGCCGGACACGGTGCTGGCGATGGCCGAGGGGCGGCTCGAGCGGCTGGGGGCGGGCGCCCGGCGCATCCTGCGGGCGGCGAGCGTGTTCGGGCACGCCTTCTGGGTGAACGGCGTCGCGTCGCTGGTGGACGACCGGCGCGAGAACGTGATCGAGCTGCTGCGCGAGCTCGCCCGCCGCGAGTTCGTGGTGCCGAGCCCCAGCTCGCGCTTCCGCGGCGAGGAGGAGTACGCCTTCCGGCACGTCCTGGTGCGCGACGCGGCTTACGACATGCTCCCCGAGCGCGATCGGGTGCGGGGGCACCGGCAGGCGGCGGCCTGGCTCGAGGCGGCGGGCGAGCGCGACGCGATCGTGATGGCCGAGCACCTGGAGCGCGGCGGGGAGCCGCACGGCGCCGTCGTCTGGTACTTGTGGGCCGCGGAGCAGGCGTTCGAAGGCAATGATCTCGACGCGGTGTTCGCGCGGGCGGAGCGCGGCATCCAGTGCGGCGCGACGGGCGCGGTGCTCGGCGAGCTGCGCCTCTTGCAAGCCGAGGCGCTCGGCTGGGGCGCGCGCGGCGCCGACCACGCCACGCTGGTGAACGAGGCCCTGCTGCTGTCGCCGAAGGGCAGCGGCGCGCACGCGCGGGCGGCGGCGGAGCTTTCGGTGGCGAGCTGCCGACGCGGGGACGAGGCGGCGCTGAAGCACGCGGTCGCGACGCTGCAGCAGGTGGGCACCCCCTCCGGCCGGACGCCGGCGCCGAGCGTCGCGCACGTGCTGGCGATCGCGCGCACCGCGAGCGAGCTGTGGCGCACGCGCCGCGGCGAGCTGGCCGAGCCGCTGGTGGCGGCGGTCGCCCGCGCCGACATCGCCTTCGAAGAGGATCGGCCGATCATCGAGGCGACGCGCGCCTGGCTGCAGGCCGCGCAGGCGCTGTACGCGGGCGATCCGGAGCCGCTCGCGAGCGGGGGCGAGGCGTTGGTGCACGGGCTCGAGGCCTGCGGACAGCTGCGCTACGCGATGATCGTCGAGCTGCAGAGCGTGCTCGCGCTGGTCGCGATCGGCGCCGACGCGTTCGCGATCGAGCGGGCCGAGGCCGCGATCGAGCGCGCCCGCGGGCTCGGGCTGGTGGTGTACGCCGAGAGCGCGCGGGCCCAGATGCCGCTGCCGCTCGAGCGGCTCGGGCGGCTCGAAGAGGCCGAGGCGGTGGCCCGCGCGTGCTACCGAGAGGCGCTAAGCTCCAGCGATCGCTTCACCGAGGCGCGCGCGCGAGCCAGGCTCGCGGCGTTGCGCCTCGACCGCGGCGCGACCGAGGAGGCCGAGCGCGAGGCGCGCGCGATCTTGTCGACCGAAGACTACCCCGGCGACGCGCGCGCCGACGCGGCGGTGACGCTGACCGAGGCGCTGCTCTCACGCGGGCAAGCCGCCGGGGCGCTCGCCATCGCCGAACGCGGGCTCGAGCTGTCGGCCGCCGGCAGCGTGCGCGGCGACGGAGCCCTCCGTTGGGCACACGCGCGGGCCCTGCAAGCGACCGGCGACACCGAAGGCGCCGCCCGCGCGCTCACCGCCGCCGCCGAGCGCCTGAACGCCCGCGCCGACGCCCTGCACGACCCGCGCTGGCGCGAGCCGTTCCTGGCGATCCCGGAGCACCGGGGGATTTTGGGCGGGAGGTGATCAGCCATCCGTCGGAGGCCGGTTTCGCATGTCGGCGAGAGCGCTCCTTGACGGGGTAAGCTAATAGCTTACACTGGATTTGTGCGCTTCGAGTGGGACCCGGACAAGGCGTCGAAAAACGAGCGCGTTCACGGAGTTTCGTTCGAAGAGGCCCGAGAGCTTTTCACCACGGCAGCGCCGGTCTTGGAGGTCTACGATATCGAGCATAGCGAACGGGAAGACCGGTACAAGTCCATCGGACCGATCAAGCGGGGCTTGGTCCTGGTCGTGTGGACGGAGCGCGAAGAGGACGTAACGAGGATCATCAGCGCTTGGTGGGCGACGACCGCGGAGGAAGCGCTGTATGCAGAGTATGTGGAGAGACTAGGATGACGGATCGCGAGGAACTGACACGGGAAGAGCTGGACCGAGCGCTAACACGGGCGCAGCGGACGCGGATCATCGCGGGCAAGCTACAGCCAGGTGACGTTGCAGCCCTGCGCCGGTTCATCTGTCTGACCCAAGAGCAATTCGCGGCGGCGCTCGGAATCAGTGTGCACACGTTGAGGAACTGGGAACAGGACCGGGTGACGCCGGACGGCCCAGGGCTGGCGCTGTTGAGGATCGCAGCGCGGCATCCGCGGATCATTCGGGAGAACGTGGAGTTCGCGGCTTGACTTGCGCTCCACCTCGATGCCCGAGCACGATTCTCGAGCAGAGCCGTGCGAAGGGTCATTGAGGACGGGAGGAGCCCCGCGGCGGTAGCCGCGGGGAGGAGTGGCAAATCTGTCACCCCCTTTCTCGTTGACGACAGCCTACTCTCGGTGGGATGAGCCGCGCGCTTCGGGTCTGGGCCCTGTCATCGACGATCCTCGTGCTGAACGGATGTGGCGGCGACGCTTCGCCGTCCGAGGGGAGCGCGTCCGGGGGCGCGACCGCGTCGGGAGGCGCGACCGCATCGGGCGGAGCGACCGCGTCGGGCGGCGCGACCGCGTCGGGAGGCGCGACCGCGTCGGGCGGCGGCAGCTCGCAGGGAGAGGAGATCGCGGTGCGGTTCGTGCTGCTGTCGTCCACGGACCGGGCCGGGTGGGAGAGCCGGTTCCAAAACTGGACGGACTGCGAGCAGCCTGCGAACCCGAGCGATCCGTCCACCTGCATGCCTGCCACGGTCTTGCAGCGCTTCAACGACGATTTCGAGCAGCTCACTTCGGTGAGACCCTTTCGCCGCGACAGCGTGGTCGTCGTGGAAAACTCACCCTTCGCGCGTTTGCAGACGCAGGCCGGCGAGGTCGATATCTGCGGCGCTGGACAGGTCACGTCCGCGGACGGAGCGGTCATGGAGCCCGAAACGTTCGCGGAGGCGAATACGCTCACGGTCATCGTGGTCGAGGACATCGAGGATCCCGTTGGTGGATTCGCAAACGTCGACCAACCCCTGAACCCCGCTCACGGCGCCTGGATCGTCGTCGAGGCAGCGGCGCCCCTTTACGCGTTCGAGCACGAGCTCGGCCACGCCTTTGGGCTGAACCACTTCCTGCTCGGGACGCAGAACTACCCGCACTGCGGTGGCATGCAGTGGAACCGCGCCGATCACACGAGCGGCTGCATTTGCGAGTTCAACGTCATGGGGCTCTTGCTCTGGACGACCGATGAAGGCTGCACCTGCAACCCTGACGGCGACGCCACCCGCGCCTTCGACACGCCGCTCTCAGCAGACTTCACCGCGCATGTCGCGCGCTGCTGGTTGAATGAGCGGCGGCACCAGCAGGAATGCATCCGCGACTTCGCCGACAGCCAAACGGTCTGCTACGGGGAAGAAGGCAACCTGACGTGCCATTGTCCGGACACGTTCGACGCATTCCTGACGACCCAAAGCTGCTCGCCGTCGGCGACCGATCAGTTCCGCGCCGACGCTGCGGAGCAGTGCCCCGTTCAGTGCAACGCCGACCTGGGCATGGAGCGCTACCGCTGCCAAGGGACGCCGTTCGAGGTCACCTGCGAATGCCGAGAGGGGGGCCCCACGTTCACGGCGCCGGGGTGTTCGGAGGAGTATGCCGCCGAGCGAGAAGCCGCCGCCATCTCGAGCTGCGGGATCGCCCGCTGCGTCTCCGAGATCATGCCCGAGGTCGTCTGCGAGGGCGTCGCCTTCCAGGCGATTCCGTGCACCTGCCCGGACGGAACGGTGTTCGAGACGGCTCATGATTGCAGCACCCTCGATCTCTTCGTCGAGCTCGAGTGTGGGGGGACCTGAAAGCAGCTCTCGAGGCCTGCTGTCCGACGAGGGAGAGCCCCCCGAAGACCGCAGACTGGAGACGACCTCTCACCCGGACCCGCCCGGAAGGATCTCGCGGCGCCGGGGGCGCGGTCAATCGCTGTTTCCAAGCCACACGGCGCCGGAGTAAGCTGCCGCGACTGTGGACGATCAGACGCTCGATTCTTTGAAAGCCGCGCTGGCGGCCTCACCCGGGAACGTGGCGCTGATGGCGGTCGTGCTGAAGGAGCTCGTCGAGCGCGATCAGGCCGACGCGGCGCGCGAGCTGCTCGACGGGACCGAGGTCGGGCCGCTCGCGGAGCCGTCGCAGCGCCTGGCGGTCGCCACCGTCTACGCTCGGACTGGCGCCCCGGACGAGGCGCTCTCGGTGCTGACCGACGCCACGGGTGAGGAGCTGCTGCTGCGAGCCCGCATTCTGGTCCGTCAGGGCCAGCAGCAGGACGCCGCGCGTGCCTACGCCGCCGCGCTCGGCAAAAATCCGACCCTCGAGGATCTCGACCTGAAGGCAGCCATCGGGGCCAAGGTGCGGGAGGTGGCGAGCGGCGGGGCTTCACGCCTGCGGGTGATTTCGAACGACGACACCGATCGAAGCGAGCTCACGCGCCTGTTGCAGCCGGCCGCGGAGGCCATCGATTTTTCGGCCGTGGGCGGGCTCGACAGCGTCAAAAAGGAGATCGAGCGGCGCATCATCCTGCCATTCAAGAAGCCCTCGATCTTCCAGCGCTTCAAGAAGCGCGTGGGCGGCGGCATCCTGCTGTATGGGCCGCCTGGCTGCGGCAAGACCATGCTGGCGCGCGCGACGGCGGGGGAGTGCAAGGCGCAGTTCTTCAACGTGGCCATTTCGGACGTCTTGGACATGTACATCGGCGAGAGCGAGCGGAAGCTGCACGCGCTGTTCGAAAAGGCGCGGACCTCGGCGCCGGCCGTGCTGTTCTTCGATGAGCTGGAAGCGCTGGCGGGCCGGCGCGAGTACACGCGCGAGCAGACGTCGTCGAAGCTGGTCAGCCAGTTTCTCTCGGAGATGGACGGCTTCGCGCAGAACAACCAGGGGGTTCTGATTTTGGGGGCGACCAACGTCCCCTGGGCGGTCGACGCCGCCTTCCGCCGCGCCGGGCGGTTCGACCGCGTGCTGTTCGTGCCGCCTCCCGATCGGGAGGCGCGCCTGGCCATCTTGAAGAGTCTGCTGGCCGAGCGCCCCGCCGAGCGGGACCTGAGCCTGGAGGACATCGCTCGGCGAACCTCCGGCTTCTCGGGCGCGGACCTGCGCAACCTGATCGAGACGGCCAGCGACGAGGCCATCGAGCATTCGCTGCGCGACGGCCGGGAGGTCCCGATCGGCCGCGATCATTTGACGGCGGCGCTCGAGAATATTCGACCGACCACCAGCGAGTGGCTGAGCACGGCCCGCAACTATGCCCGCTACGCCAATGAGTCCGGGCAGTACGACGACGTGCTCGCCTTTTTGAAGAAGTACGGCAAGTGAACGCGCACGAAGCGGAGTACCGCATCATCGACGAGCCGAAGCGAGGAGGGCTCGCTCACCTCGCCGTCAACCCGCTCTGGGTCTTCTTGGCCATGATGCTGGGCGGCGCCTGGCTCGGCTGGCCCTGGTTCGTGCTCAACAGCTTCGCCATCGGCAGCGCCACCAAGGCGCGCGAGATCGGCCTGGTCGTGGCCGGCCTGTTGGGCGCCATCGCGCTGACCTGGTTCGGCTTCTATCTGGTGCGCGCCGGCAGCATCGACGGCGACAACCTGGCCTATGCCGCGACCGCGCTGATCGCGCTGAAGCTCGGCATCACCTACTTCGTGTTTCTCCCCCAGAGCCGCAGCTACGAGCTATTTCAGTATTTCGAGGGCGAGACGCGGCAGGGCTTTTTGATCGTGATCGCGGGCATGCTGCTGCGCTCGCGGGTCTTGGATGCGCTGCCGAACGAGTTCTGGAGGTTCGTCCTGTTATGAAGGACGCCGTCTACGCTCGGAAGCTCGGCCTGGCTCGCCAGCGGCTCCGCTACGGCGACACCCGAGGCGCCACGGAGGCGCTGAAACAAGCCCTCGGGGCCAATCCCCAGGCGTCCGAGGCGCACGCGCTGCTCGCGCTGGTGCTCTTGGGCCAAAAACGCCTGCACGCGGCGGCGTTCGAGGCCCGCGAAGCGCTCGCGCTGCAGCCGGAGAGCGCGTTTGCCCACCACGCGCTCGGGTCGGTGCTGCTCGCACAGCGGCGCTTTGCCAAGGCGCGGGAGCACCTCGAACAAGCGATCCTGTTCGAGCCGAACAACGACGCCCATCACCTGGCGCTCGCTCGGCTGTTTCATGTCGCGGGCCAGCGCGAGCAAGAGCAGTCGGCTTTGCGGCGAGCGCTGGAGCTGTCGCCGGACGACGCCGACAACCTGTGCGCGATGGGCGACTTCCACCGGCGCTCGGGGGATTTCGAGCGCGCGGAGCAGCTGGCCCGCGCCGCCCTCGAGCAGGAGCCGGAGCACGCGGATTCGCTGGTGCTCATGGGCTACATTCACCTGAAGCGCGGCGAGATCGAGGCCGCTCGCGAGCACGCCATCTGGGCGCTAAGGCATCAGCCGAGCGATCCGGACGCGCTGGTGCTCATGACCGCCATCAAGGCTCGCCAGAGCGCGCTCTGGGGGCTCTGGTGGCGCGTCAATACTTGGCTGGGACAGCTCGGCGACGGTCGAATGGTGCTCGTCCTGCTCGGCGCCTTCGTGTTGCAGCGCCTCGGCAGGCTGGCGGCCGCCGACCACGATCTGCCCATGACCGCCGAGCTGATCAGCGTGGCTTGGCTCGCGATCTGCGTCTACAGCTGGGTGGGGCCGGGTATGTTCCAGCGCTCCGTTCGGAAGGAGCTCGAGCCCGTGTCGCTGGGGAACGACTTCTAGAGCGCCGAGCCGTGGTATCGTCTCTCCGATTCCCCGGAGGGCTCCCCCATGGCGACCGTACGACTCGACGCTGCCCGCACTTCGGAAGGAGATGCCGCTCGCGCGGCAGAGGAGCTGCTCTCGAAGCTGGACGCCAGCGCGCCCAAGCTCGCGCTGCTCTTCGCGTCGAGCGAGCGCGATCAGCTCGCGCTGAACCGCGCCCTGCGCGAGCGGCTGCCGCGGCAGTGCCGGCTCCTCGGGGCGACGACCGGCGGCGAGATCGACAACCAGGGGATCCACGACGGGTCGGTGGTGCTGGCGGCGCTGTCGGGCGACTTCGACGTCGGCCTGGGGCTCGGGCGGCACCTGGCCGACGACGCCGTGGCCGCCGGCGCTCGCGCCACCCTCCAAGCCTGCGACGAGCTCGGCGTGCGCGCCAAGGATCTGAATCCAAAGCAGGCCGTCGGCATGGTGATCGATGACGGCTTCCGCTTCAAGAAAGAGGAGCTCTTGCTCGGCGTGCTGCACGACAACCCGGAGCTCACGCTGGTGGGCGGCGGCGCCAACTGCAAGCAGGCCGACCCCAACGCCCAGGCGGCGCTGCTCCACCTGGACGGCGAGGTGGTGACCGACGCCGTGCTGCTCGCGCTGTTCCGCACCAAGGCGCCGTGGGGCGCGCTGCGCTCGCACTGGTACGTGCCGACCGGGGAGCTGCTGCGCATCACCAAGACCGACGACACCTGCACCCGCGCGCTCGAGATCGACGGACAGCCCGCCGCCCAGCGCTACGCCGAGATCCTGGGCGTGGGCATCGACGAGCTCGAGTTCGGCAAGCCGAACGGTTTCGCGCGGCGCCCGACCGCGCTCAAGGTGGGGCGCGAGCACTTCATCCGCGCGCCCTGGAAACCCCTCGACGACGGCTCGATCCTGTTCGCGAACCTGCTCGAAGAGGGCACCGAGCTCGAGCTGATGCAGCTCGGCGATCCGGCCGGGACCACCGCGACGTTCTTCGAGCAGGAGCTGCCCCGGCGCGTGGCCTCACCGAGCGCCGCGCTGTTGTTCCATTGCACGGCGCGCGACTGGTACGCGCGCGGCACCGGACACATCGACGCCCTCTCCAGGACCTTCGCCAAGGCGCCCCCCGCCGCCGGCATGAACGTCTTCTTCGAGATCTACTCCGGCTTTCAGATCAACACGACCCTGACCGTGCTGGCTTTCGGACAAAACGATGAATGATCGACCGCTGCCCCCGGGCGCTCACGGCCGGCGACGCGTCCTGGTCGTGGCTCCGCCCGAGGAGAACGCCCGCATCACGCTCGCGCTCGACCGGGCCGAGCTCGAGCTCGCCCTGGTCGGCATCACCACCGAGGCCGAGCTCGACGCCGCGCTCGCCCAAGACGTCGACGCCGTGATCTTGTCGCCCGGCGTGCCTGGGCTCGAGCTGTCGGGGGCGATCGCGCGCCTGCGGCAGCACGGCTCGGCGGCGCCCTTCATCGTGGTCTCGCGGCGGCACGACGACGCGGAGCTCTCGGCGACGATGCGGGCGGGCGCCGCGGACTACGTCGGCGGCGATCAGATGGCGCGGCTCGCACCCGCGCTCTTCCGCGAGCTGTCGCGCGCTGGGCGGCGGGCGGCGGACACCGCCGGAGCGCAAGACACCCGCGGTCTGCTCCAGGCCATCGTCGACGGCTTGCCCTTCGTCCTGTTCGTCAAAGACGCCGAGGAGCTGCGGGTGCGGATCATGAACCGCCTGGCGCTCGAGCTGCTCGGCAAGACGCGCGACGAAATGATGGGCAAGCTCGACCACGAGTACCTGCCCGCCGAGCAGGCGGACGCCTTCATGAAGGACGACCGCGAGGTGCTCGCCACCGGCGTGCCCAAGGTCATGGACGAGGTCGCCCGAGCGCAGGGCGTCGACCTGTGGTTTCGGACGCGCAAGGTCGCCATCACCGCCGGCGACGGCAAGCGCTACGTGATGGGCGTCACCGAGGAGATCACCCAGCAGCGCGCGGCCGAGGACGCGCTGCGCAAGTCGAAGCAGGAGCTCGAGCTCGCCAACCAGCGCCTACAAGAGAACCTGGTCGAGCTCAAGAAATCCCGCAACATCTCCGCTCGCACCCTGGCCACCTACCAGCAGCGCGCGCTGCAGATGGAAATCATCCGCCAGCAGAACGAAGACCTGGACCGGCTGGCTCAGGACCTGGCGCGCGCCAAGCAGAAGGAAGAGGAGCGGGCGCGCGAGATCGAGCAGGCCGCCCGCCTGAAGAGCGAGTTTTTGGCCAATTTCTCGCACGAGATCCGCACCCCCCTGAACGGCATCCTCGGCTACTGCGACCTCTTGATGCGCGAAGAGGGATCCCGCCTGACCCCGCACGGCCGGCGCGACCTCACGGTGGTGAAGGCCAACGCCAAGGCGCTGCTCGCGCTCATCAACGACATCCTGGACCTGTCGAAGATCGAAGCGGGCCACGTCGACGTGGTGCGGGAGGTCGTCGCCGTCCAGCCGTTGCTCGACGAGTGCGTGGCGACCGTGCGCGACTACCTGCGCGGCAGGGAGGTCCAGGTCGTGGTCACGGTCGCCCCCGACGCGACCACGATCGAGACGGACACGCTCAAGCTGCGCCAGATCGTGCTCAACCTGCTGTCGAATGCGGCCAAGTTCACCGAAGCGGGGGAGATCGTGGTGGAAGCGCGGCGGGAAGGGGACGCCCTGCTCTTGACCGTGGAGGACACGGGCGCGGGCATCCCCGCCGACCAGCTCCCGTTCATCTTCGACAAGTTCCGGCAGGTGGACGGCTCGAGCACGCGCAAGGTGGGCGGCACCGGGCTCGGCCTGGCGATCGTGCGGGAGCTCTGCCGCGTGCTCGGCGGCAGCGTCGGCGTGAAGAGCACGGTCGGGCGGGGCTCGACCTTCACGGTGCGGATCGGCGGTGCGTTCACCGCCGTGCGGCGGCCCTCGTCGGACGCCACGCTGGCGTCGAGCAAGCCGGAGATCTTGCCCGGCAGCACGGTGCTGGTCGTCGACGACGACCCGCTGATCCATCAGCTGCTCACCCGCGAGCTCGAGCGCGAAGGGCTGGCGGTGCTCCCCGCCGTCGACGGCGTGGGCGCGCTCGCCGCCGCGCGCGAGCACCGGCCTGACGCCGTCGTGCTCGACATCTACCTGCCGAAGCTCAACGGCTGGTCGGTGCTGGCCGAGCTCAAGTCGGATCCGTCGCTGTCGGAGATCCCGGTCGTGATCATCTCCGTCGAAGAACAGCGCGCCCGGGGGTTCTCCCTGGGTGCCTGCGACTACCTGGTCAAGCCCTTCGAGGCGCAGCACCTGGTGGAGACCGTGAGCCGCAGCCTGGGCGCTGACGGCGGTGAGGTGCTGGTGGTCGACGACGATGACGCGACCCGGGAGCTCGTCTGCCGGCAGCTCCGCGCCGCGCGCTTTGCCGCCGTCGAGGCCGCGAGCGGCGGCGAGGCGCTCGCGCGCTTGCGCGACAAGCCACCGGCGCTGCTCGTCCTGGATCTCGTCATGCCCGAGATGAGCGGCTTCGACCTCTTGAGCCAGCTGAGGCAGGAGCAGATCGACGTCCCCGTGGTCGTCCTCACCGGCAAGAGCCTGACGCCCACGGAGACCCAAACCCTGCGCGACGGCATGGCCGCCATCGTCCAGAAGAACGGCATGACGCTCGATCATGTCGTCGCCGAAGCCAAGCGTCTCCTGCTCGAGCGCCGCGCCGCGACCCCGAAGGCCCTGCCCCGCGTCCTGTACGTCGAAGACTCGGCCCAAAACCGCGACGTCGTGCGCCGCTACCTGCGCGGCACCTTCGAGGTGCTCGAAGCCGAAGACGGCGAACACGGCCTCGACCGTGCTCAGCGCGAACAGCCCGATCTCATCTTGATGGACCTCTCGCTCCCGCGCCTCGACGGCTGGGAGGCCACCCGCCGCCTCAAGGCAGGCCCCCTCGCGCACATCCCGGTCGTCGCGCTCACCGCGCACGCCGGCCGCGAAGATCAGGCGCGCGCGCGGGCGGCGGGCTGCGACGGGTACCTGACCAAGCCGGTGGATCGGGAGGTGCTGATCGCCACGATCCGGAAGCATTTGGAGGCGCGGGAGACGGCGACGTGAACGGGGACGGGGCGGGGACGGGGACGGAGGCGGCGACGGGGACGGAGGCGGCGACGGGGGCGGAGGCGGGGACGGGGGCGGCGACGGAGGCGGCGACGGAGGCGGCGACGGGGACGGGGACAGCGACGGAGGCGGCGACGGGGACGGGGTTGGACGGGTGAAGTGATGAGGCGACGTTCAGACGGACGGGGACAGGTCGCGTCGAGCTACGTTCGGTGTCGTTGGTGCATCGTGCTCGGGGCGGTGATCGTGCCGTATCTGGCGCGGCTGCCGGGCACCGTTTTCCATGGGCTTGGCTGGCTGCAGCAGTACCTCCCCGCAGAGCTCCTTGGCGAAGGGCTGCTCGCCCTGGCGGTTCTGCTGATCCTCAACTCGCTGCCAGGGGTCATCCTTGCAGCAGTTTCGTACAGGCTGCCCAGGCCATGGTTCGCGGTCCCTGCCGCGCTGACAGCGCTCGGCTTGTCTACGGTGCACGGCACGCTGGACCTGCGGAGCGACGCCCAGGCGCCTGTCGCCCTTGTTTTCATCCCCATCTACGCGAGCGCCTTCGCCCTGGCCACCTCGGCGCTCACGGGGATTTGCTTCGTGCTCACCCCCAAGGCGAGCAAACAAGACGATTCCGGGTGAGGGGTTCTCTCCTGGTGTCCTCGACGGGGGATGATGACAGCGCTAACGCGCAAAAACTCACGGCCCTTGCTGCCGTCCGGGGCTCACGTCGTCGCCGAAGCCAAACGCCTCCTGCTCGAGCGACGCGCCGCGACCCCCAAAGCCCTCCCCCGCGTCCTGTACGTCGAAGACTCGCCCAGAACCGCGACGTCGTCCGCCGCTACCTCCGTGGCACTTCGAAGTGCTCGAAGCCGTAGACGGCAAGCACGGCCTCGACCGTGCTCAGCACGAACAGCCCGATCTCGTCTTGATGGACCTCTCCCTCCCGCGCCTCGACGGTTGGGAGGCCACCCGCCGCCTCAAGGCTGACTGGGCCGCAGACGAGGTCACTTCGGTGGATTGAAGCTCAGCGAGGGCCGTGGCCACCTCTACCAGTGAGGATCACGACAGCGCTACCCGTCGAGCTTTTCGAGCGATTCAGCGTCGGCAAGATCTTGCAGGCGCCCCACAGCGCGCTTGTTCGCGATGAGGTGTCGCTTGCCGATCACTGGTGTCGTGACTCCATCGAGCTCGACCAAGATCCGTTCGCGCCATGCGTCGTCGAAATCAACTGCAGGAATATCGGTGAGCAGGTCGATGCGGAAAGGTTCGCGGCCGAGCACCAGAAGTGTGCGTGGGTTCTCGAACTGGTCAGCTGTGAGATCTGGCAGAGCAAACCCGAAGCTGGTGAGTGCCTCTAGAATGCGAGCGCCATTCTCTTTCGTAGGCCGTACCCGAAGGTCCAAATCCTTCGTCAGACGCGGGTAGCCATGGGCAATGACCGCCTGTCCCCCGACGAGAAGGTAGTCGACCTTATGGTCGTTGAACAATGCGCACAGTTCGATCCAGTCGGCGAGGAGCATCGGGTTGGTAGTTCCTTACCCAGAATTCGTGGAGCTCGGCGCCCACGCGCAGTCTCTCCTCGGGCGTCATCCGACGCCGCTCCTCGAGGTCAGCCCGCTCGGCTTCCTCGTGGCTGGAGAACATTCGAATTTGGTGGCTCACCTGTGCGTTCTACCAGGCAAGGGATTGACCACGAAACTCGAAACTGCCCCGTTGCCGATTGCCGCATCATCTGCCTTTCGCGGGGGGGCCGCTGTTTACGCGGAGGCAGCTTTCGAAGGACGCCCGTCACCGACCCGATGCGCGACCGCCGCCGGCTATGCCTCAAACCAGCCAATTCCGTCCCCGACGGGTGTTCTCCCCAAGCCTGCGCTACGTGGCTATGGCGAGCGCGGGCATCGGGTGGGACTCGAGCCCGCCGTCCAGGCTCTCGGCTAGAAGCAGCCGTTGGGGGGGTCGGGCGAGACCAGCCCTACGACCGCCTCGGCGGCGCCTTTGGCAGCCCACAGTTTCTCGAAGGTGGGGGACAGGGCACCGGCACCCCCCAACGGCACGAGAAGCGCGAGGTCGTCGAGGGCGACCTGGAGCTGCGACAAGACGTGTTCGAGCTCTTCCGGGCTGGTGGTTGTCGGCGGGAGCGCACTGACGATGGCCGATTCCAGCAGAACGATCTGGATGATCGCCACGGAGAGGCTAAGCAGCCCGCCCCCAGCGAAGCTCATCGGGAGCGTCAGCTCACGAATGCTCAGGATGAGCTTGACGATGTCGTTCGTCCGGCGAAAACGCTCGTTGAAGTCGCAGAGCGACACGCTCCCGCCGCTGCCGTCCGGAAGGACCCCGTACACGGCGCCGGAAGCTCGGTGCACGGCCCACATCGCTGGCACCTCGCCGGTCTCGGGAATCAAGAACACGTAGCCGGTGCCCCAGTGGCGTCGAGCTTCCTCCAGCGCATCCACGCTCTCCGGCGCAAGATCTCGCTCCCGCAGCCTCAACACCAGGGAGTTGTAGTCGACCGCGACCAAGGGTTGACCCTCCAGCATGGACAGCGCGCTCGCGACCGCTCCCGCGTCTTCCGCCAGCGCCATGCTCAGCGTCTTCTCCAGGGTAGTGCGCCAGGCCGCCGATGGATCTTCGTGGACCGTGCGCCACTGGGTCACGGGCAGCAGGTCGACGGTCTGCAAGACGCCCTGTTCGAACTGCGGCCGCTGGTTCTGCAGCCCTATCCTGAGCGCCGTGGGATACGTCAGCGACCTCGCGCTGGCGGCGTTGGGCAGCGGCGCTTGCGCGAGGCGCAGCTCGGCGTGCCGCTCGATGTACCCTTGCGCGAAGGCCTCGAGCAGCGCGTCGAGATCGCCGCGGGCGTCGTGGACCTGCTGCGTGCTCAGGCGAGCGGTGAGCTGTTCGTCGAGCCAGCGCGACGGGGTCGGACCGAAGCCTTCGAAGGACAGGCTCGCCACGCCGAAGAACTGGGCGAGCACGTCGTCGCGCTGCTGCGCGCTCGCCAGCACGCCGGTCTGCCAATGCGGCACGCCGGCGAGGGTTCGGGTGACCGTGCGCCCGCCGCTCGTCACGCTGACGTACAGACCCTGGAGGCTGTGCGCGATCCGCTGCTCGGGGATGGTGTACGTCGCCCCCGCGCCGACCGCGGTGTCACGGATCACGATGCTGACCTGCCGCTCGGCGGAGCCGTCCGTCGGTGCGGTGTACTCCAGCGTGTAGGTCGGCGGGTCGAAGCCGCTCAGAAAGCCCGCGACCGCGTCGGCGGCCTCACTGACCGAGGTGGCGGGGGCGACCAGGCCGCCCGTCGCCGCAGCGGCAACGGCCAACACGGCGTCGACCTGCTCGGCGCTGCCGACGTTGATGCCGACCACCGGCGGGCCCGCCGCGATGGCGGCCTCGATCTGCTCGGTGAGCGCGTCGCTGGGCTCGCCATCGCTGATCATCACGATCACGCTGGGCGCCGCGCGCGTGGCCTGCTCCAGCGCTGTCCAGAGCGTCGAGTCGTTGACGGCAGGCGTGTCGAGCTGTGACTCGAGCTCCGCCAAGTCGCGCGTCCAGTCGCCGCCGAAGCGCAGGCCGCGGTCGACGAGGCCGACCCGGTACTCCGCGCCGGGAGTGACGGCCTCCACGCGGCTGACCAGCTCGCTCCCGAGCGCCACCAGGTTGTCGCCCGTGAACTCCTCGGGGATGCTGCCGGAGCGGTCGGCGACGATCAGCACGCGCGGGGGCGGCGGCACGTTGTGACGCAGGCGCGCGGCCATTTCGACGCCGTCTTCCTCGACCAAGAAGCTCGGCGCGCTCAGGCCGATGACGGGGTCGCCGTTCGCGTCGACGACCGTCACCTCCGCCGTGACGCGCGGGAAACGGCCGGCGTTCACCTCCACGCTGACCGCGGCCGCCATCGCCTCCAGCTCTGGCGCGCGCGAGCCGTCGCCAACGGGAGCGCCGTTGACGGAGTAGGTGCCGTCTTGGGACACCTCGACCAGGTCGCCGTACTCCGTGAAGGAGCTTCCGGCGACCACCTCCGCGACCGGTTGCTCCGGGTCGTCGCGTCCGCTCAAGACGAGCGCGGCCGTGAAGGTCCGCGGCGCGTCGAAGGGGGCGGTCAGGTGGTGCTTCACCGGGAGATCCGAAGGAAACCGTAGCGACAGCTCGCGGCCGACCAGCTCGTCGTTCGTCCACTCTCCCTCGACCAGCGTCCGATCACTGCCGTCCGAGGCTCGGGCGTGGACCCGCACCACCACGGACGGCATCGCCGCCGAGGTGGCAGCCGAGGTCGGCAAATCCCCCTCGCTCACCAGCGTCGAGCCCGGCAACATCGGATTGGCCACCTTCTGCTCTCCATCGATGGTCACCCGCACCGCGGGCAGCCACGACCCGTACTCGAGCTCGATCGTCTCCGGCGCGCCGAAGGGCTCGGCGACTGGCAGGAGCGCCTCCGCGAGCTCTTGCGCTCGCCCCCCCTCGGGGTCGAGCTGGCGTGCGCTCTGCTCTCCCGCGAACGTGTCCAACAGCTGCTGCCAGCGCGCCAGGCGCGCCTCGTCGACCTCGGGCACCTCGAGCGCCCGCGGCACATCGCGGAGAAAGACGGACCCGACGTCCACCGGGTCGACGGGATTATAGCGGCGAACCTCGGACTCGAACCCGGCGCGCTGGTACAGGTCCCGCAGAAGCTCCGCCTTTTCCCGAGGCGTGCCCGCGCCCGAGCGCAGCGTCTCGGCGGCGCCCCAGCGCATCGAGCGATCGTAGGCGTCGTCGTTCGGGGGCAGCGTGATGATGGAATCGCGCACGAACTCGAGCAGCGCCGTGGCGTCGGCTTGCTCCACCAGCTCGTCCGCCCGGCGTTCGAGGTGATCGGGGCTTTGACGCACCACCTCTCGGATTTCCGTCCAGGCCCGGTACGGGTCGACCGACTCCTCCGGACCGGCATCGCCCGGGTCGGCAGCGTCTTGAGCGGCGTCCTCGAGCGCCCCACCGTCGCCGCTGCCGGCGTCGACCTCCGCGTCAGCGCCGACCGCCGAGTCGGGACCGGCGTCGGCGTGTGCCGCTGCGTCGGGGCCGAGCCCTCCGTCGTCAGGCCCCGACCCGCACGCCATCAGGGCGAAGAGGGTGAGAGAACAAAACATGGCTCGGCAGGCGAGCCGCGCGGCCCCGAGCGATCGACTTCGAGCAATGATGAATTGCATGGTTTGCCCCGCGTTTCGAACAAGTGTCGGGCCCGCCCGCCGGGCCCTCCGCAAAAAAGTCGCTGGGTTCTGGCGCCCCCGGCGGCCAACCTACGATCGGGTCGCACCGAAGCTTCCCTCTGCGACCGCGAACGTCATCTTACCGCCAGCCCTCGGTGGCGAACGTCATAAGCAGGCGCCGTTCGGCGAAAGCCGCGAACAGAATGGAGTCATTCGGCCCGTCGCCACGATTCGACCAGCCTCGGATTGATGCGGCGACAGGGACGGCGACGGAAGCCGGGACGGAGACGGCGACGGGAGCGGCGACGGGAACGGAGACGGCGACAGGAGCGGCGACGGGAACGGAGACGGCGACGGGAACGGAGGCGGCGACGGCGACGGGGGTTGGAGCGTGACTTGATGGGTCGACGAAGGACGGGGGCACGTCGCCTCGAGCTACGTTCGGTGTCGTTGGTGCATCGTGGCAACAGCTACTGGGTCACCGCTACCTTCACCGGGGACGAGTTCCTGCCGAGGATCGTCGAGCACAGCGAACCCGGTGAGCCCGCACGCTCCGTCACGCCATCTGATGCCTGCGTGGCGCCCCAGCTGCCCACAGCCGGGAGCGCAACGCCCTGAGATAAACGACACCGGCTTCCGCCGCCGTTGCACCCACCGTCACCGCCTCCGGCTGCCGCCGGCTATGCGCTATCCGGCCGAATTCGTCCCCGACGGGTGTTCTTCCCAGGCCTGCGCTATGCTGCTCAAATGATCGATCAACTCGCGTTCGCCTGGGGAGTCATCTAGCCATGGAAGGCGAAAGCTGCCGAATTTGCGGAGGGGATGGGCGCGTCGGCAATGCGTTTGGAGGCAGCTCGACGACCTGCCCCGGCTGCCGCGGGACCGGCCGGCGTTCTGTCGACGCCCTGTTCCACGACGTGACCAAGACGAAGCCCTCGCACCATCGTGCGGCGAGCGAAGCGGTCGTCCAGGCCAAGGCGACTTGGCCATCGACGACCGAAGGCGCGGCGCTCGCGAACGAAGTGAAAGGCTCTGGCCTCTCCGAGGAGACGAAGACGAAGCTGGTTCGAGAGATCATCGATTACGAGTTCAGCCACGGCAAGTGCACGAAGACGTTCAGCAAGAAGATTCGGAAGCACACTCGACCCGCTGTCGGTTGACCTGAGCGCCCAGTCTTCAGCGCGCCGACCGACGCAGCGTCGTGCCAGAGCCAGCGTTGCACGAGCCTGGCTCGACGCTCCACATGCGTGCTCGCCCCCGACCCTGCTGCCCCTCGTGCTCGTTGCTGTGAGCTGTCGCAGCTCACTGCACGGTGCGCAGCAACGCGCCGTCGGCGATTGCTGTGGACGCTCGGGCATCGCCGTCTGTCCGTGTCGACGTCGAGCTCGGATCCGATCAGCCGCCCCTCAGCGCCACGGTGCGCGTGCGCGAGGTGGCCAAGCCGTCCGCGGACCCGAGCCCCGCAGCAACACGTCGCTACGACTTGCTCTTCTCCAGGCGCAAGTGCGCACCAATCCTCGCTTCCGACGCCCGTGCCGCTGGGGTGAGCGGCTGGCGGCTTTGGAAGGTCGCTCCCGTGAGCACCGGGCCGTGAGTGCCGGAGACGGCCCGATTGCATTTG
The DNA here is from genome assembly GCA_023418705.1 of Pseudomonadota bacterium. Classification (GTDB taxonomy): domain Bacteria; phylum Myxococcota_A; class Polyangia; order Polyangiales; family Polyangiaceae; genus JAEZYZ01. The sequence goes on along the minus strand of JAEZYZ010000337.1, from coordinate 9,452 downwards.
GGCTCTCGCCTAGAAGCAGGTCATCCTACAGCCTGCCCTGGCTGAACGTCATCAGCAGGGAGGCCCGTGCGGCGAAAGCCGCGAAGAGGTTTGAAACCCTCGTGATGGCCGCAGCTCGCGAGGCGAACAGCGCGAACGGCTCACTCCCCCAGGACCTCACACGCCGTGCGGACCATGGTCTGAAGGCGGTGCTCGAAAGGTGGCCGGTACCATGGATCCTTGCCGGGATAGGCATCGCATCCGGTGATCCTGCCGGCGCACGCGAGGTCGACCGCTCCGCTCGCGGGATCGATGCGAACCCAGCCGAGGCCCTGAAGCTCTCCTTCTAGCCCCCCCACGCCAAGCCAAAACACCAGGTGAGGGTCGTGGGCGGGCAGGTCGCCCGTCGCCACGATTCGACCCGCCTCGGATTGATAGGTCACCCGCCTATCCGGCAGCGGAAACTGCGGCCCCGCTTCCAGCGCGGCGACGGTTCCGGGCATGTGCTGCTGCGCAAAGGTCCACATCAACTGGGTGGCGACGTCCTCACAATCGCGCACTGCTCGTGCCGAGGGTTTGGCCAAGCCGGCGTCGTTGGGGTTCGCGACCGGACGTGCGGCGGAGGGGCCAGCGTCGGGTTGCATCTCGATCCCTTCGGCCGCGCCAGCAGCTCTCTGTTCATCCACGCGGGTCTCCGGCGCCGCAGCAGAGCTGGATGCGGATGGATCGACATCGGGCTCCGCTCCTGCAGCGAGCGCTGGACGTTCGGGGCGTCGCTCGACACGACCCACGCAGCCCCCCGCTGAGAGGAACAACAGGGCGGTGACTCCAAAGCCGCGCATTCGAGCCTTCCGAGCGAAGGATACGTCAACTGCGCCGCTTCGCGACGCTGAATCGACCGGGGCACGACGGCGTGGAGCCACCGCGTGCAAGGACCGTGATCAACTTCCGCCGCTCGACACATTGCCTAGGTGAGCGCCGCCGATAGGGCGCGCCGTCGCGCCGGGCAACGACCCGTGGGCGAGAAAGGAGCGAACGATGAAGAACACGAGAAGGCTCGGGTATGTGCCGGGCTTGCTAGCGGTGTCCGCTTGCATGGGGCTCACCGGGCCAGAGACAGAAGACGGGGCGACGACGACACCTGCCGAACGCACGGCGGCTGCCGTCATGCCCGTGCAGGCCGCCAGCGGCCCGCACGCGCCCGAAGGCGTCAATCCATTCGCCGGGGCGCACTTCTACGTCGACCCGCAATTCCAAGAGCGGGTCGCGCAGATGGCCGCGCAGGATCCCGAACGCCGCGCGCACATCGAGGACGTCGCGGACAACCCGACGGGCCTGTGGCTCGACTCGATCGCGAGCCTCGCGGGAATGGCGGGCCACTTGGACGCTGCGCAGGCAAAAGAGCAGGCGCTTGGAGAGCCCGTCGTGCCGGTCTTCGTGGTCTACAACCTGCCCAATCGTGACTGCTCCGCGAGCTCGTCCGCGGGCGAGCTGAGTCGAGAGAACGACGGCGAGGCGCGCTACCGCAGCGAGTTCATCGACGTGATCGCCGCCGAGCTCGCGGCGCGCGCCCCGCAGCGCGTGGTCGTGATCCTGGAGCCGGACTCGCTGCCGAACGTCGCGACCAACCTGGACGTGCCCAAGTGTGCGGCCTCCGCGGAGCTCTACAAGAGCTCGATCGCGTACGCGATCTCCAAGCTGTCGCTCCCGAACGTGTTCGTCTACCTGGACGCGGCCCACGCCGGCTGGCTGGGTTGGGACGGCAACCGCGCGAAGATCGCCCAGATCTTCCGCGAAGTTTTGGACGCGGCCGGCGGCGTCGACCGGATCCGCGGCTTTGCGACCAACGTCTCCAACTATAACCCCCTCAGCGGTGAGGATGGCCTGCGCCTCGAGCCGAGCACGCCGACGCCGAACGAGCTGGTCTATGTTCAAAAGCTATCGGCCTCGCTGGCGGCGGAAGGCATTCGCGACAAGGGGTTCATCATCGATACCAGCCGCAACGGAAAAGGCGGGATCCGTTCGAGCTGGGGCAACTGGTGCAACATCGAAGGCGCCGCGCTCGGCGAGCCGCCGCGCGTCGCACCGGCGCCGCTCGTCGATGCGTACTTCTGGGTCAAGCCGCCCGGCGACTCCGACGGCACCTCCGACGCCTCTGCGACCCGCTTCGACCCCAGCTGCCGGTCCGCGGACAGCGCCCCGAACGCGCCCGAAGCGGGGAAATGGTTTCCGGCCTACTTCCTCGAGCTCGTGAAAAACGCGCAGGCTGCCGGCTAGAGCTCGCAGAGCGTCGCCGGCTCCGCCCCACCCCTTGACCGCGGGTGGCGCGCTCCTGGCCTACGGACAGTCGCGCCCGCAAGCGAACACGCCGCCGCCGCAGTCCGTGCTGCCGCGACAGGCGGATAGGTCGCAGCGTTCGGGATCGTCACACGTGACCAGGCAGCGCGCCGCCCCGCCGCAGGAGACCTCGCAGTCGGCTTCACAAGTGAACTCGCACGTCGCGTTGCCCTGGCACTCGAAGTACGCGCTCGGCCCCGCCTTGGCGACGCAGCCCGTCGTGCCCGGGCAAACGATGTCGCAGGCGGAGCCGCAGCTCAGGCCGCAGCTCGCGTTGCCGTCGCAGGTGAACGTCACGTTCCCTTCGCCTTCGAGCACACAATCCGTCCCACCCGAACACGAGCAAGTTCGAGTGTCGTCGTTGCAGCTGCAGTTCCCGCTGCAGGCGAGCACCCGCACCTCACCGTCGTCGTCGTCACCGCAGCCCGCGGGCGCGGACACCGCAACGAAGAGCGCGAGCAACGCGGAACCTGGTCGTGCCTTTCCGAACATGGGGCCTCCTCATGACCGTTCCTTGAACGGGAATTCGATGGTCCCCCAGCGTGCGCTCGCGTGCAAGCGAGGTGCGGAGCGGTGCTTGTCCTACCCGGTTCCCTCTACCCTCGCCCCATCCTCCACTAGGTACCTCAACACCAGGTCGGTCAGCTCTTCGATCAAGGTCTCGTCGTCGATCTGGGGCGGCGCCTCCAGCAGCCGCGCCAGCATGGTGGCGCGCACCGACTGGTAGATGACGAACGCGGCGGCGTCCAAGTTGCGTCGTCGAATCGCGATGCTCGTGGAGCCCAGGAAGGCGCGGATCAAGTTGACGACTCTGACGCGTGTCGCCGAAGTGGCGTGCACCACGAGAACCCGGGCGTGCACTGGAGCCGCTACCGCGCGCTGCATCGGGACCGCAGCGCCGCCATCGATCCTCGCTTGAACCCGCCGACGATCCTGAGCCATTGCGTGACGACCTATGTGGTCGAGCCCGCGCGGCGCAGGGCCGAGCGGCTCTTCGGGCCGAAGGCCCGCGCCTCTTCGCGCGGGCAACGACTCGAGCGCGCTCGGCCGGCAGCACCATGATGCCCCCCCACCCGCGCCTTACTGCGCGCGGGTGCGGAACTGAACCGCCAGGTCGAGCAGCTTGGACGCGAAGGCCCACTCGTTGTCGTACCAGGCGATGATTTTGAAGAAGGTCGGGTCGAGCTGAATGCCGGCCTTGGCATCGAAGACCGCCGTGTAGGCCGATCCTCGCAGGTCCGTCGAGACCACCGGTTCGTCGGTGTAGCCAAGGACGCCCTGGAGCGGCCCCTCCGCCGCGGCCTTCATGGCCTCGCAAATGGCCGCGTAGCTGGTGGGGCGCGAGAGCTGGCAGCTCAGGTCGACCACGGAGACGTCCGACACGGGCACCCGGAAGGCCATGCCGGTCAGCTTGCCTTCGAGCTCGGGCAGCACCTTGGTCACGGCGCGCGCGGCGCCGGTGGAGGCCGGGATGATGTTCTCGAGGATCCCTCTGCCAAACCGCCAGTCCTTCTGGGAAGGCCCGTCCACGACCTTCTGAGAGGCGGTGGCGGCGTGCACCGTCGTCATCAGCCCGCGCTCGATACCGAAGTGTTCGTGCAGCACCTTGGCGATGGGGGCCAGGCAGTTGGTCGTGCAGGACGCGGCCGAGACGATGGGCTCTCCCTGATAGGTGTCGGAGTTGACGCCGTAGACGAACAGGCGTGTGTCGTCCTTGGAGGGCGCCGTGAGGATGACGAGCCGGGCGCCCTGGTCGAGGTGAGCCCTTGCCTTCTCCTGCGACAGGAAGCGTCCGGTCGCTTCCAAGACGACGTCCACCCCCGCGGCGCCCCACGGGATCTTCGCCGGATCGGACTCCGCATGAACGACGATGCGCCGGTCGTCGACCACGAGCGTCGCGCCATCCGCCCCTACCCGTCCCTGGAAGCGCCCGTGGACCGAGTCGTACTTGATGCTGTGGGCGAGGTAATCGGCGGGAATGAGATCGTTGGCCGCCACTACTTGCACGTCGTCACGCAAGCGCGCTGCGCGCAGCGCCGTGCGACCGATGCGCCCGAGCCCGTTGATGCCGATTCTGATCATGTGGAAACCTCCTTCCGCCCCGGCGCCAATCCGGAGCGCTGCCGCCCGGCGTTTCGTCGACGGACCGCAGCTTGGAACTAACTTTAGGCCGCCGCCCTCTGACTCAAGTGCCAGTCTGATTGCAAATCGCGCCAACGGTGGCAGGCTTCTCCCGGTGACCACGAGCAGCCTCTGGATCCTCGTCGCACCGGGCAGCGGCCTCTTGAACCTGGCCGGGGCGTGGGAGGTCTTCAGCCACGCCAACGACGTGCTCGGACGGCGCGCCTACGACCTCCGGGTGTTCGGCCCGGTCGGCCCCTCGATCACCACGGGGCACGGGCTCACCGTCGGTGGTGTCCGCCCCCTACCCCAGCGCGTCCCTCGCCCACCAAACACGGTCATCGTCGCGGGGGGCTCGGCGTTCGCCCCCTCCACCCCCGAGAACCTCACGATCGCGGCCTGGCTGCGCAAACACGCGCGCCGCATCGACACCATCGCCTCCATCTGCGCGGGCGCGTTCACGTTGGGGGAGGCGGGGTTGCTCGATGGCCGCCGCGCCACCACGCACTGGATGGCGCTGGATCGATTGAAGGCGCGCTTTCCCAAGGCCCGCGTCGTCGACGAGGGCATCTACGTGCGGGACGGGCGCATCTGGACGTCGGCCGGGATCACGGCGGGGATCGATCTCTGCCTCGCCTTCGTCGAGCGCGACCACGGACATCGCGTCGCGATGCAGGTGGCGCAGCGGCTCGTGTTGTTTCTACGCCGCACGGGCAACCAGGCACAGTTCAGCGCAGCGCTCCAGCGACAGGCGAGCGATCCCGGACGCCTGGCAGAGTTCACGAGCTTCGTCCTCGAGCACATCGCCGAAGACCTTCGGGTCCCGCGGCTGGCGCGCGCGCTCGGCATGAGCCCGCGTACCCTCACCCGCTGGTGCCGCAGCGAGCTCGGCGAGCCACCGGCCGAAGCGGTGCGGCGCCTGCGGGTCGAAGAGGCTGCGCGCCTGCTGAGCTCGACCAGCCTGCCGATGAAGGGGGTCGCCACCCGCTCGGGGCTCGGGGATCCGAGCACCCTGTGGCGCGCCTTCGTCACCCAGTACGGCGTGACGCCCGACGACTACCGGCAGCGTTTCTCCTCGACGCTCGATCGACCACAGGCGCCGCAGCGCGCCGCGCCCGCAGCCTAGACCTAGAGCACCGATCAGCTTGCCAGCCGAGAGCCCCGAGGAATCGGGCCTGACCAGCGGATCGCCCGGGGCCCGCCCAATGCTTCACTCCAAGCCGTCCCGCTCCGCTCGTTCTTGCTGTTCGCGCCGCAAGCGGGCGGCGGTCTCCGGCGTGGGGAGGTAGCGGCCCGCGGCCTCCACGAAGGTAAACTCCCACGGGCCTTCGGCAGGCGCCGCGTCCGGTTCAGGCTCGGGAAAGATGCGCCGGACGTGGGCGCGCTGGTCCGGCGCGAAGTCGAAGTGGTTCACGAAGGTCCACCGAACACCAGGCCCGACCTCGTGGTGGTTCTTCGGGAACGTGAGCACGTTCGCGAGCGAGCCCCAGGGCGTCAGCCGGTACACCTCGAAATCCACGGGCAGGCAGCACAGGCTCGGGCTCGTGATGCGCTGGACGACGAGCTCGGGGATGTCGAGCCCAGCGGCCCGCTCGGCGCGCGTGCTGAGCACATCACGTAAGCTCGGGAAGCCCCGAAAGAAGACCTGTCGGTGCGTGCGCCGCCCGCGGTCGTACACCGCCGCCACCTGCGTGAGCGCTTCATCCCGCAACCACAAGAGGAACCAGCGCCCCTGCTCGTCGAAGTGCGCGCCCAACAGCACCTCCGCGTCCTCGCCCCGCAGCTGAGCCCGGACACGTTCGCGCAGCTGCTCGCGCACCTCCGGCTCCGGATGGAGCGCGACCACGTCGTTCAGGGAGAGGAAATCGGGCAGCAAGTCGAGCCGCTCGAGCTTCGAGTACGCGCTCTCGAGGTGCGCCTCCTCCTCGGCAACGGGCTCTGGCACGCGCGCCCATTCAGACGCCGCCCGGCGCAGCGCTGACGGCGATACGAGCGGCAGCGACGGTGCCGCTCGTGGCGCCCCCGCTGGCTCCTCGGGCGAGCCCATCGGGGCGGGCGGCAGGGCTGCGGTCGCGGGCAACGCTGGCTCCGGCGACGCTCGCGGCACCACCGCGGGGGCCCGGACGTCCGAGGCCGGCGCCGGCGCGCACGCAAAGAGCGTGACCCCGAGGATCGATTGGCACCAGCGCCCCATCGCTACCCGCGTCTCACTGCGTCCCGCAGCGACGCCACCGTTCTAGAGGATCCCAAAGCCGCCGCTGTCGTGGTTGGCCGTCACGCCACAAAATCTACATCAGAATCGGCCTTCGGACGCCGCTGTCTTTTGGAGACCCAACACTTCTCAGCAAAATCATTCTGATTCCGAACGGATTTCAGATCCTTCCGGCGACGCATGATGGGTGAGCTGAACGTCATACCTTGCCGGCCGAACCGGCAGCGTGATTGCATCGAGCCTGAAAGACGCACTATCTCATTGCGTCATGTCCCAAGGGAAACTCGATCCCCTGTCGCTCCCCGCGGACGACAACGGACGCCGCGGGCTCGCTACCCGGCTCCGAGCCCGCGCTGAAGCGTCTCTGCGGCGGGGCGAGCTCATCAGCGCGGCTCTCGACGCTTCCGACGCGCTGATGCTGTTCCCCAACGACGCGTCGCTGCTGGCCTTCGCGGACGGGGTCGCTTCGGCGTCGCCGGACCCGCTCAGCGTCGTGCCGGTGGCCACCGGCACCATCCACCCGGCGACGGCGGCGCTCCGGGCGCGCATCTTGGCGAAGCAGCATAAGCTGAAAGAGGCGCTCGCCCTGATCGGACAGGTCATCGACGTGGCGCCGAACCTCGAGTACCTGGAGTGGGTTCGCGGGTGGCTGACGCCACAGGCGCTCGCTCGGCTCGGCTACGCGGACGCTTGGCAGACGATCCTGCGGCCGATCTTGCGGCTGTGCCTGCGAGTGCCAACGCCGCCGAGCAGCGACGATCCACGCCTGCCCAACGTGAACGCCTCGGTCGCCATCCTCGCGATCGCCCGCTCGCGGTTTCCGGATCAGGCGATCGTCTACTACGCGGAAGCATCGGCGCGGCGTCGCGTCCAGGATTCCTCCGGGGCGCTCGCCGTGGCTCACGAGGGCCTCCGACGCTTCCCACACGACGCGCGCCTCCACTCTGCGGCGCTGCTCGCCTGTGGCGACGCGAAGCAGCCCGATCAGGCGCTGCAGCACGCCCGACAGGCGATGCAGCTCGATCAGAAAGCCTTGGCCCCACTGCACGACGTGGCGTGGGCCTTCGTGGACGCGAGGCGCTACCAGGAAGCGGCCTCGCTCTTTCACGAGCTGCTACAGCGCGATCCTCGCTACCCGGGCGCCGACGCCGGCTTTCATTTCGCGCGCTTCAAAGGCGCCGGCAACCCGGAGGACCGACAGCGGCTGCTGACGCTCCGGGATCAGAAGCCGTGGGACCGTCGCGTTCGTCGCCTCACCGGTGAGATCGAACCCATCGTCTACTATTACAACTACCTCCCAGATCCGGGCGACGCGACGGCCAAAGGAGCGGCCACGATCTCCCGGGAGCTCACCGCGGTGCTCCGCTGCTGCGGCGCGGGCGCTCAGATTGGCTACGTCCTCGAGAGCAACTATCTCGAGTCGCCCAGCGTCCCGCTAGCTCTGGATGTCTCGATCCGCGCCCTGGGCGGCCGCGGCGCCGACATGGAGATCAAGCCGGACGCCATCCAGACCCCGGATCCAAGGGCCGACAAAGCGAACGTCGCCTACCGCCTGTGGAAGTACGAGGGCACCACCGCGACGCGCGTCTACCCGCCCGCCCAGGATCAGGTGAAGGACGCCATCGCTTCCATCGCGGCCCAGGTCTTCCGACAGGACGTCTGGGAACCGGCGGCCCGATCTCTGGCGCAACGTCTGGGCCCGCAGTGGGTGCACGGTCTTCTGGCCGTGATGACGGATCCGCCCGCGCCGCCCGCCAACGGCGCCTTCGACGGCATCTTCTGGACGTACCGCTGCCAGGTCGCCGCGGCCATCGTCCTCAGCCACCTCGATCCGTGGTCGCCACAGGGAACCGGGCGCGCCGCGATCTACTCGCTGGTGTACGGCCCAACGGACTGGACCACGGCCGCGGGCATCGTCGCCTTCGGCTGGCGAGCGAAGACCAGCCCCGAGGTCCGACACGAGGCCGAGCAGGTCTTCGCATGGCTACGAGGCCAGGTGCCGGACAAGGGGTTCACCTGCTGGGAAGCCGTGCTGGCCTTCGTGTGGCTCGGGCTCGGCGGCCACCCGCCGGAGCTCGAGGCCAGCTTGAAAGCCTGGATCGACGATCACCTGCGCACCGTACACCTCAAGGGAGCCGCACGTCCGCCAGAGCGGCGCTACGGCGGACTGACCCTCGCCGAGTACGCCGAATTCACCTGGGAGCGCGACCGTATCCTTCAAGGAGGCGTCCCAGCCGGCCCGCCTCCGCCAGCGCTCGTGCAGCTCTGCCAGCGCTTCAAGGTGCCGCTGCCCCACCCGCGCACTGGGACCAACCATCCCTACATCGACGAGTGGAACGAGGCCATCGACGCCAACCCGCGCCTCTCCGAGGCCTTCGCCGAGCTGCAGCGCGATGCACAGCTCCTGAAGATGGGCGTCGCGCGCGAGGAGATCGCCGCGCTCGACCACATCCGTGATGGCAACATGGACATGCACCTTCGCATGGCCCAGGCCCAGGCAGCCCAGCGAGAGGTCGGCGGCGGCGGCGGCGATCCCGACCCCGTGCTCTTTCCCGGACAGCCCGTCGCTCGCCTCAGCGACTACGTGAAGATCCTCAAAGGGATGCAAGCCGGCAACATGGCCGGCGCCCTCGCGCCCTACGGGCTCGACATGATCTCCTATGGCTCCGTCGCCGCGGCATGGGGAGCCAAGATGGCCGCGGACCCGACCCTGACCGAGAAGTTCCACCGAATGATGACGAGCTAACCCCACCGACCCCCCAGTCACCCGCCTCCGTCCCCGCGGGGGGGGGGGGGGGGGGGG
>JAEZYZ010000322.1 GCA_023418705.1 Pseudomonadota bacterium | reverse complement strand
GCGGCCTTGCTGCGCTGCGGCGGCGGCCGGGGCACGCGGCGGCGGCCCTGGAGTCCGCGAGAAGCCGACTTTCGACGAAATGTCCGGGCTGCGAGCCGCAACGAGCTTCCCCCCCGCTCGCGTCCGTGCGAGCGGGACCGTCGAGCGGCGCGGTGAGGCCGCGCCCGATATCAGCGACATGCACGACTCCGACCCAGCACCCGACCCGAAGAGCGCCCGCCCCGGGCGCATCAGCGACATGGACAGGAACGTTTCCGACCTCGAAGCGTTTGCGCGGCTGGGCCTGAGCCCGCGGCTGCTGAGCACGCTCGGTGGCCTCGGCTATGAAGAGCCCACGGCGATTCAGCGCGAGGCCATTCCGCCGCTGCTCGCTGGGCGGGACCTGATCGGGCAGGCGGCGACGGGCACGGGCAAGACCGCCGCCTTCGCGCTGCCCGTGCTGCACCGGCTGGAGGCCGCGGCGCAGCGCGAGGAGCCGCTGGCGCTGGTGTTGGTCCCGACGCGGGAGCTCGCGATCCAAGTCTCGCAGGCCATGTATCGGTACGGGCGAGAGATCGGGGCGCGGGTCTTGCCGGTCTATGGAGGCCAGCCGATCGGGCGCCAGCTCGGGGCGCTGCGGCGCGGCGTGGATGTCGTGATCGCGACGCCAGGCCGCGCGCTCGACCACATCCGCAGGGGGACGCTGCCGCTCGCCGGTCTCGGGATCGTGGTGCTGGATGAAGCGGACGAGATGCTCGACATGGGGTTCGCCGAGGACATCGAGGCGATCTTGGCCGAGGTGCCCGCGTCGCGGCAGACGGTGCTGTTCTCCGCCACGCTCCCGCCGCGCATCGCGGCGATCGCTCGCCGCCACCTCGACGACCCGGTTCAAATCGAGATCGCCCGCGATCCCTTGCCGCGGGGCGAGGTGCCAAAGGTGCGGCAGGCGGTGTACATGGTCGCCCGCCCCCATAAACCCACGGCGCTCGGGCGCCTGCTCGACGTGGAAGCGCCGGCGGCGGCGATCGTCTTTTGCCGCACGCGCCTCGACGTCGACGAGCTGACGCAGAACCTGGTCGGGCGCGGACATCGCGCGGAGGCCCTGCACGGAGGCATGACGCAGGAGCAGCGCGATCGGGTCATGGGGCGCTTGCGAGGCGGCGCGACGGAGCTCCTGGTGGCCACCGACGTGGCCGCGCGCGGGCTCGACATCGAGACGTTGACGCACGTCGTGAACTACGACGTGCCGGCGACGCCCGAGGCCTACGTGCACCGCATCGGGCGGGTCGGTCGAGCTGGCCGTGAAGGCGTCGCCATCACGTTGTGTGAGCCGCGGGAGCACCGCCTGCTGCGCAACATCGAGCGCTTGACGAAGCAGCGGCTCGAAGTCGCGCGCGTGCCCACGGTGGCCGACCTCCGCGCCCGGCAGCTCGAGCTCACGCGAGCGACGCTGCGCGAGGCGCTGGTCGGCAATGACCTGAACCCGTTCAGCGTGGTGGTGGAGGCGCTCTCGGACGAGTTCGACGTGATGCAGATCGCCCTGGCCGCGGTGAAGCTGTTGCACGAGCAGACCCGGCGCAGCGCCGACGATCGCGACATCCCGGAGCCGAAGCCCTTCGGCGAGCGCCAGCGTGAGCGTCCGAAACGTGAGCGCACCAAGCGCGAGCGGTTCGAGCGCGATCTGCCCGAGCGCGACCCGCGCGAGCGCCCTCGGCCCGACCTGCCTCACCGCGAGCCGCGCCAGCGCGCCGCCAAAGGTCGAGGAACGTCCGGGCCGCCGTGGGAGGAGCCGCGATCGGGGCCGCAGCGGCGAGGCCCGGCGGGCCGTATGGCGCGCCTGTTCATCGGCGCCGGCCGCCAGGCGGGGATCCGGCCGCAGGATCTGGTCGGGGCCATCGCGAACGAGGCGCGCATCGACGCGCGCGAGATCGGCGCGATCGAGATCGCCGATCGCTTCTCGGTGGTCGAGGTTTCCGAGGAGCTCGCCCAGGACGTCATCCGGGCGCTGCGCGGGACCACCCTTCGGGGCCGAAAGATCACCGCACGCCGCGACCGCGAAGACCGCTGAGGATCCAGGCTCGCGCACCGACGAAGGGATCCGAAGCGGTTCGCGGCTTGACAATAGTTTCACAAGTTAATAACTATTTACGAAACTGGAAACTATCAGGAGGTACCATGGATTCTCCCCATCCGAGCTGGCCGTGGATTTCGAGCGCCGTTTTCTATGAGGACGCACCCAGAGCGATCGACTGGCTTTGCGACGCGTTCGGGTTCGAGGTGCGGCTCAGAATCGATGGCGAAGAGGGACGCATCGAGCATTCGGAGCTGACCTACGGTGGCGGCCTGATCATGGTCGCGTCGGTGCGCGAGCAGATGCCCTCGAGAGTCCACTGCAAATCCCCCCGCGCGCTCGGAGGCGCCAATACTCAGGCATTGTGCGTCTACGTGGACGACGTCGACGCGCACTGCGCGCGCGCAAAAGCAGCCGGCGCGGTCATCGTCGCCGAGCCCAAGACGGACGACTACGGCGAGGCGTACGGCGCCAATCGCTCGTATGAAGCCGTGGATCCGGAGGGCCACCACTGGTGGTTCATGCGCGTGATCAAAGATCCCAAGGCGCCGTGACCGAGCCGGTCGACGTGACGCTGTCGGCGCTGGCCGATCCGATGCGGCGCGCGATCGTGTCGCTGCTCAGCGAGGGACCGGAGCAACCGAGCGCGATCGCCGCCGCGCTCGGGACCACTCGCCCGGCGGTGAGCCGGCATTTGCGCGTCCTGCGCCAAGCCGGCATCGTGCGCGAGGAGCTGCAGGCCGACGACGCGCGCACGCGCGTGTATGAGCTCCGCCCCGAGCCCTTCGAGCAGCTACGCGGCTGGATCGAGCAAGTGGAAGCGTTCTGGAGCGACCAGTTGCTCGCGTTCAAGCGCCACGCCGAACGCGGGACAAGGAGGCGGCGGTGAGCCACCCGGTGCGTGGCGACCAAGTGCGAGCGTCGGTCCTGGTGAAGGTGCCGATCGAAGAGGCGTTTCGCATCTTCGTCGACGAGATCGATCAATGGTGGCGGCGCGGACCGAGGTTTCGAGCCGCGGGCACGCACGCGGGCATCTTGTGCATCGAGCCGCACTTGGGGGGCCGGCTGTTCGAGTCCTTCGACGAGCCGGGCGGGTCGCGGGTGGTCGAGACGGGCCGTGTCACCGCCTTCGAGCCTCCCTTCCGGCTGGCGTTCGAGTGGCGCGCCACGAATTTCGCCCCCGCGGAGAGCACCCAGGTCGAGGTCGCGTTCGAGCCAGCTCGCGCGGGCACCCTGGTGACGGTGACGCACAGCGGGTGGTCCAAGATCCGGCCCGCTCATCCCGTTCGGCACGGCCTTGAGACCGCCGCGTTCGTGCGGATGATGGGTCTGTGGTGGGGGGACCTGCTCACAGCTCTGCGCGAGCACGCCGCGTCGCATAGCCCGTGAGGGGCCGCGATCCCGCTTGGCGGCGCGCTAGCTTTTCGTGTGAGGCTCACGAAAAATCGTGATCAAGTCGGCGACGGTCGGGCATTTAGCGCCCAGTGCCCGCGATCCCTCGCGGCCCCCCATCCATGATGCCCACCCTCCCGATGTTTCGTTTGGCTCTGATCTTCACCGGCGCTGCGCTGCTTGCTTGTTCCTCCGATGAAACGTCCCCCGGGGGCACTGGCGGCGCCGCGCAGGGCGCTGGGGGCTCCGGAGGCCAGAACACCGGCGGCGCCGGGCAGGGCACCGGCGGC
>JAEZYZ010000254.1 GCA_023418705.1 Pseudomonadota bacterium | reverse complement strand
CCCCACCCCTCCCGCCTCCTCCGACATGACCCACTCCTCACCCCAAAGCGCTGCCCAAGATCCCGCCGTCGACGCCCTGCTCGCCGAGTGGACCGGTCCCTACGGGGGGGTTCCTCCGTGGGACAAGGTCGAGACGCGGCTGTTCCTGCCGGCCGTCGACCAAGCCTCCCGGCTCTTTCTGGCCGAGGTCGCGGCGATCGCCGAGAGCCCCGAGCCGCCCACCTTCGACAATACGCTCGCGGCGCTGGAGCGCTCCGGCAGGCCGCTCGATCGGGTCGCGACGCTCTTCTTCGTGATGGCCGGCAACCGCAACACTCCTGAAATTCAGGATCTCACTGCGATCATCGAGCCCAAGCTCAGCGAGGTGTTCGACGCCGTCCGGTTCAACCCGAGCTTGTTCAGGCGCGTCCAGGCCGTCCACCACAAGCGCGGCGAAAGCGGGCTCACGCCGGAGCAGGTCGCGCTGGTGGAGAAGACCTACGACGACTTCGTTCGCAGCGGTGCCGGCCTCGACCCGGAGAAACAAGCCCGCGTCGGCGCCATCAACCAGACCCTGGCGAAGCTGTATGCCGACTTCGGCAACCGCGTGCAGGCGGACGAGGACACCTGGATCACGCTCGGTCCCGAGGACCTCGACGGCCTGCCGGAGTCGCTCGTGCAGGCGTACGCGGCCGCCGCCAAGGAGCGCGGCGTGGACGGCCACATCGTCGTCAACACGCGCTCGGCGGTCGACCCCTTCTTGACGCTGTCCGATCGGCGGGATCTGCGCAAACGGGTGTTCGAGGCGTTCGTCACCCGCGGGGACCACGGCGACGAGCACGACACCAACGCGCTGATCCAGCAGATCGTCAAGCTGCGCGCCGAGCGGGCCAAGCTGCTCGGCTTCCCGAGCCACGCGCACTACCGCATGAGCGACACCATGGCGAAGGATCCGGAGCGCGCCGAGGCGCTGATGCTGCGGGTCTGGCCGGCGGCCGTGAAGCGCGCCAAAGAGGAAATCGCCGACATGCAGCGGATGGCGCGAGCGCTCGGTCACTCGATCACCATCGAGCCCTGGGACTATCGCTATTACATGGAGAAGGTCCGGCGGCAGCGGTACGATCTGGATCAAAGCGAGTTCAAGAACTACTTCGAGTTGCAGAACGTGATCGCGGCGTCGTACGCCATGGCCGAGCGCCTGTACGGCTATGCGTTCGAGGAGATCACCGGGCAGGTGCCGGTGTTTCATCCGGACGTCCGCGTCTTTCGTGTCACCAACAAGGTCGACGGCAGCCACGTCGGTCTTTTGTACCGCGACGACTTCGCTCGCCAATACAAGCGCTCGGGCGCCTGGCAGGCGACCTATCAAAGCCAGCACAAGCTCGACGGCGAGGTGCACGCCATCGTCTCGAACAACAACAACTTCACCAAAGGCGGTCCCGGAGAACCGACCCTGATCAGCCTGGACGACGCCGAGACGCTCTTTCACGAGTTCGGGCACGCCCTGCACGCCTTGACCAACGACACGACCTATCCCTCGCTCGGAGAGACCCCGCGCGACTTCGTCGAGTTCCCGAGCCAGGTGCACGAGAACTGGGTGCTCACGCGGGAGCTCTTGGACACCTACGCCCTGCACTACAAGACCCGCGAAAAGATGCCGCAGGCGCTGATCGACAAGATGCGCAAGGCCAAGACGTTCAACCAGGGCTTTGCCACCGTAGAGTACCTGGCGGCCGCCATCGCCGACATGAAGCTGCACACCGATCCGACCGGTGAGGTCGATCCCAAGCAATTCGAGCAGCAAGTTCTGAAGGAGATCGGCATGCCCAAAGAGATCGTGATGCGGCATCGCCTACCGCACTTTTTGCACCTGTTCACCTCGGACGCCTACTCGGCCGGCTACTATTCCTACCTCTGGTCGGACGTGATGGCGGCCGACGCCTGGGAGGCATTCCAGGAAGCCAAGGACCCGTTCGACCCGGAGCTCGCCCGCAGATTCAAGGAGATCATCTTGGCCACCGGCAACGCCATCGATCGCGCCGAGGCGTACCGCCAATTTCGCGGTCGTGATCCAGAAGTCGAGGCGCTGCTCCGGGATCGAGGATTTTCCGCCCGCTGAACGCCTTCAGCGTAAGAGACGGCCCGAGGCCGCGCCCCAATGGCCGAACAGCCGATCTTTCGTCCAGATCGCCGGGCGATGCACACCTTCTTCGCATGCAGAGGCTCTTCCTTTCACTGCGCGTCGCGCTGCGCGCAGGCCTTCGCAGAGCGAACGGCGTGCGCCGCCGATGGCCGCTGATCCACCACCCCATCGCGCTGTCGACCGCCCTCGCACTCCTGACAGGGTGCGGGTCGGCGCCCGGCTATCCGCCCACCGCTCCCAGCAGCCTGCTCGGGCGGCAGCTCCCCACCCTGGAGCGCACGACGCTCGAGGGCCGGCAGCTAAAGGCGCGCGCGTTCGCCGGCAAGTCGGTCGTCGTCAAGTTCTTCGCCCAATACTGCGACCCGTGCACGCGCGCGTTGCCCATCACCGAGCGCCTCCACCAGCGCTACTCCGACGTCACCTTCGTCGGGGTGAGCGTCGACCCGGCTCGAAGCTCGGCGAGGCAGCTCGCTGCCGCCTACGGGTTGACCTTCCCCGTGATCCACGACGGCGACGATCGGCTGAAGGAGCGCTTCGATGTGCTCGCGCTGCCGGTCACGTTCGTCACCGACCGGCGGGGCATCGTGCGCTGGGTGGGGGGTCCGCAGCACTCCGAGAGCCACCTGTACCAGGCGATCGAGGCGGCGCGGCAGTGAGCGATCGTGGCCGGCGCTCGACCCGAGGGCTCACGAGCGCCTCAGGCGCTCAAAACGCGCCGGCGGCGCCAAGCTGCGCTCCGCCGGGCAGCGGCGCCAACAGGAACCTCGGGCGGAGCGCCACCTCGCGGGCTCGGCTTCGAGAGGCCTGCTCGATCGGCACCTCGGGGCGTAGAAGAAAGCTCACGAGCGCCGCGCCCGCCGAGACGGCCGCCACGCCGAAGGCGATGTCCGCGACCAGCGCGGTGTTGCGTACGCCGTCGGCCTGGTCGTCGCTGCAGAACGGCGCGCAATCATTTCGGCGGTCCTCCTTTTCGGAGAGGGCCCGCAGCCCGAAGAACGTTCCGGTGCCGGAGGCGACCACGGCGACCCCACCGAGCACGTAGGTCAGCACTGGGATCGGGCGGTGAGAAGGGACCGCGTCGGGCGCCTCGGACGTTGGCGCGCGCGGACCGGTACCTGGCTCCGGCGGCTGTTCCTGCTTGCTGAACCGGACGGGGACGACGTGCCGGCGCTCCCCCTCACGCACCACGACGTTCTGCGACACCGGCGGGTAGCCCTCGAGCTCGAAGCGGACCTGGTGGGCGCCAGGGTTCACCTCCAACGCTTGCCCCGTCAACCGCTCGGCGACGAGCTTGCCATCGAGGAACACGCGGACGTTCGTCTCGTCACCCGCGTCGGACTGCGCGATGGGCACGATCGCCGGAACGTTCTGCTGCACTTGCACCAGCCACTCCGCGCAGTCGGTGCGGATCAGCGCCGGGCAGGCCGCGTCGGCGCAGTGGCGCAGCGCGTCCCGAGCCTCGAGCAGGCGACCTTCCAGACGCTGCACCTGGGAACGCTCGTGCTGCTGCGCGCAGGACTCCGGCGTCGGGGCGCTCGGGGTATCGGTCGCCTCCTGCGCGAACAGCGGCGCGGCCGTCAACATCGACACGGCAACGCTCGCGACCAGGAACGGGGTGCGGACCGTCATCACGACCGCTATCTAAGCCTAGATGCACTCCGGTTTGAACTTCTTCACACCGCGCGAGTCCACGGTATACGGCGGATTGCAGTTCGGTCTGGGGGCCGGCTTGGGGGCTGGCGGGGGCGCGCGGCGGACCCGCGGGACCTTCACCGGCTCGGGCGGCTTGGCTTTCGCCTCCGGCTCGGGCTCGGGCTCGGGTTTGGGGGCCTGCTGCAGCACCAGCACGATGTCGCGGTCGGCGTCGAAGGTCACCGTCTCCGAGCGCGCGATGTGGCCCTCGGCCTCCGCACGGATGGTGTGTGGCTGGCCATCGATCGGGCGGGTCTCGCTGTACGGGTTGCCGGCGACGGGCTTGCCATCGACGAAGACGGTCGCCGTCGCCGGGAACGCCGTGATGCGCACCTGCACGTCTTTCACTTCCGGGGGTGCAGCGACGGGCGCGGGCGCAGCGGGAGCCGGGTTCGGCTCCGGGCGGCTCGCCACCACCGCCACGGCGGTCGCTGCCGCGAGGATCGCCCCGGCGCCGAGCCAGACGAGGGCCTTCTTCGCGCGCTTCTTCTCTCCCTGGCGCGGCGAGCTCGAGGTGAACTCCGCTCGAGTGAACGACTGCGATCCCGAAAATGGTGGGAACGAGACCGGAACCGACGAATCGTCCTTTCGCAGCGCGTCCGCCTTGAGCTGCTCCTCGACGGCGCGTTTGGTTGCCGAGCGCACCTCATCGAAGTTCTCGGACACGAACCGGGCGATCTCGCGAGAGGTGACCATCGGCGTGTGGTTGCCGAGATAGCTCTCGATCTCTGCCTGCAGCTCGAGCGCGGAGGCATGACGGTCTGCCTTCTCGTAGGCGAGCGCCTTCATGACGATGCGCTCGAGCTCCGGATCGACGCCTGGCTTCTCGCTGCTGGGGAGCGGAACCTCTCCCCGCAGCACGCGATTCATCACGGTCGCTTCGCTGACGCCATGCCACATGCGCGACCCCGTGGCCGCTTCCCACAACATCACGCCCACGGCGTAGATGTCGGTGCGGCGATCGATCGCTTCACCGGCGATTTGCTCGGGCGGCATGTAGCGGAGCTTGCCCTTGATGATGCCGGTCTGGGTCTCGGCTTGTGAGCTACCAAGCTTGGCGATGCCGAAGTCGAGCACCCGCACCTGCCCGTCGTAGGTGACGAAGACGTTGTGCGGCGTCATGTCGCGGTGCACGACGCCTAGCGGCGTCTCGTCGTAGTCGGTCAGCTCGTGTGAGTAGTGCAGCCCGCTCAGGACCTCGGCGAGGATCTGAAGGTGCATCCGCAGCGGGAGCTTGTTCCCCGCTCGCGTCAGGATGTCCGACAGAGCGTGTCCTTCCAGGTACTGCATCACGATGATCGGCAAGCCGTCTTGCTCGATCACCTCGTTGACCTGGACGATGTTCGGGTGGTTGAGGCGGGCGGAGAGTCGGGCCTCGTGCAGGAACATGTCGCGGAAAGCCGCGTCGTCCACCAAGTTGCGCTTGAGGACCTTGAGGACGACGAGCTTGTTGAAGCCGGCGGGGCCGCGCGCGACGGCCAGGTAGACCACGGCCGTTCCGCCCTGTCCGAGCTCCATCAAAACGCGGTACTTGCCGGCGGAGCCGAACGGATCGTCCCTACGGACGCTGCCCGTTGCTTCTCTCCTTGGGATACTGCCGGCCATGGTCGTCATTGATCGTACCGCAGGGCGCGTGCAACCGCTAAGCGTTGCCCGCCAGCTAGTTCAACGGCCGCGCGCGCCGAAGAAGAAGGCCCGCCTCGATCTGTTCGTCGTAGGTTTGCGCACTTGTACGGCGCCCCGCGTCGAAGTGCGATGCGCTCAGCGACACTCCCACTCCGCAAAGCCGACCTCTTCGCAGCTGGTGCCGTCCTCACACGCGACCCCACAGGCGCCGCAGTTCGGGCTCTTCGAAAGGTCGGCCTCGCAGCCGTTGCGGCGGTCGCCATCACAATCCCTGAAACCCGTCAGGCAACGTGCGATCGAGCACGTGCCATTGCCGCATGCCGGCTCGGAGTTCGGGAACGGTTGGCAGACTTCGCCGCACTCGTTGCAGTTTAGCGGGTCGATGTCGATGTCGACCTCACAGCCGTCCGAGTCGTCTCGGTTGCAGTCGCGGTTGCTGCCGGTGCAGACGCCAAGGGCGCACTCGCCGTCCGAACCGCAACGACTGGTGGCCCCTGGAAAGGTGCAGGGGGTGCAGCTCGACCCCGCACAGCCGAAGTCCCGGTCGTTGACGGACACGCATTGACCGAAGCACTCCTTCTGCCCGGTCGGGCAGCCCTCCTGGAGCTCCCCCGCGTCGACCGCGAGGGTGCAGGCGACCGGGATGGCGGCGCCAAACGCGGCCAAGAAGTAACGAAATGCAACGAGCAGCGTCTGCATGGATCCGTGTGCCTCGGCGGCATCATAAAAGCCATCCCCGAGGAGCCAACGAAAAATCGACGCTTTCGATCGGGCCGCATGACGGGAGTTGGGCTCTTCGGAAGGCGCTCGCACACCCGTGCGCTGCTTGTCCTCCAAATTCCATGGCGCAACCGGCGCTCCCGCTTCAGGGAGCGGTGCCGACGGCCGTCGTAAGGTTAGCCCCGTTCTCGAACGCGTCCCAGGAGGAGATCGATCATGTTCAGGACCCCGAAGACACATTGCGCCATCACCTGTTTGGCGCTCGCCGCTCTGGCATCCGGATGCAGCTCGGATTCCGGTGACGAAAACACCGACAGCCGCACCATGGAGATCTTCAGCTGGTGGACGGCCCCCGGGGAGGTGGACGCCTTGTCTGCCCTGCTGGCGGTCCACCAGGAGCGGAACCCCGATTTCAAGTACGTCAACCTGGCGGCGAACGTCGCCACCAACGCGCGCGAAGTGCTCGAGACGCGCATGACGCAGGGGCAGCCGCCGGATACGTTCCAGGCCAACATCGGCGCCGACCTGTTCAAGTGGGTCAACTTCAACCAAATCGACGACAGCGACACGAAGCTCGAGCCGCTCGACGCCTACAAGCAGGCAAACGGCTGGGACACCGGGTTCCCGCCTGAGGTCATCGAGGCGTTGAGCTCCCCGGCGTCGGGCAAGCTCTACGGCGTGCCGGTCAACATCCACCGGATCAACGCGATGTTCTTCGACAAGAAGTTCATGGACGAGCACGACCTCACGGTGCCCGAGAGCCTCGACGACCTCGAAGCGTTCTGTGAAAACCTGCCGAACATCGATCCGGACCGCGCCTGCCTCGCGATCGGCAACAAGTACGACTGGACGATGGCGCTGTTCGCGCTCGAGATGGTCCTGCCGGCCGTCGGCGGGGTCGACTTCTACGAAAGCTACTGGACCGGAAACGAAGATCCTGGCGACGACCGGGTGGTCGAGGCGCTCGATCGCGTGCTCGCCCTTTGGCCGCACTTCAACGCGGACGCCAACGAGGTCGATTGGTCGGATGCGGTCGACAAGCTGGTGCGCGGAGAGGCCGTATTCGCCCCCATGGGCGACTGGGCCAAGGGCTACCTACAGGTCAAAGGCCTCGTCCCCGGCGTCGACTTCGGTCAGGTCGCGTTCCCCGGCAGCGACGGCTTCGTCTTCACCGCGGACTGCTTCCCGCTGCCCAAGGGCGCTCCGTCGCGCGCTCAGGCGCTGAAGCTGCTCGCGACGTTCGGCTCGGTCGAGGGTCAGGTGGCGTTCAATCGCATCAAGGGGTCGATCCCGGCGCGCATCGACGCCAGCGCTTCGGACTTCGACGAAGTGGCGCAGCACACCATGCTCGACTTCGACCAAGCGCGCGGGGAAGGCAAGCTCGTCCGAGCGCTGTCGGGCCTGACCCCTCCCGACATGCCGGACAACGGCCCCGTAGTGAAGGAG
Organism: Pseudomonadota bacterium; assembly: GCA_023418705.1. GTDB lineage: Bacteria > Myxococcota_A > Polyangia > Polyangiales > Polyangiaceae > JAEZYZ01. The sequence continues at coordinate 1,214 of JAEZYZ010000254.1, read as the reverse complement.
ATGTTGATCTCCGGGGACACGCAGCCGGTGCTGTTTCATCTGGAGAACAGCTACGGCAAGCTCCAGAGGTAAACCGTGATGGACAGCAGCCCGCCCGAGCGGAGTCCCTTCAGCGAGGCTGGCCACCGCCGCTGCGTCGCGTGCGGGGCCCTCGCGCCATCCACCGACACCAGCTACACCTTGATCAGCTCCCAGCACGGCTGGCGCCTCTCGCGCACGCTGAACGCAGACGGGACGCGCACCGTCGAGTGGCGCTGCCCGCCGTGCTGGGACCGGCACAAGCAGCTACGGCGCTGACGCGCACGTCCCTCGCCGCGCCGTGTTCCGACGGCGCGCGTCCTGCCTCCGCCCCACCACCGGGGCGGAGAGGCGCCCGCGAGGGACAGGACTGCCGAGCTCCTGGCGTTTCGACGCAAGGCGGCCGTCTTGGTTCGGGTCACGCCGAAGTTTCTGACGGGGCGAGCGAGGCCCGCCGCGAGGCAGGCCCGCTACGCCGCCTGAGCTCAGGAGCCGCTCGTACCGCCGGCGCCGCCCGTCGTCGGCAGGGCGCCACCGGTACCGACGCCGCCTGTCCCTGGCCAGCCCTCGTACAGGCAGGCGTCGCAGCCGTCCCCAGCGACGTCGTTGCCGTCGTCACACTCCTCGAGGGGCCAATCGGCGATACCGTCCCCGCAGATCGGCTCGCGACAACCGTAGTGGTCACAAACCCACCCCGGCTCGACCTCGCAGCTCGCGTCGCAACCGTCCCCCGGCTGGGTGTTGCCGTCGTCGCATCCCTCATAGTAGCCAGAGCCGGGCATGCCGCCGCTGCCGCCGGCAACACCGCCAGCCCCGCCCCCGCTCGGGGCGCCTCCGCTGGCGAAGGCGAGGGTGCCGCCTGAGCCGCCGGTGCTCCCGCCCGCGCCCCCTGTCCCCCAGGCGGTGTCCCAGTAGCCATCGCCGCACGCCGGCTGGCGGCAGGGCGTCCCGGGGACTTCGCAGACGAAGCCCGCTTCGACCTCACAGCCCGCGTCGCAGCCATCACCGGCGACCGCGTTCCCGTCGTCGCAGGTTTCCCAGAAGTACTCACCCCCGATCACGTAGGAGCTCTGCTCGCCGTCGCCGCAGATCACCTGACGGCACGGTTGACCGGGAGCGTCGCACCAGTACCCGTCTTCGATGTCACAAGCAGCGCTGCAACCGTCGCCCGCGGCGGTGTTGCCGTCGTCGCAGGC
>JAEZYZ010000132.1 GCA_023418705.1 Pseudomonadota bacterium | reverse complement strand
CCACCCCCCCCCCCCCCCCCCCCCGGATCGACGGCGCTACGAATCCATCAACGCGCCAACGAGTCTTCGAAGCCCGGGAGCTGCGAACCCGGCCGTCTTCTTCGGCGCAAACGCTCCCACCACCAGCGCACCAATGATGAAGGCCAGGACCGCACCTGCGTCGTGATCGGATAGACGTCCTCCCGATCGTTGGCGGATCGTCCCGATCTCCGAGTCGATCAGTGCCCGCACATGCCGGAAGAGACTCTGGCTGCGGACAGCTTCTGCGAAGAGGCCCACCCAACAGCGAGCTGCGGTGACGTCGGCACGCTCATCGAGCTTCAAGGCCCCGTCCACATACGCGAGCAGCGGGTCTTCTCGCTCTTCATAGACATGCACGCGGGCCCGAAATCCCGAGATCAGATCCCGAAGCAGAGCTTCGAGCATCTCCTGTTTGCTCTTGAAGTGGTGATGCATCAGCCCTGGCGCCACGCCGGCTTCCGTCGCGACCGCCGCAATCGTGGCGCCGGCGTACCCGTGGTCGGCAAGAACTTTGGCGAAAGCGCGAAGGATCTGAGCGCGCCGCTCGGCACGATTGGTCGGTCTTCCCATAGGTTGGTTGTGTAACCAATTTACGCGATTCACGCTAGGAGCATGACGAGACGTCTAGCCGCCCAGGAGGTCGCTGCCATCCGTGAACGCTTTGTCGGCGCTTGGCGCCGACTGGGCGCGCGCCATGCCCCAGATTTCGCGGAGATTGTCCGACGCTACTTGGAACCTCATCGGACCTACCACACGCTTGAGCACATTCTGGAATGTCTTCGATGGTTTGCCGCGAGCTGCGAGTTCGCTGAGCATCCCTTCGAGGTAGAACTCGCGCTCATCTACCACGACGTCGTGTACGACCCGCAGCGCGTCGACAACGAAAAGTGCAGTGCTGAGTTGTTCCGGGCTCACGCGCACGCGAGCCTTCTGTCAGAGTCGTCCACTGAGGGGATCGTTGCCCTGGTCGAGGATACGGCATCTCATCGCGCACGCGATGGAGATGGGGCGCTGGTGAACGACATCGACCTTGCCGTGCTCGGCTCGTCACCGCACGTCTTCGCTTGCTACGAGGACCAGATCCGCGAGGAGTACCGACACGTGGACGAACCGCTCTTCCGCGTCGGGCGCGAGAGGATTCTGAGGTCCTTTCTCGAAGCTACTTCGATCTATTCGACCCCATTCTTCAGCCAGCGCCTTGAGGCGCAGGCCCGCACGAATTTGTCACGATCACTCTCGGCGCTGCGCGAAGCCGGCCTACCGGGAGCGGGGTGATGGCAACCTCGACACCCCTCTCGCCGGGCCGGCGTCTTCTCGGCTATGCGGTGCTGTTCGCTATCGCCGCCGGTATCGCATGGCTCCTCTGGTTTCACCCGTGGACGGTCCTCGCAATCCTCCTGCTTGCTCCGCTTTCGTGCTTGCCACTGACGATGGGGCTCTTCCCGGGCGCCTGGACTCGCCACGGTGAGGAGTTGCCTCTCGCGGCCACCGATCTGGAGCGACGTCGTCCCGTGTGGAACGTGCTCTCGGAGCTCTACCTCGACACGGAGCTCGACGAGCTCGACAACGAGAGGATCGCCGCCGTCCTCGTCGACAGCGGCTACAGCACAGGGCAACTCGAGGAGATCCTGTATCGGGAGCTGCACCCGGTGTTGCATACGAACCTGCTGAGCGTTGCTGGCGAATGGGCAGGATTCGATCCGGACTGGCTCGAGGAGCAGATCCTCCAGCAGAGGCCCCATCGGTCACGCTTCGCCATCATACCAGGGAAGTGGATGGTTCGAAGCGCGTGGGCGACTCTTGAGGCAAAGCTCGGAAGGGCGGAGCGATGACAGGGCGCTTCGCACGGCTGGGTGCTCGCGACGTTCCACTCGAACGCCTCAGTGTCGAGGGTATGGCAAACGGCTGGAGCTGCATCCTTCTGACCGAGCACATTGAGTGGGAAGAATTCCCCAACTATGCGGAGGCTGTGGCTGGGCTGATCGGCACCCGACTTGGCCGGGCTGTCGACGGGCCGGATATTCGCATGCGAGGCTTTCGGCTCGGACTCCGGTGCTTCTGGATCGTCTTTGACGACTTTCCACTCGGCGTGACCATAGAGCCGCGGTCTCGACTGGCGGATTGCGAGATTCCTCGCCTCCACGCCCATCTCTCCGAATGGACACGCCCCTCGGGATCATAATGCGAACGCCTGTCGCGCTGCGGTCGAAGACGGGGGTTGGTCACGCGCGTTCCTTCCGTCCGGCCTCGCCGAGGATGACGTCGGTGAGCACGCGTAAGCTCGGGATGAAGATGCGGCGCCCGGGCTCGAGCGCGAGGGTCGGGTCCACCACCGGGTCCGGCTGGAAGTCCGCGACTGCCCACCAATAGCCGCAGGCGCGGGGCAGCGGTGCGAAGTAGCGACCGGCGAGAGCCCAGAAGGTGTCGCCCTGCACGGCCACATGGACGCGGTTGTCGGCATGCGCCCGGAAGCGGTACGGCTCGCGATCGGTGAGGTGCAAGAGGCCGGCGTCGTCGCGAACGCCGAGGCTGAAGCCGAACCTCGAACCTACGCGCGGAGGCATGTCACACCTCCCCTCGGCGTTCTTCGGAGGTCACGCGCACGTCGAGGATCTCCTCGAAGGTCACGGTCGCTGCGTAGACGAGCACGCGACCGTCCACGCCGAGCTGCCGGTACTGAAACTCCACGTCCGTGATCACGGTCTCGATGGTCACGACCTCGGGCCAGATGAAGAGCGTGCGCGGCGGGGCCGTGTCGACGACACCTTCCGTTCCGGCGGGCGGGACCGTGAGCGAGCGGATGAACGCACGGAAGTCGAGGACGTCGGGCTCGCCGGGCTGCTCGGTCGCGAAGAACCGATCCACGTAGAACTCGACGCCAGCGAGCTGCCGGTTGCTCGTCGACTGGAACTGCAGCACCTGGTGCGAGAGCCCGGGCACCGCAAGCCGGCTCCAGTTGACCTGAACCTTCTCGGTGAGCTGCGTGGGGTTGAACAGGCACTCCAGCGACTCGCCGCTGGTGACGTTCACCAGCACGCAGCGTGGAGGCCTGACCGTGGCAAGCTCGATCCCCATGGGTCACCTCAGTACGCCGGCACCGGCGAGAATGAGCGCATCGCGACATCGCGGTCGGCTCGGTGGCTGGCCCGGGCGACGGTCTCGCCGTCGACCTGAACGTTGATCTGAAACGGCGGCGCCTGGCCCTGCCGCTGTGCCTGGGCGTTTGCGAACGCCATCATGTTCGCCTCGAGCTGCGCGAACTCGTTGGTGCGACCGGCCGTATCGGCAGCGGCCGGCATCGCGGAGGTGGCCGCCTCCGAGCGGGCCGCCGTGCTCTCGGTGCCGCCGATCGCCGCGAAGCTGTCCTCCGTGCGGACCTCGGTCGAGAGCGGCGATCGCTTCAGCCGCTCGAGACTCGCCGGCAAGAGCGCGTCCGGGATCTTGCGCAGCAGCTTGATGACGAAGTCCGCGATGGCGTCGAACACGGCCTTGATTGCGCGGCCCACTCCGCGGAAGAAGTCGACCACCGGTGACAGGAAGCCCTTGATGCCGTCGGCGATCGACCGGAACAGCCCCATGAACCACCTCCCAATGCCCACGAAGAACTGGCCGATCGCGCGGAAGAAGCCGACCACCGTGGCGATGGCGTTCGAGATCGCGTTCGGCAGCGTCTCGGTGAACCAGAGGTAGATCTTCGCGGCCGTCTCGCCGATCCAGGTGCCCGCCGCGATGAAGGCGTCTTTGACGGTGTTCACCACCCAGATGACCGCGGTGACCACCTTGATGAGCCCGGCGAAGGCGAGCGTGATGACCGTGACAACGCCGCCGAGCACCTGCCCGAGGAACTCCCCGAGCGACCGCCAGGCGCTGGTGGACTCGTTGGTCGCCTTGGTCGAGTCCTTCGAGCTTCCGGTGAGCGCGTTCCAGGCGTCGCGGAGTTGCCCGAGAGCCTCTCCGACCACCTCGAACGCGGGCCCGATGAACTCCTGCATCGAGCGGAACCCCGCGATGATGCCGCTCGTGATGCGGGTGAACACGGCGATGAGCTGGGTGAGCCAGCGGACCACCGTGGCGATGGCTGCACCTGCGGCCTGACCGAAGCTGCGGAACTCCGACGATGGCAGCCCTGCGGCACTGCCCGTAAGCCCCGAGAAGAGCGCGCCGATCTCCTGACCGAGCTCGCTGAAGGCATCCATCAGATCGTCGAAGACCGGGCGGGCCTCCTCGATCGTGCTCGTGAAGCCTTCCTTGAATCCCTCCCACACCTGCTGGATGCGGAAGACGATCTGGTAGAGCGAGATCAGAAAGCGCTTGAGCCCGAGGTTCTCGGCGCGGTTCAGCTCCTCGCGAACGGCACCCGAGAACCCGCCCTGCTCGAAGAGCTGCTTGATCCCGTTGAAGAAGAGGCTCACCCGCTCGCCAATCCGACTGACGAAGTCCGCGATGCCGCCGACGTTGCGCTGGAACGCGACCACGAACCCGGCCACGACCGCACCGAGAACTGCCACGATGAGGATCGCGGGAAGCAGCGTCGCCAAGATGCCGCCCACCGTGATGCCCAGAGCCTTGAACGCGATGACCAGCAGAGCGATGGCAGCCTTGGCCGCGATGACACCACCAACCAACATCAGGAAGCTGCCGGCCGCGAGCACGATCCCGGCGAAGATGCGCTTGATGGGCGCCGGGATGGCCTGAAAGGCGCGCAAGATTAGGTTGAGCACGTCGACGAGCGTGCGGACGATCGGTTTGAACACGGCGGCGAACGGCTCGCCGAGCACAACCGCAAAGGTCTGCAGCGTGCCCTGGAGCAGCGTCTTCTGACCTTCAAAGGTGTCGAGGAGCTGCTCACGGAAGCGCGCCGCGGTTCCCTGAGCTCCGCCCATCTCATCTCGCAGGGCGGCGATGGCCTCCGCGCCGCGCAACGTGACCTGCTGCCCGTCGCGCATCGTCGTGAAGCTCGCGTTCAGGATGGCATTGAAGGCCAAGAGGCCGCGGGCACCGAAGGCCGTGACCACCCGGCGGTTCCGCTCTTCGTCGCTCATGGTCGCAGTCGCCTGGGCGAAGTCGTTCATGATGTCGACGATCGAGCGCATCTGCCCCGTCTGGTCGTCGAAGACCTTCACGCCGGCGCTCGTGATCGCCTGTTGGGCACGGCTCTCCGCGCCGACGCGGCGGACCGACTCGCGGAAGGCGGTGGCCGAGCTCGACGCGTCGATGTTCCGGTTTCGGAGCAGGCCCATTGTGATCAGCACGTCGTCGAGGCCCTGGCTGAAGACCGCGCCGGTAGCCGCAGCCTTCGAGAGCCCCGCCTCGAAGTCGCGGGTCTGGAAGTTCGTGAGCTGCGTGATGCGCAGGAGCTTGTCGGTGACGCCGGCGGCCTCCTCTGCCGCGAGACCGTAGGCGTTGAGCGTGCCGACCACGGCCTCGGCAGCCTGGGCAACGCCGAGCTGGCCCAGGGATCCGGCGGCAAGATCGAGCACCGGCACCAGCGTGCGTGTCGCCTGTTCGGCGGTCTGCCCCGCGGTCGCCAGGGACTGAAGGCCAGCGACCGCTTCGTCGGGAGAGAACTGCGTCTCAATGCCGGCCCGGATCGCGCCATCGCGGAGCATGGCGAGCTCTCGGGTGGTCGCCCGGGTGACGGCTCCGACCGCGGCGAGCCCCTGCTCGAAGCGCCCCGCTGCATTCGCGAGCGAGAGCGCACCGGCGACCGCCGCTGCCCCAGCCGTGAACACCGCGAGACCGATGCCGAGTTGCCGGAAGGCACCGGTGAGACGCTCGGTTCCTCCCGTGACGCGTTCGTCGAGGCTCGAAAACCGGCGCTCGAGCCCGGCCATCTTGGCGGACGCGAGATCGCGCGCGGTGAACACGAAGCCGAGGCCTAGGTTGTTGAGCGCCACGCCCTACGACCTCCGCTTTCCGGCCTTCTCGATCTCCTTCGCTTCGCGCGAGCGCTGCTGGCCGATGCGCTCGAGGAACCAGTCGCGGTCGGCCGTGTTCATGGCGAGGACCTCCGCGAGGCTCGCCCCGAGCCCCGAGCCGCCGTGCTGCCGCCAGCACATCTGGAAGATGCCTTCGCGCCAGCCATCGAGGTCTACCCACGGAAGGAGCTGCTCCGGTCCCGCCGTCTCGCCGTCCGCTCCTTCCCCGGCATGAAGAAGCTCCGGTCGAAAGGGAGCTCCACCTCCTGGGTCGCGAAGCACTCGGAGCACTCGACCTCGATCGCCGTGTCGACACCGCAGTCGACCCGGTCGAACTCGTCGACGAGGAAGTCGGCATCGCGGAGGCTCAGCTCCTCGATGAAGCGCTTCTTCTCGCGCGGCTCGACGCCCTCGACCTCGAGCACGCGGAACGCAAGCATCGCGGAGAGCAGCTGGTCACCGGCGCTGCGCCGAAGCTGCGGCAGCTTGCGCTCGTCAGCACCGGTGAGGAGCCGGAACCAGATCTTCTTGCCGGCGTCGGGCAGCGTCGTCTCGAAGCGGTTCCCGGCGAGCAAGGCCGCCCGGCTCTCGTCCGTCAGGGCCCTGCATGGCAAGTCGCCGAGGTCGAGCTCCCACTCGATCTTCGCGCGGCAGGCATCGTTCTGGCAGTTGATGGAGAACGCGTAGGTCGGCCCGTAAGTGAGCACGCGGATCTGGAGCAGCGCGTAGAACCGATCGCCCTGCAACACGAGGCCCCAATCGATGGGCTTTTCGCCGAAGTCATAAGGCCCGGCGTCGAGCGTCTCCTCCCAGCAGGCCGCGAGCAGCTCGTCCACCTGTCCGCCGGACTTGGCGAGCCGCCGATCGGCCAGGACCCGCTCCTCGCGGACCTTCATGCCGCGAATGCGGCCGCTGAGCCCCGTCGGGCAGGTGATGATCTCGGACATTGGCGCACGCCTCCTGGAGATTGGTCTTCCAGGGAGGCAAAGCGCCGAATGCCAGAGGCGGGGACACGCTGGCTGGGGCGCGATGGGGCTGCTCTGAGTCAGCGCGCGCGCCGGTAGTGCATGGCGACCGCGCCGTTGCGGAGCGGCTTCGCCGAGACCAGCTCGAGCCGTCGCGTGCTGGGCAGCCCGCTCTGGTACAGGGTCGGCCCGTGGCCGGCGATCCTGGGGTGGACGAGGAACTTGTACTCGTCGATGAGATCGAGCCGATCCAGCTCGGTCGCGAGCTTGCCGCTACCGAGGAGCACACCGGCTGGGGTCGCGTCCTTGAGCTTCTGCACGCCCGTGCGCAGGTCGCCGGTGATGTGGTGGCTGTTGGTCCACGGGAAGTCATTTCGCGTCGACGACACCACGTACTTCGGCTTGGCCTCCAGCTTGACCGCCCACTCGCGCATCGCCGGCGGCGCCTCCTCGTCGCCGCGGGCGACCGCCGGCCAGTAACTCTCCATCATCTCGTAGGTGACGCGGCCCCACAGCATCGCCCCGCCTTCGTCCATGAGGCGGGTGAAGAAGGCGTGTGTCTCGTCGTCGGCGATTCCCTCCTGGTGGTCGACGCAGCCGTCCAGGGTGACGTTGATGCTGAAGGTCAAGAGTCCCATGCGGCGAGTCTAAGCCACAATCGCTTGCGACGAACACGTCGTCGCCCGAAGGCGAAACACCCGGCTCGACGGCACGGACGAAGTGAGCGAACGCGCGCCCTACTGAACCAGCTCGAAGAAGTCGTACGTCAGCGTGACCGACTCGATGACGTTCTCGTCGGCCTCGTTGTCCCAGTCGCCGGCCACGAACTTCACCGGCCAGGCGCGGGAAAGCGACCAACGACGCAGCGTGGTGCCGTCGCGGTCCTGCTGCACGATATCGAGGTTGCGCTTGTAGTTGACGTCGGTGAGGCCGAGACCGCTCGACGTGATCGCGACGTCCTGGAACCAATCGAAGAGATCGCGGTCCTGGGTCGCGCCGCGCTCGAGCGTAACATCGGCGAAGGTGAGCCGGCCCGGGCTCTTGTTCGGGATGAGCGAACCGCCCTCGAAGTACTGCACGTTCGCGACCTCGACCGAGAGCTCGCTGCACTTCTGGAAGCCGGCGTGGCCGATGTCGTCGATCTCGACGATGAACTTGAACTTCTTGTGGAAGCTTCTGGGATTGCCGATGATCGCCATGGTGTCCTCCTACGTCACGCGCCGGCTGCGGCGAGCTCGGCCTCGAGGGCCCGGGTGTCCTGAGAGATGCGCAGCACGATGAACTCGGCCGGCTTGTTCGTGGCGAGACCCACCCGGGCGATGAGCTTGCCGGCGAAGATGACCGAGGGCGTGTTGAGCTGGTCCGAGACATCGACGAAGAACGCCTTCGCTGGCTCGCGCGAGCGGAACGCTCCGTTGTTCATCTGCGTGAGCAGGAACGCCGTGATGGTCCGGCGCACCTGAGCGCGCAGGCCCTCGGTGTTGTTCTTGTGGCGCGCGAACTGGAGGCCATCCCTGAGACTTCGCTCGATGAAGATCACGCCGCGGCGCTCAGCGACATACGGGAAGTTGCCGTCGCCCTTCAGGGTGCGCGAGCCGTCGACGAAGCGCGGCAGGCCCGGGCCGGTGGTGAGCGGGTTGATACGCTTGGGGTAGACGAGGTCGCGCTTCGTTTCCTCGAGCACCTCGTCCGTCTCGAAGCCCAGCACGCCGAACATGCGGCCCTTGTCGATGCCGGCGGGCGGATCATAGACGCCGCCCGGCGTCGCGCTGTCGGTGCGCGCGAAGACGCCGGTGAGGATGCCGGAGGGCGGCACCACGAGTTGGTCGGCCGCTCCGAACACGCTCTTGGCGGGGTTGAGCACCTTCACCCGCGGCCAGTAGATGGCGGCGTACTCGGAGAGGTTCAGGAGCGATGCGGTCGTCTGCACGTAGGCGACGATGTCCGTCGCCCCCTGGTTCTCGGGCGGATCGAGCACCGCGAAGACGGTGCCATCGCGGGTCACTTCACAGTAGCGGACCATCGCGTTGTGCACGGCGGGTGTGGCGCGGCCGGGCACGATGAGCAGGGTCAGGTCCTGAACCTGGTCGAGCGCGTGCAAACCGGTCTTGCCCGCCTCGTTGCCAACGAAGTCGGTGTCGTCGAGTCCCGCGAGGCCATCGTCACCACCCGTGAGCGCGACGGTCTGGAGGTCGGGCACCGGCATGCCAGGCAGGAGCTGATCGATCACCCGAACGAACACCGAGCCGAGCCGTGCGTCGTTCAGGACCCGCTCGAGGTAGCGCTCTGCCGTCGGGTCCATCGACAGGTTCGGGAAGATCTCCCGGTAGACGCCGTCTTCGATGATCGCGAGGTCGAACTCGCCAGCGTCGCCGGAGGTCGGGGCACGCACCTCGGCCTCGATGCGGTTGGCGTAGGCGCCGGGGTCCTTGCCTTCGACGCGGATCGCGTTGGCAGCACCCGAGTCGCTCCCGAGGTGCGCGTCGTTATCGAGACCGAAGGCTGCTGCCGTTGCCGGTCCTGACTCGAGCGACGCGGTGGAACCCGTCGCGGTGGTGCGGATGTCGAGCACACCGCCGATGCCAGCATCGACGAGGACGCCCGCGATAGCCGCCTCGACGATCGCCTTCACCTCGGCGACGGTCACCGCCCCGATGTTGCCGACGTTCCCGGTGCCCGAGACTGCGCCCGCCGGGAAGCCCAGCGCTGCGTTGGCCGTGCCGCCCGTGACCTCGACGGAGCTGCTCATTCCCTCGGTGTCGCTCGCGAGCGTGAGCACGCCTGCCAGCACCGGCGCCTTGCCGCCGACGATGGCGGCGTTGATCACCGCAGCGACCTCCTCCGGTGTGGCGTTGGCGATGTCGGCGAAGTCAGCGGTGGTAAAGACGACGGTCTGCTCCACCCCGCCGTCGAAGCGCAACGTGAGCGTCTGCCCGTCCGCGAGCGCAAAGGGCGTCGCGCCCCCCGCCGCTGTCTGGGCCGCGCTCGCGCTGAACGTGGCGGTCTCGTCGGCGCCTCCGTTCACCGCAAGCACGAGGACGTCGCCGTCAGCCAGGGCGAAGGGGGCCGCCGCTGCACCAGTGATCACCGCCGGCGTGGGAGCACCCGGCGACACGAGGTAGCCGAAGCCGCGCACGGTGGTGGCCGAAGCCGGGACGGCGATGTCGGTGTAGTGAACGGTTCGGACCACCCAGAGCTGGCTGCCGCCGTTCTCGAAGAATCCCATCGCGGCGAGCGCGAGGTCCGAGTCGGGCGTGAAGCCACCGAACTTCGTCTGGAACTCCTCGAACGAGGTCACGAGCGTCGCCTGCCCAATGGGTCCGCGCTCGGTGATGCCGACCGCGCCGATGACAGCCGTGGGCGCCGATGGGATCCCGCGAACGCGCGGTTCCTCTTCGACGACGACGATCTTGGAAGAGAGAAGCTGTCCGCCCATGGTCTACCTCGATCCCTTTCGCGTTCTGGGCTTGGGGCTCTCGAACGAGCTCCGCTCGGCCCGGGTGGTCTTCGGCTTCGGCCTGGGTGCGATGCGCTCGACCCCCAGCTCGCCCGAGGCAACCGCACGCACCACGTCGGGCAGGTGCAGCACTGTTTCGGGCAGCTCTGCGCTGCGGAAGCCGGCTGCCAGCGTCAGCGACTTGGCCAGGCGCCGCCCCGAACGCTTGTTGACGACGGTGCAGTCGCAGCTGCCGAGCGCCGCGCAGTAGGCCGCGTGAGCGAGCGTGAAGACCTTCATGCGCCGCGCGCGGTTGATCAGAATCACGGTCACGGCCCACCTCCGGGCAGCGCTGGCGCGATGGCCTCTGTTTCGAGCTCGGTCGTATCGACGGCCTTCCCGAGGTCGGAGGGCAGCCCTTCGTCGAGGTCGAAGCCGCGCACGACGAAGCCGCAGTTGAAGGCACGCACGTCATCCGGTCCGTCGAGGCGCGTCCGGTACTCGCCCTGTGGATCCATCTCCCAGCGCACGCTGCCCTTGGCGGTATCCTCCGGATCCCGGAACATCTCGATCCAGCGCGTGCGGTTGAGGAACGTCGCCACGGCGGCCATCAGGTTCAGGAGCTCGACGGTGCGGTCCGAGGCTGCAGTGATGGTGAACTCGAGGTCCACGGTGAACGGCGGCCGCCTGCGCAAGAGCTCGGGTCCGGCGCTCCCCACCACTGCGTCCTCGTGGGGCACGTTGGTGGAGAAGAAGCGGTTCTCGTCGATGCGCGGCCCGGACAGCACCACGGCCGGGAGCTGCGCCATGGCGATCACGTTGACACCGTCGATGACCGTGTCGTCGTAGTCGACGGACACGGAGATGCTGGTGGCCTCCAGCACCTCACGCTTGAGCTTCTGCAGCAGCGTCCTGACCAGCCGGGTGAGATCCGACTCCTCGGAGATGCGCGCGCGAAGGTATCGGTACGCGCCTGCGAGCGTCGCCTCCTCGCCGGGAACGGGCGCGCCGCTGCCGTCCAGGTTGCGAACCGTGACATCGACGCTGCCATCGGCGTGCGGCGGCGTGCGGACGTCAGCGATGCTGATGCCGGCCTCGTCGCGCAGCGACGCGACGGCCGCGGGAACTCCACCGAAGAGCACGTCGACCGCGGCGGCGAAGTCGGTGCCGATGATGCGCACGAGGTCGCCACCGGCGGCGGGACCGGCAGTCGGGTTCACGGTGGTGACCGTCGGAACCGCCATCACCGACCTCCAAATCCGCTGAGCGCAGCCACTCGCGCCAGAAAGCGCGCCTGGGCTCCCTGCGAGAACTTCTTGAAGGCTGGGCGCAGGAACGGCCGCGCCGGAATGTTGATGACGACGATGCCTTTGCCGGAGCCGCCCTTGGGCTGCTGATCGGCCTTGCGCAGTAGGGCGAAGAGGAACCGGCGCATTGCCGGGGTCATCGGGACGATGATGGGTCCCTTGCCGAACTCCTGAACCTGAGCGACGTCCACGAGGGCCTTGCCACCCTGGGCTCGGGCCTTGCGAGGAACGCCGATGAAGGCCTCGTCGCCTTGCACGATGGCGGACACCGAGTTGCGCAGGTCGCCACGAACGAGCAACGCCTTCGTGCCGCCGCGCCCCTTCATCTCGCGCGCAGCCAAGGTGAACGGGCTCGGAGGTGCGAGCGGCTCTCCACCTGGAGCCTGCTTGGTGAGGCCCTGGACGATCTCGTTGCGAAGGAGCTGCGCTTCCTGACGAAGCGCAGTGCCGACCGCCGCCTTGAAGCGGATCGGTCCCGCCCGCAGGATGCGGCGTGCGACCGCCCAGTCGCCGGTCTTCTGGACGCTCATGCGGCCCTCCCGGCGGAGAGCTGGCGATCCTCGAAGGCGACCAGCAGCAGGTTGCGACTCGGACGTGGTCGGTGAAGTCCAAAGCCGATCGGACGGGCTTCGGTGACGTAGAGCCCCGGCGGTGTGCGGACGGTCTGCACGAGCGCACCAGCCTTGTCGTAGAGCGCACCGAGGCGGTCGCCGGGACGCACGAGCGCCTCGCCGGTAGGCAAGTCCACGAGAGCGAGCCGCTCGAGATCGCGGAAGTGGAAGACCAGCTCGATGCGCGAGCGCGGCGAGTTGCCGGCTGCGAACATGCGCAGCTCCTCGAAGGTCTTCGGCTCGACCTGGCAGGGAACGCGGACAGCCGGATGCTCGGTCCGCACCCGCTCGCCGATGCCATCGTCGTTGGTATCGACGCCCACGGGCTCCTTGAAGTCGGGGTCGTACCCGGTCGTCAGCGGTCCCGTGCCGTCGGGGTCGGTGCCGGCCGTGCCCGCGGTGTCGAGGCGGAAGAGCTCGGCGAGAAATGGGAAGATGAGGCGGCCACGCATCACGCAGCCCCCAGTCCCGGCGGTCGCCGGTAGCGGGCGACGATGCCGTCGATGTCCGGGTCCCCGGTGAAGGTGGAGCCAGCTCCGGTGACGCGATCGAGCTTGTAGCTCTGGTCGCGGGTGCGCTCCTCGAGGATGCGCCAGCGGTTGCGCGCCTCGCTGTCGTCGGTACCGAGCGGCGAGAGCCAACGGAGCACAAGCAGCATGCACGCGCGACGAATCTCGATCGGCGTGCGACCCTGCGGCGTGCCGTCTTCCTCGGTGTAGCCCCAGACGCCCGCTGCCTCGACGTTGCCCGCCGCCTTCGGGAACACGCGCCTGCGCGTTCGGGTGATTCGCGGGGCATCAAAACCCGGCGGCACCGGTGCTCCGACGACCACGAGATCGTCGGGGGACAGAGACAGCGTGCTGCCGCCCACGAGGAGCTGCGTGAGCTCGATGGGCGGCACCGGTGGCTCGATACTCGGCGTGCCCCGACCGTCGAGGCGCAGCGTCAGCGTGCGAGGTTCGAAGAACCATCCGGTAAACGAGTCGATGGCGCGGCCCGCCTCGTCGATGAGCGCAAGAAGGCGATCATCCGAGGCCTGAGCCTCGGACACGCCTTCGTCGCGGATGTCGGCCACGCTTGCGTACACGTCATCCCTTCCTGGAGGAGCGGCCCTTCGCGCGCTCATCGTTCGAGGTCTGCAGATCGCTGGTGGTGAGGGCGCCCGAAGCCTTCGTGTCATCCTGGGGCAGCGACACCTTGATGTCGTCACTCGCCGTCTTGCGGGTGACCGCGGACTCCTTCTCCTTTGCGTCGAGGCTCTTGGCCTCGGCCTCGGTGCAGCAGTCGAAGGCGAGCGGCGAGTGCTCGTCGCCGGGCACCTGGTGCACGGAACGCAGGTAGTCGGCCACGTCCTTCGGGACGCGGAACCAGCCACGCTCTTCGTGGAACTTGATGCCGCGATAGGTGTAGCGCCGCAGCACGTTGCCGCGGCGAGGGTCGTAGGGCTTGAGGCGTACGAACAAGGTCTCCATGGGTCAGCTCCTCCGCGTCACAGCTGCACGTTGATGGCTTTCGCCACGCCCGGCTCCTCCGCGAACTTCACGTCGAAGCGCAGGGTCGCGACGATCTTGAGCGTGCCCTCGGAGATGTCCCGGTCGGACTCCAGGCGGATCTGTCGCCAGATGCCGACGTGCACGTTCTTCGGGTTGCACAACACGACCACGGTCTGGTCGTTGCCGGCGCCCAAGTTCTCCGGAAACAGCGGGATGGGCTGCACCGGCACACCGCCGTGGAGCACCGGCGTGTCGCTCTCCAGCAGCCGGTCGCCGGCCACTGTCGCGCGGTCGGCCAGCGTGTTGCGGTAGTCGAGGTCCGCGTCGACGCTGGTCAGAAAGCGCATCGCCTTCTTGTCGCGCAGGTGCTCCGACGGCAACGTCTTGAGCATGCTCTGAAGCAGCGTCTTCGAGATGGGCGCGCCGGCAGCGTCCACGACGTTGCTCGTAGCCTGCTTGAGGATGCCGTCCATCACGGCGAGGAACGGGTCGGCACTGACGGTGTCCCCGTTGATGAGGACCTCCTCCATGTCGCGCGAGATGGCTTCGGCCATCATCTCCATGATGGTCTGGCGCAGCTCCCCACGTTCGATGCTGTCCTCGAGCACCTCGTCGGAGAGCCGGACCTCGGCCTTGAAGAGCTGAGCGTCGAGCTCGACCATCGACAGGTCGGGCTTGGCACGGTCGGCCAGGGCGAGTGCCGTCGCCTCCTGCCCTGGCCGCAGGATGCGGCTGCCGAACTTGATCTTCGAGATCTGCTGCTTCGGCGACGCCATCGGGATGACGGTGCCGAGCTTCATCAGGACGGATTCCTTGATGAGCAGGCGCATGAACTTCTGGGCCTGCGCCGGCTTGAGGATGCCGCCGCCGGCGGTGAGGTCCGCGAGGGCTAGGTCGGCCTTCTCCAGGATGGTGCGGTTGCTGAGGTAACCCATGATTTGTTTCTCCTTGGCGTTCGCGGGCGCTCACACGTCGTGGAACGAGATCGACTTGTCGACGCTGTCGCGGTCGAGGCTGCGGTTGAGGTCGAGAGGCCAGCCGATGTCGGCGTCGTCTTCGGTTCGAGTTGGTCGCTCCCCGATGGGCGCGCTGTTCGGCAGCCCGAAGCGCTTCTCCATGCGAGCGAGCCGTTGCTGCTGCTCCTTCACGGTCTCGCCGAGCGAGCGCAGGACCGTGACGACTTCGTCGAGCTTGCCCGCGATGTCGGGCGGCGGAGTTTCGGCGGCCTCCGTCTTGATCGCGGGCTGAGCGGCGCTGGCCGACTTGGCGGCGTCGAGCGTCTGACCTACGCGCTCGAGCATCGTGCGCACGGACGTGATCACGGCATCGAAGCCCGGCGTGCCCGCGCTGGCAGGTGGGCTCTCGTCGTTCGTGCCGGGCTCGACACCTGCTTCCCCGCCGAGTCGTTCCGCGGCCGCCTGGAGATCCTTAGCGAGCTCGCTGACACGCGCGCGGGCTTCTGCTTCGGGTGCGGCGCTGAGGGCCTCCACCGCGCCGGTGATACTCTCCAGGACCTTCGCAGCGACCTCGAGCGCGGATGCAGGTGCGACTTCGCTGGGGGCGGTTTCGCTGTCACCGTCGGCGTCCTCTTCGGGTAGCTCGTTCAGATCTACGACGGGCTCATTGGTGCCCGTCTCGGCGCGCTCGGTCTCTTGCGGCGTCGCGTTCGATTCGGCCGCGGCGGTGTTTTCCTGATCCATGGGTTCACTCCTCTTCACGATGAGAAATCGGTGTTGATTGGCGGCGCGGTCGACGAGGGAGACTTCCTCGACCACCATGTCGAGGAGCCGATGCACCGCGCGTTCGGCCTTGCCGTCAGCCATCACGCAGCCTCCCGTTGTGGCTCAGGTACAGCGGCATCCGGTTCGGGCACGCGACGAGCCGAGCCACCGATCGAGAAGCCCGTGAGCTCGCCCGCCTTCACCTGCTCCCAAAGCGCATCGGAGAGGATGCGCACGGCCAGGAGCCAGGTGCCCTTGCGGACGCTGATCTCGCCCACGGTGAAGTCGACCGGCGCGACGTAGCTCTCGAGCACCTTCACCTGGCCGTTCACGCGCATGCGGTGCATGAGCCCGAGCCCGCCGAACTCCTCCATGAAGCGGTGGGCGGCCTGACTGATCTCTTCGGGCGAGTAGATGTCGCCCTGGGCGTCCACGACCTCGGGCTCAAGGACGATGCCGAGCACGAAGCGCTCGTCGCTCGGGTCGATGCCCTTGATGAGCGGAATCGACTTCGAGAACGGCACCGCGTCGGCGTCGCGCTTGGTGTCACTGTCGCCCTGCGTTTCGGCGAGCAGTCGCCGAGCCTCGGCTTGCAGCTCACGGAGCTTCTCGTCCGTCACCCCCGGGATGCGGCTCTGGGGAATGCGGGCGATCGCGTTCCGTAGGTGTGGCAGATCCAGCTCGCCGTTCTCGTCGCGCACCGGGAAATGGCGGAGGCTCCGCGGAACGGTTTTGCCCTCGGCGTCCTTCCGCCCACCGGGCTCGATGAAGAGGAACGAGCTGTCGGGCAGATCGTTGATGAAAGCCCCGGTCCACTCGGCCTTGTTCACCAAGGGCTTGGGACTGTCGTTCAACGAGAGCTGGCCGTTCCAGGGCTCGAGCTCGTTGTCGCCCTTCTCGACGAGCTCGTAGTTGGCGACCACGAGCTGGGTCAGCACCGTGGAGCCACCCACACCGCGCATCGTGCTGATGCTGCGGGGCGTGCGGATGCGCTTGATGGTGAAGCCCGCTTCCTTCAGCAGCGCGGGCAGCTTCCCGCGCACGCCGTAGGTCAGGAGGAACTTGCCCTTGAGCGATTTCAGCAGCGCGGAGAAGCGATCCTCGTCGAAGTCGCCCTCGCCGACGTCGACGTTGTAGCCGGCGTACGGCGGGTCGAAGAAGAACACCGTGTCGGCGGCGTCGTACTTCTTGACGAGCTTCTCGTAGTCGCCGCCGTAGATGCGGACGTTCTTGAGCCGCGGGGCGAAGGCGTCGATGCGTTCGAGGGTGCGCGCCTCGACGCCGGCGCTGCCCGGATTGAAGCTGCGACCGCGCAGCTTCCCGTACGAGAAGTGCGTCAGGTACAGAAAACGGTGGAGCTTGTGGACCTCGTCGCCGGGCGACTCGTCGAGCAGCCGCTTGAACGTGCCCTCGTCGCCGGTCCAGCTCATCCGCCGCAGCCGATCGAGCTGGCCTCGGTTCAGGCGTTTGATGATGCGGTAGGCCTCGGCGATCTCGAGGTCGGCGTCGCCGATGGCCTCGACCTCGGCGGGCTCCTTCGCGAACAGCACCGCCGCGCTGCCAGCGAAGGGCTCGACGTAGGTCTTGTGCGTGGGCAAGAGCGCTGCGAGCCGATCGGCGAGGCGCTTCTTGCCGGCGGGCGAGCCCCAGATGGTCTTGGAGACCGCGACCTGAAAGCGCCGGACCTTCTCCGGGTCGTAGTTGGTCGCGACCAGCGTGATGCTCGGGCGGAGGCCGACGCCTTGCTTGGTGCCGACGCCGGGAAACCCTTGGGCTGTCGGGTGGGCGCTCCGAAAGTCGGACCCGCCCCCCGGGGGTGCGACCTTGCCTCCATCGTGGTGATCGCCGGCGCGTCGCCGGGCGACGGATCGAGGAAAGCGGCGGTCGTGCTCGGCGAGATCGCCGTCGCCAGCGACCCGCAACTCCGCGAGAACGCGAAGGGCCACGAGCCGCGAACCGCCGCTTTCTGCACGTCTCGGCGGTGTTCCTGCCGGCGATGTTCACCGAGGAACTGCACGCGGTCAGTTGCCGCGAGCAGCGGCGAAGCGGATGAGCGGCGCTGCACGGGTTCACTCCTCGGCCTCGTTGTCGTCTTCTGGGTCGGGATGCGCCGGAGGACGGGCCCGTGTGGGGCCGACGTTCGCCCCGTGTCGGCGGCGTTCGCCGGGCTCGGGGTCGTCGTCGAGCTGGCGTTGCTTCGCGCGACGTGGGCCGACGTGGCCGGCCGCGGTTCCTTCCACGAACTGACCGGACACTTCCTCGGGATCGCTCTCGAACGAGGGCGGCGGGGGATTTTCGCCAATTTCCTGGTGACCATCCGGGAGCAAAGAACCGACCGCGTTCACTTCATCGATCTCGTCTGTACGGCTGGCCTCGAGGGTCTTCATCATCCGGCGATGCCGCGCCTGCAGCTCCTCGAGCGAGAGGATCGCGTGCACCTCCTGCCGCGAGTCGGCGCCGCCCTGCACGAACTCCTTGAGCCGCACCATGGTGTTGAAGTCACCTGGGTTGTCGAAGCGCACGCGGCCCTCGGAGAGCGCCTTCTCGAAGCCGGCGAGGTAGCTGTCGATGATGCGTAGCTCGTCGTCCTTGGACATGGCCAGCGCCGTCGACCGCAGCTCGATCAGCTTCTGGTCCGTCTTCTCCTCGATCCGGGCCTGGGCCACCTCGCGCCGGCGCATGCAGTTGTGCTTCTTGGCGTAGTCGGCGATCAGGCTGTGGGAGACGCCGTAGCGTCGTCCGAGGTCGCGGTACGACGGATAGACGACGGTGGTGTTCTTGCCGTCGTCGCACGCCACCACCTCGCCGAAGACGAGGACCCGATCGATCTCTTCGTAGGGCAGCCGCGGGCCTTCACCCTTGCGCGGGCGGCCGATTGGGTTGCCGCTGTTGTCGGAGTCGCTGCTGCTCATCGTCGTGACAGCTCCCACCACTCGCGGACAAGCTCGAGGAAGTCTTCGAGGGGCAGCGCCACGAAGGCTGCGGTGCGGTCGTCGCGGATCACCGCCACTGGGATGCGACCCTTCGGTGCGCTCGTCTCGGCCTGCTTGAGCGCGGCGCGAACGTTCGGCTTCCGGCCGCGCTTGGCCTCGATCCAGAAGACGGGGCAGTCGACGTCGGCGACCTCTTCACCCGAGCGCGACTGCAGGCCGCGCTTCACCTCGGCGCCGGGCATGACCTCGCGGAACCGCCAAACCAGCTCGCGCTCGAAGCCTGCGCCCTTGCGCCGGGACATCGCGCCGCCCATCACACCGTCTCCGCGTCCACGAAGCGCACGGGGAGCCCGCGAGCCTCGGCACGTTCGATCTCGAGACGCATGCCGGCGGTGATCGACTGACCGTAGACACGCACCTCGTCGCTGGCGTCGAGCAGCTCGAGGCAGAGGGCGAGCGCACCTTCACGCTCGGTTGCCTCGTCCATGAACTGAGGCAGGTAGAGTTGAGGAGCGATCGGCAGGTGGCCGCTCGCCGACAGCGCCCTGCAGATGGCCGTTACCCGCTCGACGTTCTCCGCGGGCGCGTTGCGGTACGGGTGGCACACGTAGACCCGACGCGTCCGGAATCCGGGCACCGTTCGCTTCCGGTCGAGCCGCACCAGCTCGGCGGCGCAGTAGTGAAGCGCGTCGAGCACTTCGGCGAGGGCCTCGCGAAGATACTGCCGGCCGTCATCTGCCTTCCACGGTCCGTACTCGCTGCGCCCAGCATCGATCCGACGAAGGAGCGCACGGAAGATGGCGCGCTCATCACCGGCGAAGGCGGCGAGCTGGGCGTGGTCCTCCATCGCCGGCAGCAGGCGCTTGGCGACCTCGAGGCTGGCGCGAGCGTCGTCGAGGGCCCAGTGCTCCTCGCCTCGCTCGATGCCCAGGTGCTTGCACACCGGCGTCAGTGACACCGATTCGATCGTTCCGGACGAGAGCAGCGGCCACGCGAGCGTCGCGGTGTCGAGCAGGTGGTGATCGAGCCCAGCAGGGCGATGGCCGACGCGCTTCCATGCCGCCTCCAGGAACCCGCGGTCGAAGGCGACGTTGTGCCCGGCGATCGCAGCACCTTCGAAAAGCGGTGCGATCTGCTGCATGGCATTGGCGAGCGAGACGGCGTCGGACCACGCCTCCTCGTTGTACCCGTTGATGCGGAGTGCCTCGGCATCGGCATCGCCGATGCGCTCGGGACGAACTTTGAGCGCCAGCTCCGTCTCGATCTTCAGCGTGCGCGGATCCACGCGGATGGCGGCGACCTCGATCAGCTCGTGCCGAGCCGGGTCGAGCCCGGTCGTCTCGCAGTCGACAAAGACGAGCGGTCGCATCACGCCACCTCCTTCGCCCAGAAGCGGGGCGAAAACGTCTTCGTGGCCGCGGCGTCGAGCTCGGCCTTGAGCAGGTTCACGCGAGGCCGATCGAGCTTCTTGCCCAGTTCCTTCAGGAGCTCCTCGAGCGCCTTGTTGTCGACGGCGGCGATACGACCGATCAGCTCGTGCCAAGCCATGCCGGTCTCGCGGCTCAGAAGCTCCAGCGTGCGATCGAGGGGGTAGTCGCTCTTGCTGGTCTTGAACATCGTGTAGCGGACGCCGCCGAGCACGAGCTCGTCCTGGTCCTTGAGTGCCGTTTTGAGCACGCCTTCGAGCTCGCCCTTGCGCGCATAGAGGACCTTGGCCAGGCGCGCGACCTCCTCGCGTTCCTTCGCCACGGCTTCGAGATCGCTCGTGTCCTCGCAGATGAACTCACGCTTGCCTTGCAGGGCGTCGGCGTAGGCCGGGCAGTGCTGGCGGTGGTCGCAGTAGATGCAGTTCGAGTTGAGCTTCGCCGGGAACTCGCGGGCCTTGGTGATGGTCGTGCCGAGGGTGTCGACGTAGCGGCGCGTTCCGTCGATGTCCTCGTCGGTGCGCTCGGTGGTCTGCCGCAGGCCGTGGCGCAGCATCCAGAACGTGAGCCGCACCTTCCTCGCCCAAGGCCACAGCTCCTGCGCTGCGAGGTGGTAGAGCGACATCTGCAAACTGGCGTCGGTCTCCTCGCGCGTGAACAGCTGGCGGTTTGTCTTGTAGTCGATGACCTCCACGGTCTCGTCGTCGACTCGATCGACGCGGTCGAGGTAGCCAATCACCTCGAAGCCGCCGATGGTGACCCGGAACTCCTTCTCGACGGCGAGCACGTCGTGATGCTCGAGCACGCCTTGCTCGCGCACGAAGCGGTGCACGATGTCGAGACCTTCGCGAAACACGTCGATGCCCGACATGCCGGACTTGGCCCACGCCTCCTGCCACAGCTCGGCAGCGCGATCTTCCGGAAGCGGCCCGACGCGCTCCTCGTGCATGTGCTCGCGCACGAGGTTCTCGAGGACCGCGTGCACGGCCTGCCCGAACAAGAGCGGCACGCCGGGCTCAGCGGTGAGCCGGTCGAGGTAGTGCAGCTTGTACGAGAGCGGGCACGTCTCGTACCTGGACAGCTTGGTGAAGCTCAGACGGGTCATTCGCTTGCCTCCGGTGGTGGTCGCCACCAGGGCAAAGCGCCGTCGAAGCCGACCGGGGACAGCTCAGGTCGCCTTCGCGGTTTCCGGCTTCGCGAGCTTCTCGAACGACGTGATCTTCGCACCCGGGAACGTCGCGCACACTGCGGTCAGCGTCGCCGCGTGATCGATCCGCAGCTCGCGTCGGTCTTTGCGGGTGTACTCGGGCACGATCCACACCTCGCCGATCTCCTCCGAGGCAATGCAGACCTCGACGCCGAGCGCCTTGAACGAGGCGATGTCCTCGTCGGTCAGGTTGCGTACGAGCGGAGCGTCGCGCTCCGCGACCGAGCCCACGGCGACTGGCGATGCCTTCGGTGTCGGCGACGGTGTCGGTGCCACCCGGACCGGAGACTTCTTTGCCGGCGCCTCATCGGGCACCGGGTTGCCAAAGAGGTCGCGAGTCGGCTCGGGCTTGGCCTCGACCGGGCGTGCTGCCTGACCGTTGGCCTTGAGCCACTCCTCGCACATGAAGTGGTCCTCGCGAGCGCAGCCACCGTTCGACAGGTAGCTGCGACAACGCTTCGACCCGGGCAGCGGATCGTAGTCGGGGCAGGTGAACACCGCGCGCCTGGCTGACTCCTCCACGACCGCGAGCCGAGCCTTCAGTGACATGGCTCGGCCTCGCCTTCACCGACGGTGTCGTTGTCGGGGATTTCGATTCGCGCTGGCGTCCACTTCCCATCGGGCACGCGCGCTCGCGCAGCGCGATCCGCCAAGACTCGGAAGATGCCCGTCACCAGGATCTCAGCGATCTGGCCGCGACGGTCTTCGACTGTCAGGTGCTCGGTCATGCCTAGGCCTCCGGTTGGTCCACCGGGGCAAAGCCGCCGAAGGCGGCAGCCGGGACGGGCGTGAACAAGGTGCACAGCCGTGCACAAGCGCCTTGTTCACGGGAAAGCCGTGGCGAGTCAGGCGGTTAGGTTGGTGTGTACAAGGTGAACAAGATTATTTTCTTACTTCTACCGTGCGAGGGTGCGCGCCAAAGCGAGCGAGGGCGCCCGAAAGAAAAACGCGCCACCATGCTCGTACCTGCTCGCGCATTCTTGTTCACACCGCTGCCGGTGATTCCAAGCGCCTGCAATCGCAGAGGAACACCGTGAACATCGGCCGCCGAATTCCTGTGTCCCATCGTGTTCACGGCCTCGCGATCTTGTTCACGGGCGTCGCTTGGCCGCGCGGCGAAGGCGTGGACCCGGCTGCCGCGCCTCGACCAGGAGGGCTCGCACGCGCTCGACGGCTTCAGGGCTGAGCTCTACGGTCCCGCCCTTGGTGAGGGCCAGCTCCATCGCGGTCAAGGTCGGCGTCGTCAGCTCGCGTTCCTGGGCGCCGCCGACCGAGAGCAGTCGATGCCCGCGCTTTCACCGCGCCGACCGCCATCAAGAACAGGGCGATCGCTTCGTCGACCATCTGGCTTCGGCTGAGCCCGAGATCGTCGGCGAGGTCGAGAAACGCCCGGGCTCTGTGGTCCGGGATGGTCGCTTCAAGGCGCATGCTTCTCCCTCACTTCTGAGGGATTCTGGGCGGGCCCAACGCGCGCCGCAAGGCGGCCCTGGACAGCTGTTTCAGCTGCTTCCGTGATCTCTCTTGACACCCTGACAGTTGTCAGGGCATTGATCCGGCTTCCCGCTATGTAGGGAGAGATCCGACCCATGGCCCGCGAGCCCACCGACAAACAGCGCGAGGTTCTCGCGGCCATCGAGCAGTACTCGGAGGAGTTCGGCGTGGCTCCCTCCCTCGCCGACATCGCGGAGGCACTCGGCGTGTCGCGCGCAACGATTCACGAGCACATCGGGGGCCTGAAACGGAAGGGCTACCTCGCCAACGTGGACGGAGTCGGACGGAGCTGGCGGTCCACGCTCCGTGGTTCGTCGACTGCTCGTCGGATCCCCATCGTCGGCCGCGTGGCTGCCGGCGCACCCATCCTTGCCCAGGAGAACATCGAAGGCTGGCTGACCATCGACGGCACCAGCGAACACGACACGCTGTTTGCGCTGCGTGTGCAGGGCGACAGCATGATCGACGCCGGCATCCTCGACGGCGACCTCGTGATCGTGCGCCAGCAGGAGGCGGCGAACGACGGCGACATCATCGTCGCGCTCATCAACGATCAGGAAGCGACGGTCAAAAAGCTCCAGCGCGACAACGGCCAGGCTCGGCTGGTCGCGATGAACCGGAAGTACGATCCCATCGTCGTGTCTCCACCGCAGACGTTGCGCGTGCGGGGAAAGGTGATTGGGGTGCGTCGCGACCTCGATGGGGGGACATGAGATGGCCACGTTCCGACTGCAGCGCTTCACGAACATCCACACCCTGAAGACGATCCAGCCGAGCTACCTGCTCGCGTTGCTCGAGCCGCACAAGAGCTACTTCGCGAGACGCGGTGTCGAGCTGGGCCCGATGAACGGGCACGAGCTGGACTACGAAGGGTTGCGCGACGTCCTCATGAACCCGGACCCGAGCGCGCCGCCCAAGCTCGTGGACGACCTGTACTACGTCGACGAGATGTCGGACCGCGATGGCATGGACGAGCTGCTCGCGGCCGTCGAAGCCATGCCGCCGAACGAGCGCATCGAGCTGAACCTGCCGCCCGACCCCACGCCGGCGGACGTCGCCGTCCAGGTTCGGTTGAAGGCGCCGCTGTTGCTCGAGCGCCATCACGCCGAGCGCTTCCTGACGACCAAGCGTGCCTTCGAGTGCTACCGGGTGAAAGATGGAGCCGACCGAACGCTCCGAGTCCCGACGGCGGTGCAGCTCTCGGACCTCAAGGAAGCGCTCGACGATAGGCTCGATCAGCTCAAGCGCGGGCGCAGCAGCAAGGTGTTCGTCTACCAGAAGGACGACGGCTTCTGGTTCCTCGTGCGCCACGGGCAACCCTGCAAGCGCGAGGGAACGGTGACGGCCGATGGATCTGGAGCCGTGTACTACCGCCCGGAGATCTACGACCCACTTCGCTACGACCCACGCACCGGCGAGCTCTCGATGAACGCGGAGACCAAGGAGATCGGCGTCCTCTACCGAGAGAAGATCGGCCTGCATCTCTTTGGCGACGCGACGATGTTCCCCAACTGGACGAAGTACTCCCTGGACCCGCTGCTGAGCGACGGCGAGGACAGCCTCGTTTGCACCGACGTCGAGGGGATGGAGTGGGTCCGGTTGAAGGAGATCGAGTATCACTGGGGCGGCCCTCACAAGGAGCGGACGATCCAGAAGGCCGACGATCTCTTCGCGCTCTACCGCAGCAAACAGCGATCGCTATCGAAAGGGCCCATCGTGCGCGCCAACTTCGCCGTGAAGTTCAGCGACGCCAAGACGCCGCGCACCGTGACGGTCCGTCGCGGAAACGTCGCGAGCTTCACCCGGGACGATGACGCGCCGCTGATCGAAGAGTGGCTCGTGAAGCGTGGGTTCGTTCCGCCGGCGTCGCCAACGAGCCCGAAGACGAAGGTGCCGCATGCCGAGCCTGCACGTGCTGTGGCGCACGATTGAGCGCGAGGAGGTCCTCGCCGGCGTCGAGACCCAGTGGCAGATCTGGCTCGGCGACATCCTCGACGTTCTGCGCCCGTACCTGAAGCCCGAGCAGGACCTGGCCAGCAGCTATCCGTGCGAGCGCCTCCCGGATGCCTGCGCGCGCCGCGTCGTTCACCACGGAACGGATGACATCGTCGCGGTCTGCGGTCTCGACGAGCCCGAGTGCGACCGTCGACCGCTGACGCGCGCGGACGTGGTCGTGTACGCGCTGGCGCTTCCCCGTCTGTTCGCGGGTATCGGTGAAGCGCTCGGCTGCGGTGGCGACGTGCAACCGATCGCCGGCGCGCGCGCCTGGTCCCTCGGCGTTCGCCCGGGGGGCGCGCACGTGTTCTTCGTGCTGCCCGAGCGCGAGACGGGCTATGCCGCCCAACTGGCGACGCTGCTCGCCCACCACCCTACCGGCGACCTCGTTCTGATCGTGCCGACGGCGGATGGTCTCGCCGCGGCGGACCGCGCGTTGCTCAGCCAACGTCGCGTGGCCGTGCTCGCCTGCGACGAGCTGATTCTGATCGACGACAACGGCAAGCTCGTTCATCGCGCTCCAACGTCCTACGTCATCCCGCCGTCGGAGCCCCTCGTCGTGCGCGACGGCGCTGCTGACTACCAGCGCAAGCCGATCGCCATCTGCTGGCGGCACGAGAGCGAAGCGCCGGTGAGCATTGTCGACGCCAACGAGCTCGACCGACTGCGGGAGCTGGAGACCGACGTCGAGCACTTCGTCGACGCGACCCTCGACAAGCCCCGCTGCTCGAAGAGCAACGGCAAGAAGAAGCGCGACGAGGAGCGGCTCACCGCAGGCCAAGTCTCCATGCTCGCCGCTTACCTCGCCCGCGCGACGCGCAGCCTCGATCACGAGCGTCCCGAGAATCTCCGCATCCTCAACGTGACCACCCCCGCGAGCCGCAAGAAGGCGTTCAACGACATGCGACGGAAGGTCGACGTCACCACCGACTCGCGCCGCAGCTACCGGCTGTTCAAGGATCGCGCGAGCTTCTCGGGGGGACCGCAGGAGTACGAGTTCCGCCCCGATGACGGCGCGACCTACTGCTTTCTCGTGCGCTTCGAGCACTTCAGCAGCGTCGAGACCGCGGTGATCCGCTAGCCGAAATCTCACTCCCACTCTTCTCCGACTCTGCTCCCAGCATCCTCCGACCCCGACCCGCAGGATGGCCTTGTCGCTGGCGGATGAGCCGCCGCGAGAAGCACCGGAGGTCATCGATGCAGAAGAGTTCGAGCGAGCAGGAATGGCGCTGTCGCAAGTGCCGATCGCTGCTCGGGGTGGAGCGGTTGGGTCGGCTCCACCTCAAGTACAAGGACGCCCAGTTCGTCGTGGAGGGCACGGTCACGGCCGTGTGCCGCCGCTGCAACGAGCTGAACGAGACCCAGAGCTATCGGCAGCAAGACGCCCGCTCGACTGCCCGAGCGTAGAGGCGCGCGTTGCCAACCGCCGTGGCGATGGTCGTCCCGGCGGTCTCTGACCAACTGAATTAGCGGCACACGCCAGGAGGTTCCTCGAGGCCCATCGGCACCGCGCTCCGAACAGGACGCGCCGATGGCCGCCGCCGCGAGCGGAGGAGCCCATGGGCCTTCATCAGATGAAGTGCGCCCTCAGAGCCGAGGTGCGTGCAGAGAGAAATCAGAAGCGATTCGAAGAAGCCAAGAAACACCACGTCGACCTGCACGGCCACGAGACCGTGCTCAGCGTGCTCGCCGTCCTCGGCGACGAGTCGCCGCTGCGGTACGACGAGAAGGAGTCGCTCACCCGAGCGCTCCTTCGCGAACAGAAGCGGCGCCCGCACCCGTTCTGGAACGCGGTCCTCGTCGTCGCCTTCTACCCAATGCTCGCTCGCCTGCGCGGGCGCATCTTCGGAGATGCCGTTCCCGGTGACGATCTCGACCAGATCGTGCTGTCCGCGTTCTTCGAGGTGGTGCGCGACTTCCCGCTGACCCAGAGGCGCGACCGCACCTGCATGTACCTGCGCCAGATGACCCAGCGCGAGGTCTTCAAGCGGGTGCGGGCCGAGCAACGCGACCTCGACCAGGTCCGCTTCGACGATCCGGAGGACATCTCGCGCCGACAGGACGATCTCGAGTCCATCGGCCACGTCGCGAGCTGGCCCGAGACCAAGCCGACGCGTCAGCGACGACGCGATCCGAGGGAGAGCGCCGCGCTCGTGTCGTTCCTGGTGGAGCACGCCGGGCACATCCTGGACGGCGACAAGCTCGAGCTGGTCGTCGCCACCTTGGTCCGCGGCGAGTTGCTCACGGCCTACGTCGATCGCGTTCACCCCGACCTGTCCCCATCGGAGCGCCGGCAGACCTACCAGCGCATCAAGCGGCGGCACTCGCGGGCCATCGCGCGGCTGCGAGAGGTGCTCGCGGATCTGCAGGTCGATTTCGACTGTCCCCAAACCGCGTGTCCCCACCCGACCCCCACCCAGGCTTTGACCTCCTGTGACTCGGCAAGCCCGCCGCGCGGCGGAACGAACCGAGCCCGCGAAGGAGGTCAGAAGCCATGAGCACCAAAGACCAGCGACCGGCGCTCACCCGCGCCTTTCGAGAAGTGACGCTCAGCCTAATCGGGCTCTTCGAGCTCTACGACGCCGAGCCCGAGCTCGTGGAGGCGACCGCCGATGCGCTTGGTCGCGTCTTCCGAGCGCACCTGAACCGTTCGGGCCCGCGCCCGAGCGACGAGGCGAAGAGCGCCCTGCACGGGCTGCTCGACGAGATGGATTCCCTGGCTGCCGAGGCGGCCTGAACAACCAACCCCAACACGGAGGACCAGGAATATGAGCACTGCATGGGACAAAGCCAAGTCGATGGCCGATCAACACGCGAGTTCGGGCGGCATCTTCGTCAGGCTCGCGGCCAACGGAGACAAGATCGTCGGAGCGTTCTGCGGCGAACCCTACGCCCGCGAGGTGATCTGGACGGGCGAGCGCTACGAGGTGTTCGACGAGAACAACAGCGCGCACCAGGGCAAGCGGCCCAGCCTGCGCGTGATGTTGAACTTCTTCGTGCCGGCCGAGAACGCCATGAAGGTGATCGAGGGCGGCACGGTGTGGTTTAAGGACGTGCTGAAGGTCCGCGACAAGTATGGCCTCGACAAGTGGCTGTTCGAGATCGAGCGCCACGGCGATGCCGGGGATCCGAAGACGACCTACAGCATCTTGCCGGAGGAGAAGCTCGACGACGAGATGCGGGCACGCATCGCCGCGGCCGAGCTGCACGACCTCAAGTCGATCGGCACCGGCAACGACGACGCAGAGAGCAAGGGCTCCAGCAACGCGAAGAAGGGGTCGAACGCCGCTGGACCCATCGATCCGCGTGTGGCCGGGGATCTCGTTGCGAAACTCAAGGCGCTGCCGCGTTCCGACGTGGATGCCTTTCTCGCGGAATTCGGCGTGCAGCGAGTCCGCGACCTCGAGGCCAAGCAGGAAGGAGCGGCTCGTGCGTTCATCGAGCAGCTCCTCGGCAAGCAGAGCCAGCCCGCCGAAGTGGATCCGTTCGCGTGATGGGCGAGGCAACGGTGCAGGCGGTCGTCGATGGCATGATCCGGTTCAACCCGAGGGAGATGCATCCGCGCGTGGTGGAGCATCTTCTTCGGGACCTGAGCTTCCCCAACCCCGAGTACATCTCGAGGGTCCGGTACGGACGCTGGGTGGGCGCGACGCCCGAGGAGATCTCGCTGCTCGAAGAGCAGGACGGGCTCGCGACGGTTCCCCGCGGAGCCGTGGCCCTCGTTCGCGAGGCGCTGCGCGCCGCCGGACAGGAGCTCGCCTTCGTCGACCGCCGCACCGTCTGTCCCGAAGTTCACTACGACTTCAGGTTCGAGCTGCGGAGCTACCAGGAGCGCGCGGTCATGGCCCTGGTCAACCGCGCGCAGGGGTGCGCCATCGTTCCCTGCGGTGGCGGCAAGACGGTCATCGGCGCCGCCGCCATCGCGCGCACCGGACAGCCGGCGCTCATCCTGGTGCACACCCACGATCTGGTCGAGCAGTGGTCCACCACAGTGACAGATGCTCTGGGGCTCGACGCGGGAATCGTTGCCGGCGGCAGGTTCGAGCTCCGCCAGATCACCGTCGCGACGGTGCAGTCGCTGATCACCCTCGACGACTCCGCACGAGCCGACCTCGGCGCGCGTTTCGGCACGGTCATCCTCGACGAGGCCCATCACGCGCCGGCGAACGTCTTTCGCGAGGTGCTCTCTTGGCTGCCGGGCAAGTACCGCTTCGGACTCACCGCCACACCCGAGCGGAGCGACGGGCTCACGCCGATGCTGCACCTGTGCATCGGGCCCGAGCTGTTCCGCATCGATCACCAGCAACTCGTCGGTGCTGGCCATCTTGTCGTGCCGCGCGTCGTTCCGGTGTCCACCGGCGCGACCACGGACGCCGAGACCCACGCTGCCATCGTCGGTGACCTGGCTAGCGACCCAGACCGCAACCGGCTCATCGTCGAGTTGGTTGCGCGTGAAGCCCGAGCCGGCTGCAGCGTGCTCGTCCTCTCCGGTCGGGTCGACCACTGCCAGCGGCTCGCCAAGCTCATCACCGCCGCTGGCACCGAGGCTGTGGCGCTTACCAGCAAGGTCGCGAAGCACAAGCGCACCGGCATCCTCGATCGGTTCCGCGACGGCTCGCTCAAGGTGGTCTGTGCCACCTCGCTCGCCGACGAGGGCCTCGACATCTCCCGGCTCGAGCGGCTCGTGCTCGCGACCCCTGCCCGAGCCGAGGGCCGCACCATCCAAAGGCTCGGTCGCCTGATGCGACCGCACCCAGGCAAGCGCACGCCCGTGCTCTACGACCTGGTCGACGACATCCCGCTCGCCCGCCGGCAGTTCGCCGCGCGCAAGCGTGCCTATCGCAAAGTGCTCGGGACGGAGGCCCTCCAGAGGTCCAGCACCGACTGCCAGACCATCTCTGCACCGGAGGGCAACGATGAACCGTGGCGCGCCATGGCGTGCTGAAGCACGCACTGAGCTCAGGGCACGGAGGTAGCCCGTGGACGACGCTGCCTTTCGCCAGCTCGTGGACCAGGTCCGCGAGCGCACCGACCTTGCCGCCCTCGTCGGCGAGACGGTGCAGCTCTCGCCCGCGGGCTCGGTCTTCAAGGGACGCTCGCCCTGGGCGCGCGATACGAACCCCTCGCTCGTGGTGTGGCCGCACACCCGGACGTGGCGCGATTTCTCGGGCGGCGGTTCGCTGGGCGGTGACTGCTTCGACTGGGTCGAGCGCCGCGACGGCGTGCCGTTCATGGACGCCCTACGGTCGCTCGCCGACCGGGCCAACCTAGACGTGCCCGGTGCGAGCGATGGGAACCTCACCGCCGAGCTCGAGCGTATCTCCGAGCGCCGGCGTGTCGAGGCGCTGCTCACTGCGGCGGCGGCCTACTACCACGGCGTCTTGCCCTCGAAGCTGCGCGAGGAGTGGTACTGCAAGCGCTACGGCTTCACCGACGAGATCATCGGCGAGCTGCTGCTCGGTTGGGCCGACGGCCATCTCTACCAGCATCTGACCGAGCTGCTCGGCGCGACCGAAGAGGAGGCCCTGGCCACCGGACTCTTCGTGCGGCTCAAGGGCGGCCGCATCGAGGACTTCTTCCGCGACCGGCTGGTGTTCCCGTACTGGCGGCACGGTCGCGTCGTCTACTTCATCGCCCGCGCCACCGAGCTCACCGGCGAGGAGCCCTGGGAGCAGGCCAAGTACAAGAAGCTGCTGACGCGCTCCGACCGGCACCCGTACATCTCGGCCCACGTTGCGAACGAGACGTTCTACAACGAGGATGCGGTTCGCGGCGCCGACGAGCTGCTGATTACCGAGGGCGTCACCGACTGCATCAGCGCGCTGCAGGTCGGCGTGCCGTGCATCTCGCCGGTCACCGTCCGCTTTCGCAAGCAGGACCACCGGAAGCTCGTCGCGCTCACCGAGAAGTGCTCGAAGGTCATCGTCTGCAACGACACCGAGGCTAGCGGCGCCGGCCAGGCCGGAGCCATCGAGACCGCCCAGGCTCTGCACACGGCCGGCCGCGACGTTCGCATCGCTGTGATCCCTCGCCCCGAGGGCAGGGAGAAGATCGACGTCAACGAGCTGGTGGCCACCGAAGGCGCCGAGGGACTGCGAGCGGTGTTGCGTCGCGCGAGGCGGCTCCCCGAGTTCCTCGTCGAGCGCATCCCGGCGGATATCTCCAAGGCAGACCTCGGCGAGCAACTCAAGCCCGTGCTCGAGCTGGTGCGAGGCACCGAACCTCTGGTACGCGAGGCCTTCGCCGATCTCATCCGCGACCGTTTCAAGCTCAAGGCCGTCACCGTAAAGGCGCTGTTGCGCAGCGCCACCAGCCCGCGAGCCGCGAGCGAGCAACCCGACGACTCGCCCGACGCGCGCAAGGGCGAGGTCTTCGAGGACACCGACCACTACTACGTGCTCGACCGGCGCGGCGATCCGGTGGTCATCTCCTCGTTTCAGATCGAGCCGGTCCGTCGCATCACCACCGAAGACGGGGACATCGTCGATGCCGACGTCACTTCCGATCGTGGTCGTGTCTATCGCGGCCTTCGCTTTCCTCGCGATGCCTGGCACAGCAAGCGGAATCTGTTCCGCGTCCTTGGCTCGGTGGACCTCCAGTGGACCGGCTCCGACGAGAACATCCAGGGCGTGCTGCGCCTGATCGCCTCGCGTGAGGTGCCGTCGCTCAAGGGCACCAAGAACCTCGGTTACCTGGAGACCAAGGCGGGCCCGCGCTGGGTGACCCCCGACGGTGTGCTCGGGCCCCTCGGCGAAACGATCGACGAAGAGATCCTCTACGTGTCCTCGGGAGCCACGCTCCACGACCGCACGCACTACAAGCCGCCGAGCGACCCTGCGGTGCAGACAGCCGCGGCTGCTGTGATCCTGCCGAATCTCTTGCTGCTGAACCGGCCGGATGTCGTGCTGCCGATACTGGGCTGGTTCTTCGCGGCGCCGCTCAAGCCGCGCATTCAGAAGCTCCTCCGTCACTACCCGATCCTGATGGTCTGGGGCACGCAAGGCAGCGGCAAGTCGACGATGGTGATGGAGGTCTTCTGGCCGCTGCTCGGGGTGGTCTCCACTGAGCCGTACAGCGCGACGGAGACCGAGTTCGCGCTGCTCAAGCTGCTCTCGGCCACGAACTCCGTCCCGGTGTTCATCGATGAGTACAAGCCCTTCGACATGCAGCGGCACCGCAAGAACACGCTGCACCGCTACATGCGGCGCCTCTACACCGGCGAGGTCGAGGAACGCGGGCGCGCCGATCAGACGCTCGTCAGCTACCGGCTCGCGGCGCCGCTGTGCATCGCCGGCGAGACCCCGTCCGATCGAGCCCGCGCTGGTCGAGCGCATGCTCACCTCCAACCCGGAGAAGAACGCTCTCCAGGGCGACCCGCGGTACGAGCAGGCGTATCGCCGGATCCAGCAGGTGAACCCGACGTTGCTCTCGGCCGGCATCGTTCGCTTCCTTCTGAGCCGCGACACCGAGGCCGACTTCGCCGTCGCCCAGGATCTCACCGCGCGCCTGCTCGACGGCCGCAGCGTGCCCTACCGCGTGCGCGACAACATCACCGTCATGATGCTCGGGCTCCACTGCTTCGAGGAGTACGCTACCAGTCTCGGCATCGATCTGCCCGACCTCGAGGTGGACGCGGCGATCACCAAGATGCTCGAGGATCTGCTCGAAAGCGGCGGCACCTCGGTGAAGACGGGCCTCGACTACTTCCTCGAAGAGCTGTCGGTGATGGCGGTCGCCGGCTCGCTGCAGCACGGCCGGCACTACGTCTACCAGAGTGGGCGCCTCGCGCTGCACTTCGGCGCCTGTCATGCGGCTTATTGCGAGCATGCGCGTCGGACCGGATTCGAAGGCGAAGTGCCTGACCGCAAGGCGATGCGCCGCATGATCGTCGAGTGCCATCGTCGCGATGGCTATGTGGTCGAGACCGACGCGCTCGTTTGCTTCAACGGCCGTGGCGATCGTCGCCGCGCTGTCCTCATCGACCTCGAGGCCGCGAAGGAGAACCTCAACATCGACGACTTCCCCGAGCCGGATCCCGACGTGGGCACCGGCACCGGCTACCGCCGCTGGGAGAGCGACTGATGTCACCACACGACCTGGGGCTCTGGGCGCCGTCGACCGCGCTCAACTTGTTGGATTCATGGAGAGAAGGCCCTTGCTGTGGCCGGCGAAGAACGCCTGCATGTGTTCACGGGCCCAGACCGAGGGCCCGCACGGAGGACCCGGGCCGATGACCATGCCCCAGAAAAAGACCATCGAAGGCAGCATGGCCGCCGAGATCGCGGCGCTGCGCAAGCTGACGGTAGCCGAGCTGCAGCAGCGCTATCGCGCGCTCTTCGGCCACGAGAGCCGCAGCCACAACCGCGACTGGCTGTTCAAGAAGGTCGCCTTCCGCATGCAGGAGATCCGCCGCGGCGGGCTCAGCGACCGTGCCAGGCAGCGCGCCCGCGAGCTCGCCAAGGACTCGTTCCTGCGTGCGCGACCCCCGGCCGACTTCGATCCTGCTCCCGCCCCACCACCGCCACCGCATCCGAAGGACCCGCGGCTGCCTGCCGTCGGCACCGTGCTCACGAAGGAGCACGGTGGTGAGGTGCACGCGATCACCGTGCTCGCGGACGGCTTCGAATATGCCGGCGAGACGCACCCGAGCCTCTCGCGCATCGCGAAGATCATCACCGGCACATCGTGGAACGGCTTCCTCTGGCTCGGCCTCGACAAGCCCAAGCGGGGTAAGAAGGAGGCGACCGCATGAAGAACGGCGACGACAAGAAGGCCCTGCGCTGCGCGATCTACACCCGAAAGTCCACGAGCGAGAACCTCGACATGGACTTCAACACGCTCGATGCCCAGCGCGAGGCCGGCGAGATCTTCGTGAAGGCGCAGGCCCACCAGGGCTGGACGGTGCTGCCCGATCGCTACGACGACGGCGGCTTCACCGGCGGCAACATGGACCGCCCGGCGGTCAAGCGCCTGCTTCAGGACATCGATGCGGGGAAGGTCGACTGCGTCGTCGTCTACAAGGTCGACCGCCTCAGCCGTTCGCTCCTCGACTTCGCGCGCCTGATGGAGGTCTTCGAGCAGAAAGGCATCTCCTTCGTCTCCACGACGCAGCAGTTCAACACCGCGACGCCGATCGGTCGGCTCACGCTTCACCTTTTGCTTTCGTTCGCCCAGTTCGAGCGCGAGATGATCAGCGAGCGGACGCGCGACAAGATGGCCGCCGCCCGCAGGCGAGGGAAGTGGGTCGGCGGGCCGCCGGTGCTCGGCTATCGCATCGACCGCGTGCTCAAGAAGCTCGAGGTCGTCCCCGAAGAGGCCGAGCAGGTGAAGACCATCTTCGAGATCTACGTGCGCATGCGATCGATGCGCGCGGTGATGCAGCAGGTCAATGCGTTCGGCTGGAAGAAGAAGGCCTACCTGACGAAGACCGGCAAACCCGTCGGCGGCGAGCCGTTCGACGAGAACACCATCCACCGCATCCTCCGCAACCGCGCCTACACCGGCTGCGTGGTCTACAAGGGCGAGGTTCACGAGGGCGAGCACGACGCCATCATCGACCGCGAGACCTTCGAGAAGGTGCAGGCGATCATCGACTCGAAGCGCTGCGGTCGAGGCCCGAGGCGGCAGCGCAATTTCGAGTACATCCTGCAGGGCGTTCTGCACTGCGCCTGCAAGCTGAAGATGACCACGGTGAATGCCACCGGTCGCAACGGCAAGATCCATCGCTACTACCGCTGCTTCGGCCAGACCCGCGGTCCCGCCAAGGAATGCGCCCACCCGCGCGTTCCCGCCGTCGACATCGAGCCGGTCATCATCGACAAGATCCGCGAGGTCTGTGCTGACCCGACCGTGCGCGGCGAGGTAGCCAAGCGCCTCTCGTGGGGCAAGGAACAGTCGGGCCGCGCCATCGCCCTCGAGCGCGACGTCATCCAGAAGACGATCGACGAGCTCGGCAAGGAAGCCCAGGAGCTGCTCACGTTCGTGCGCGAGTCGGGCGGCAAGGCAGGCACCACCGTCTCCGATCGCCTCGCCGAGATCGAGCTCGCGATCGACGAGCAGCGTATGAAGGCCAACGAGCTCGACGATCGTCTTCGGGGCCTCAGCGCCGCTGTTGGCCGGGTGCAGAGCGCCCTCGACCTGCTCGCCAACTTCGGCGAGGTCTGGGACGTCCTCGTGCCCGAAGAGCGCTGCGACCTGGTGAAAGCTCCTCGTCGAGCGGGTCGACGTCGATGTCCCCGCCGGCAAGCTGAAGATCACCCTGCACGACCTCGCCGACGAGCTGCCAGAGATCCCCGGGCTCGCCCCGGCGCCAGCCGAGGAGGCGGCGGCCGAATGAGCAAGCTCGTCGAGACCGTCGCTTTCAAGCCGCGGCACCTGAAGCACGCGACCCGACGAGCCGAGCGCGAAGAGGGCCTCCGCGCGCGGCATCCGGCCCGTGTCGCCCGGCTCCTCGCGCTGGCTCACGACATCGAGTCTCGGATCGAAGCCGGTGAGTTCCGCGACTACGCCGACGTGGCCCGCGCCCACGGCCTCACCCGGGCCCGGCTCACCCAGGTGATGAACCTGCTGCTCCTGGCCCCGGCGATCCAGGAGGACGTGCTCCATCTCGAGGTGCTGCCCGGGCGGGAGCCGATCACCGAGCGGGACCTCCGGCGGGTGCTGGGGAGCCTGGTGTGGGAGGAGCAGGCCGCAGTGTGGCGAGCCGTGACCGATCCTGACCGATCCTTGCTTGTTCTCGGGCAGAATCGCTGACATGATGGCGCCCGGATGTTCAGGTGCCCGTCCTATGTCTGAGCCTTGGGTCTCCGGTGACGAGATCGCGCGTCATCTCGGCGTCGCGAAGGATACCGTCTACCGCTGGATCGAGACTCGAGGGCTTCCAGCCCATCGGATGGGCCGGCTCTGGAAGTTCAAGGTCTCCGAGGTGGACGAGTGGGTCCGAGCCGGGGGAGCTAGCGGGGAAGAGCCGACTCCCAGAAGCAAGGGAGGTGGGCGATGACGCGAGGCCTGAAAACTCGTCGTCGCCTTGAGGACCGGCTTGAGGCGAGTCCGATCAGCGCGGTCGATCTCTTCTGCGGCGCAGGAGGGCTGACGCATGGTCTCCTGCGGGCCGGAATCAAGGTCGAGGCTGGGATCGACATCGACGAGCATGCCGAGTTCGCGTTCACGACGAACAACCCCGGCGCGCGTTTTCTCGCGTGGGATGTGGGACGGAAGAACTACCCGAGCATCGAGAAGTTGTTTGCGCCGAAGAAAGTCCGGCTTCTTGCCGGTTGCGCTCCTTGCCAGCCGTTCTCGAAGCTGACGAACGGGATCGAGCGCCATCGTTCATGGGACCTTCTGAACAACTTCGCTCGGTTCGTGGGTGGCTTCGAACCGGAGCTAGTCACTATGGAGAACGTGCCCGAGTTGGTAAGCCGCGGGCGCGAGGTCTTCGACCAATTCGCCGAAACCTTGGAGAGGCACGGATACTGGTGCGACTGGAAGATCGTAAATTGCCCCGAGTATGGCGTCCCGCAGTATCGACGCCGCCTAGTCTTTCTCGCATCGAAGCTCGGTCCCATCACCGTCCCCCGCGGACGGCTGAGCCAGTCGCAACGCTGGCGCACTGTTCGAGCAACGATTGGCGATTTGCCCCCACTGAAGGCGGGCGAGGAGGACCCGAACGATCCGCTCCATGTGGCCTCACAGCTTTCGGAGCTCAACCTACGCCGAATTCGAGCTACCCCCCGAAACGGAGGCAGTCGCGACGCGTGGCCGGACGAACTCGCCCTCGATTGCCACCGAAAGAAGTCTGGTAGAAAGTACGTCTCGATCTACGGGCGAATGACGTGGGACGAACCTTCGCCCACGATGACGACACTTTGCAACGGGATCGGGAACGGGCGATTCGGGCATCCGGTTCAGCATCGCGCGATCTCCCTGCGTGAAGCTGCGCTGCTCCAGAGCTTTCCCCGCGGCTATCAATTCTGGCAGCACGACAAGAAGCTGAATCGTAAGGCCATCGGCCGCATGATTGGAAACGCCGTTCCACCGGCGCTGGCCACGGCCATTGGCCGCGCGCTCGTCAAGCACGTGGAGGAATTCCAGTGTTCGAGAGCGGGGTGATGGATCGTGGATGCGGCAACTCGAATCGCGTTCGACTGGCACACCGCGGGCTATCCGGACTGGAATGCCCTCCTTGTCGGCTATTTCCTGGATGCTTCGCGACGAGGAAGCTCCGTAGAGCGAATCCCCGCTACACCAGAAGAGCTGCTACAGGCGATTGAAGATCCCGACGCGAACGGCGACGCGGTCGTCTCTGCCTTCGTGCAGGCGGTGCGGTCCGAACTTCCGCCGGGTACCTCGTTTTGCCGCTACTGCTTTCGGCGGTCGACGTGGACTTCCAGTTCAGATGAGCCTCCGCATTTCTTCGGCATGCTCTGGTTCACCTGTCTCTTGGCCGCGGGCTATCCGGAAGGGGCAGGAAGCTTCCGTGAGCGCTTCCGTGCTCTCATCGGTACCGACGATCAGTGCCGGCACGGAAGAGATCAGCGAGGCTGCTTGAACGAGCTCTGGGAAAAACTCGCCGATTGGACTCGTTCGCACGCGTCGCATGCCGAGTTGATCCTGCCCCCCGCTGATGACCGCATGGTCGTCATCGGTCGCTCGTACTACCTCGCCTTTCCGACGCGGAGGGACCGGAAGGTCCTCGCCGATGTGTTGGAGTCCGAGGATCTCCTTGGAATCGAGCCACCTATCATCCCGGTCGTTCGGGCTATCGAATCAGCTCGGAATCGGTTCAGTGACGACTTCCGTGCAGCGCTGGACCACTTCATCGATCATTTCCTCCGCGGTGGACGCGACCCCACGGACAGCGCATTTTGGCGTGCGATTAGATCGGAAGCCGCGTACGGACTCTTTGATGAAGTGCCGGACTCGGGCACCGGCAAGTTTGGCTTCGCAGCCGTATGGGATGACGACGAGACCTTACTGCTCCGCCTGACGTCGTGCGAGTCATCGTCGCCTCTCGGCACTGGCACGGAAACCCGACCGCTTTTCATTTCCCTCGGAGGTGCCACGCATTACATCACCGACGCGGACGGAAACCCAGACAGCATCGTCGAGGCGGCGCTCGCCAGCGAGATCCAACTGCCTCATGGACTGTCGTCCTTGATCCGACAGGGATTGCTCATATTCGTCGAAGAGATTGCTGGCGAGTATCGCCTCGCGATGGGCGAAGAGATCGACGGTGCGGAGCTTGCCTTGGTGCGGCAGGATCGCGTCGACGCATTCAACGTCCTCTTCGGCGGCGCAACCGAGGACAGCAGGTTCGATGGCTGGCTCGAGGTTAGCGGTTGCAGAGTGTATCAGCTCTCGCAGCTTCCGGCTGGGTTGCTAGGAGCGACCCAGCTACTGCATACGACGAGTGCGCCAAGACCGCGCCTCGTGGGCGGATTGCGAGTGCCTGGAGGCTACCTTTGGAATCCGTTCTTCCAACCATGGCTCCGTTCTCCTGCCGCCTGCGAGGTCCTGTGCAACGCCCACGGGGAGTGGGTGCAGTGCCCGCCTGCTGAAGAACCAGGGGACTGGACGCTTCCTTCGAGCCTCGACCTGATTCCACCCACCAGCCTCGCGATAAGAGCGAGCTTCGACGTCGACTTCGATGGGCAGGTGTTGCGTCGTCAATCCACGACGACGGTTCGTTTCGTGGAACGTGGGTATGGGTGCGACTACAACCCGCCTGCAGCGGGAGCGTATTGGCGCGAAGGCTGCGCGCCGGAGCAGTCGGAACATCGCGGCGGAACTCCGGTCGAACTCGAAATTACGTCGAGCACGCCGTCGGAATCCGCAGACCTACTCGAGCTCGACCCGTCGGCGCGCTACTTGGGGCCGGGACTTGGAGAGATGTCACGGGAGCCTGTTCCCAACCACCCATGGCTGGCGATCGGGAACAGGAAGAACCCCCACGACCTGGTGTACGTGGGCGACCTCGAGCGCCCAATACTGCCGGACGGGGGCGAATCGGCGGACAAGGGAGACCGAAGGGTTTGGTCGTATGCCTTCCGAGGTGCCGGCGCGCGCATTACGGCGCGAACGAATGCTGGTTACCTTCGCCTCGACGCCGAGCCACGGCTGCAGGGAATCCTGGCCCACTATCGCCGACGAGCTTCCCGGCAGTCGGCTCCTCGCGAACGCCGGGTGTGTCCCCCGGCAGATATAGGGTCGTGCTTTGAATCCGACATGGCGAATGGAGTCAACTCGACAGAACCTGCGATGCAGGCGGTGGAGGTCATGGCGGCGCTGGCCTTGTCCCGCAGCGGCATCCGACTTCGAGAGGTCCAGGAGCTTGTCGCTGGACTCACGCGGAAGCACGACTTCCTACTTTGGCAGCAGGTCATTCGGGCGTGGGCAGATGCGGGTGTCGTCGATCTACTTCGACGACAGGATCGAAGCGAGACCCTGGTCGTGCCACGCGCACCTCGATTCGTCATGGTGCGCAGGGGGCCAGCTGTGGAGGCACGCCTCATTGGGCTGGCCGGGAATGATGTTCTCGCTGCCATCCATGGGCTGGCCGGACCAGCGATCCGGTGGACCCTTGCGAGCACGCCATTTCAGCCGGCACTGCCGCGCCTGGTGGGTCTGGAAGCGCAAGATGTCGAGGAGGTTTCGGACCAAATCGGACTCGCGCCGCCGCAATGGTTGTGGTGGCCGGCGCCGCAGCAGCCTCCAGGCCACCTGAAGATCCGCGAGGACTTCGGCGGACTGGTCCACGGTCCGCCACCAGATGCCTATCGGTTCGATGCGAAGTGGGATTGGCGCGACATGTTGTTCCGCCTCCAGCCTACAAGAGAGGCCGTCGACCTCGTATCTGTCGAACGCCGACGCCATCCGCAGCGCTGCTCCATCTACGTCGTTCTTGTCGATGGGGAGGCGATGGCGTGGTCCCACCTGAGAAGCTGGGCCCTACTGCGCGCGGCGGAACTCCTCGAGAGCACGCCGTTTGACGCATCGGCCGACGGAGCAATCGCGTCGTCGGGTCGCTCGCCGATGCACCTGCCCTTGGCCATCGGAAGATTGTGCAGCGTCGTGGGAGTGGGCCTGCCTGGACCGATACTCGACGGCAATCAGCAGGTAACCGGGTATCGATATCCCTTCGGTCGTCGAGTGTACGGCCTGGTGCGGACGCTGCTTCCTCGAGGGTGGGTAGGCGAGCACGCTTCGAAGGAAGACTGACATGCAAGATCCGATAGGCAATTTCGAACGAATCCGCGAGTTGTACATCAGCTATCTCGATACGGCTTTCCGGATCGGCGATACGAATCTCGCAGAGGAACGGCGCGCTTTGCTTAGGACACCGGGAACGCTGTGCGCCGAGCCGCTGGTCGAGCCTATCCCTCGGTACGAGTGGGACCGAATCGATGGACGCTTCAGGACGTTCGACGACATCTACTTCGACGAGGAACTCCTGGAGGGCTTCTCCGAGGTTCAGCGTAGGGGCTTTGTCGAACTGGTGCTGGCAGGGCTGTTCCCATCGCGACTGCGGTCATCGACTACGGGAATTCCGCTGAAGCGCGAAGGGAGGTACCCACCATACGAACATCAGGTGCAGATGCTCGCTCGCGGCATCCGAGGCGGAACGCCCGGCGTAGTCACTTCCGGAACGGGTTCCGGAAAGACCGAAGCCTTCCTCCTGCCGCTCTTGGCGCGAATCGCCCAGGAGGCCGTGAGCTGGGAGGCCCCGGCGGAAGGCTTCCTGAAGAATCGATGGTGGCACGACGACGACGGTAGGCCCTTCCGCAAGCAGGACAAGAAGGGCCGTACCGTCGTCCGGTATTCGGCGATTCCCCAAGACCGTCGGCCTACGCAAGGGGAGCCACTGCGCACGCCTTTCGTGCCTCATCGGCACGGCGAACGGCGCGTAGCGGCGGTGCGTGCGCTCGTCCTCTACCCGATGAACGCCCTCGTCGAGGATCAGCTGGTTCGCATGAGAAAGGCTCTCGATTCGCGAGAAGCCCGGGCCGTGATGGACGAGCACTTCTCGGGCAACCGCATCTTCTTCGGACGTTATACAGGGGCGACGCCTGTCACGGGGCACCATGACCACCCTGGTTTTCGATCCCTCCTCTCGACCCCGAAGAGAAACGTCTCAGGCGACGTGTACTTCCCCGACCACAAGCATGCGCATCCGATCACCGGACGTGTCGACCTCGCAGACGTGCGGACTACCGAAACCGAGCGACGCCAGCGGAAGCTCGAGGAGTTGTTCGACTACCAGGTCGGTTTGGAACGCGGTCAGATACAAGCTCGCCTTCATGCAATCGATCATCAATCCGGTCGATCGCTTGACGAGCGCCTGCGCGCACAAGGAGTCCCGCAAGGAGCGTTCGAGCCAGCGACCTTCGTGGAGCTCGCGAGAAGTGCAGGAAGGCGTAGCGAGGAGGGGCTCCACCGAGACTTCCGACTCTGGGTAGGGCGAGATCCCTCCGACGACGAGGTGCAGGCGCTGCGCGATTGCGCGTTGGCGGAGCGCGATGCCGACCTTGCTCCATCCGCGGAGGCAGCCGACGAGTCACCGTTCATCTTCCCGTCCATCGACGGTGGAGAGA
The DNA here is from genome assembly GCA_023418705.1 of Pseudomonadota bacterium. GTDB lineage: Bacteria > Myxococcota_A > Polyangia > Polyangiales > Polyangiaceae > JAEZYZ01. The sequence continues at coordinate 36,632 of JAEZYZ010000132.1, read as the reverse complement.
TGACGAACCGATGGGACATGCAGGTTTGCCCTCCCGACATCCTCATCACCAACGTGAGCATGTTGAGCGCAATGCTCAATCGCGAGGTCGAGGAGCCAATCTTCGCCAAGACGAGGGAGTGGCTCCAGAACCGAGATGCGTACTTCTATTTGGTCCTGGACGAGTTGCACCTTCAACGAGGCGCTGCCGGAACCGAAGTAGCGTATCTGATCAGGCTGCTGCTTCACCGGTTAGGACTCACCGCGACGGAAGAGCAGCGCCAGAAAATCCGCATCCTCGCTTCAAGCGCGTCCCTCCCGGCGACGCCTGACGAGGAAGCGGACAAGAGTGCGAAGTACCTGTGGGACATGTTCGGCCCGTTGGGGCTCGCCGAGGAGTTATCGGAGGATGCAGGCAAGGCAGCCTGGCTCGCTTCGATCGTACCCGGCACCGAGCGTCCTCCGAAATACGAGAGCGAAGCCCCGCTCGCGCTGCCATCGGCTCCGTTCCTGCGTCTGCTGGAGGTCCACACACCTCCAGACCCACTGGACGTCGATCTCCCACGGGCTATACCTCTCTTCGCCAGGAGCCCCGATGCCGACGTGGCGCTGGCGAATGCATGGACCGACGTAGCCGATGCACTTGGCGTCGCTCAGGCGCCACTGCGGACCAGGATCGCGCGGTCGATCGAAGAAGCCGCCGCACGAATCGCGTGGGCGTGTCGCGAGTTCGATGCCGCATCGGGACAGACCCGCTCCAGGGCCCTCCCCATTGGCGAACTCGCACAGAAGCTCTTCGGTGACGTAGCCGAGGACGACCTGGCGCGCCTGGAGGCGGTTCGGGGCATCCTCTTCGTCCGGGGCTGTGGAGATGGGTTGAAGGAGTATGTCGATGGATACGTCGACACCCCGGAGTCCTTTCGGCTGCACACGTTTTTTCGGAGCATCGAGGGCCTCTACGCACCGGCGGTCCGCGGCGTAGGTTCTCCCGTGTTGAACGCCAACCTTCGAAACGTCGAAGTGGGCGTCTTGTCAATCGACCAGGCCGATCAGATCGCGGTACCGAAGGAAGACGGGGTCGAGGAACACCGCATCTACGAGCTCGTCTACTGCGAGTGCTGCGGCGAGATCTTCTTCGGAGGCATGCGCGCGCAGATCGGCAGGGCAAGCAAGTACGTCGCGGAAGTCCTGCCTCAGGAGCCCTATCTCGAGGGGCTGCCGGATCAGTCGGTTTCCCAGCGGTTCGAAGAACTCTCGTGGTCGCTCTACGGCCTGTTCTGGCCTGGCTCGTGGGCGCGCGATTCGATCACCGATTCCCACGACGCGGGAACCTGGATCCGCGCTTACCTCGAGCGGCCATCAGGGGGAGTGATTCGTGCCGACAAGGCGCCCGACCCGGCCGGATCCGACCTGCTTCCCGGTTGGTATTATGCTCGCTCCGATCAGACGGACCACCACAAGCGAACGGCGACCACGCCGGGGACGCACGTTCCCTACGCCTGCCCAAAGTGCGGAACAACCTATTCTGGAAGGAGCAAGGAGCACCGCCTGTCTCCGGTGCGGAATTTCCGGGCCGGCTTCGCGAAGACCACGCAGCTTTTGGCGACAGAGCTGTTCGACGCGCAACGGGTGTCGAACCGAGCAGAGCCTCCGAAGCTCGTCTCTTTCTCCGACAGCCGCCAGGATGCCGCCAAAGCAGCCTTGTCCATCGAGCGTTTCCACCATCAGGATATCCGTCGCGAGATCTTGTTTGCGACGCTTCGAGCGCAGACGAGCCTGAAGAACCCAGAGAGTTCGCTGGCGAAACTCGAGGAGGCGAAGGCGGCGCTCGCCTCCACGCCGGCCACATTTCGGAAGATGGCCGAGGACCACATTCGCGCGCTCGAGGAGGAACACAAGCGCCACGCCGACCCGACGGTTGCACTCAGCGAGGTGCTCGAAGGACGCCTGGACGTCGCCGGGACGTCCCGACCGGTAAAAGCGTTCCTGGAACGCATGGTCCGACTCGGCGTCCATCCATTCGACGAAGCGGGACAGGAGCGCGCGCTCGGCACCGAGAGTGGGACGAACATCAGGTTCCCCTGGAATCGGCTATTTCGGATCGAGGACGCGGACGGTACCGTCTACTGGGCGGACGACGACGATCACCAAGTCGCGATCCACGTCGCTCGAGAACATGTCGTGTCCGCACTGCAGCGTCTGCTGACCGACGTCGTATTCAGCAAGACGTACTTCTCTTTCGAGGAGGCAGGCTTGGGCTACGTCGCTGTCCGCGGCTCCGATCTAGAAGGCGCCCGCAGAACGGAAGCCCGTGCATACGAATTGGCAGCGTTCATACGCGTAGTCGCCGATTCATATCGCTACTGGCCTACGCCTTACCGACCATCCGACGAGCCACATCCCCCGTGGAATAGTCCCGGAGAGGTGACCGCGGCGCGAGTTCGTCGCTTCGCCGAGAGTGCCTGGCCTGCGGATCCGGAGGCAGCGATCCGGGAAGCCCTCGAGGATCTCGAGCGATGCGGTCACCAGGATGGGGTCATCCGCATGGAACGCGTTCGCTTCCGGCTGGTAGAGCCTGAAGACGTCTACGTTCGGTGTGGAAACTGCGGTCGGATCCATCTGCATCGGGGAGCTGGAGTATGTACGCGTTGCTTCAAGCCCATGGACTGGGACTCGGGCACCAAAGAATCGGTGGCGTCGCTTCACGCTCGCAGCTTCCTCGCAAGACGAGTCTATCGCTCTCTTCAGGACGGTGCCGTTGCGACTGACGATGCCTCCTTTAGGCTCCACTGCGAGGAACTGACCGGGCAGACGGAGGACCCGGCACGCCGGCAGCGCGAGTTCAAGGGCATCTTCCTTCCGAGGTTGTCATCGATCGAGGCGACGCCAGAGGATGACGCTGAGGATATGGGGCTGGTCCTCAATCCACCCGATCCCCTGCTCAAGCGAAAGGAAGAGATCGATCTGTTGACGGTGACGACGACCATGGAGGTCGGCATCGACATCGGACCGCTGCAGGTCGTCATGCAGGCCAACATGCCGCCGCAGAGATTCAACTACCAGCAGCGAGTTGGTCGAGCCGGGCGGCGTGGCCAGGCATTCTCCATGGCTCTTACGATCTGCCGTACCAAGAGCCACGACCTGTTCTACTTCAGGCAGGCGAAGAAGATGACGGGAGACATCCCCCCAACGCCGTTCCTGACGAAGCGGATGAGCAATATCGCCGAGCGCTTCCTCAGGAAGGGGTGGATGTGGGAGGCGTTCCGTGACCTGCGGGAAGAGGTGCGGCGCGAAGGTCGAATCTATCCTGGCGACCTGATGTCGCCGCCCGATATCCACGGGGAGTACCTCCCAACGTCGTTCCTGCCGATGGCGGACGGAGTCGACTGGCGGACACGCGCCGCGACCTCAATCGGCGCGTGCCGAGAGAAGGCCGCGGCGCTCTGCTCCGTCTTGGGTACCGGCGCGACGGAAGTCGAACTCAACCCAGATCCGCAAGAAATCATGGACGAGATCGATTCGGTGGTGGTCGATGCCCGCCAGGATGGTCTCGCACACAGCCTCTCCGAGGCGGGGCACCTGCCGATGTATGGCATGCCGACCAGGGTACGCGAGCTGTATCTCCGCCTGCGGCCCGATGGCGAACGCACCGTTTGGAGTACAGTGGATCGCGATCTCGATCTCGCCATATACGAGTTCGCGCCAGGCTCGACTGTCGTAATCGACAAGCGCGAGCACCTGGCGGTTGGATTCACGCCAGACCTGGCCGAGCCGCTCCCGGGACGTGGCGATCAGACTCTCAAGGCGTACCAGCGCTCCGCTTTCGCGAACCCCTTCATGCTTCTTGAATGTGGGACGTGTCGCGCCTGGACGGAGGTCACTCCAGGTGTGGTTCCCGAGGAATGCATCGCTTGCGGGAGTAAGCTGCACCCCGAGCAAGCCAAGGAATGTCGCGTTCCGAACGCCTTCCGAACCGATCTTCCAGGATACCCGCGCACGCGCGAGGAGGAGGTCGACTCCGGCGTCCGCCACCGATCGATCCAGGCCGAGGGTCGTACACTTGGATTCACCAACGCGACCGGCTTCGGCCCCGATGGAGGGTGGGATATCTCGATCGCGCACCACCTCAGTCGAACGTTCCGACTCAACCGAGGTCCACAGCTTGATAATGGGGAGCGCGGTTTCGAGATCCGGCCCGGTTCGGAGGTGAAGCCGTATCGGCGGCAGAATCTGGAGCTGCCTTTGCAGCACATCAGTACGCAAGGAAGCCTCGCTGCGCGGGTGGCCAATACGTTTCAGCCCGACGGGCCTCCGGAACGCATTTGGTTGGCCGCACCCAAGATTACCGACGCGCTCTACTTGAGCCCGGGGACCCAGCGGTCGAGCCTTGCATTGCATAGGCTACCTGGTCGACTCGACTCCATCCCCGACGACGAGGAAGAGCTTCACGCGGTTACGCGGTGGCTTGGAGTCCGAGCAGCGGCGATTTCAGCAAGCTACCTGATCGTAAACCGGGCTTCCCTGGAGCTGGACATCGATCCGGAGGAATTCGACGTGCTCGAGCCGCGGATCCATGGAAAAGCCGATCCGCGGCCGCTGCTCCATATCACCGACAACCTGGTGAACGGAGCTGGATTCTGCGAGTACCTCGCGACGGAGGACGACAGGGGCCTGCCGCGCATCGCTGTCTACATCGAATCGATGCTCAACGAGCGGGACCACTATCCACTGCAGGAATTCCTGAGCCCTGACCATGGCTGTAGCACGTCTTGCTACAAATGCCTTAGACGATACGGAAACCAACCGTTCCATGCGCTGCTCGATTGGCAACTCGGGCTCTCGTTCCTGAGGGCGCTGGTCGATCCCTCTTACCTGTGCGGTCTCGACGGCAACTTCGTCGGCCCGGAGCTCGAACGTTGGCCGGCCCTCGCAGCGAGGTTCGCAGAGCAGATGGCTCACCGGTTCGATGGCGGCGCTCCGGAGAGCTTCGATGGCGTACCGGCATTCCGCGTTCGACTCCGGAAGTCTCGGCTAAGCCCCTGGATCCTTGTCGCGCATCCGTTGTGGGACTGGCGCGATGAGTTGGAGGACTCGATTCTGGCCCGGGCGCGGAACGCCGCGATCGAGCATGGTGAGCCGCTCTGCTGGGATACATTCAATCTGGCGCGGCGACAGGTATTCGTCAGGGAGAGAATCCGCGAGGGCCTCCGGAGACGTGAATGACCGTCGCGACCTTGCCCGCCACGGTCTCGAGGGTGGCGCTGCCGACGTACTTGTCGCCCTCGCTCTTTCGAGATCTCGATCGGTGTCCACTCAAGGTGTTTGCCAACGCGGATACCGTTCCAGGAGCACTCCCCCGTAGTCCTCGCTTGCTGCTCGGGACCCTGCTCCACCACGTCAGGGAGCAGCTGCTGCTGGGACGATGGGGCACGGCAGCCGACAGGAACAATGCGTGCGTGGAGTTGCTGGCACGCGCGAGCAAGCAAATGGATTCGATGCTCTTGTCCGATCCTCGAACGGAGCGTTTGGTGCCACTCGCTGCGACCGTCGGACGTACAAGATGGAATAGCAGGTTCTTCGCGCTGAAACGCTGGGCTGATCGTCTCGATGTCGAACCAACGGGCGAGGCACCAGCCGACCTCCGAATCATGACGAGCGCCACGGCGAAGGATGATGAACGCCGAGAGGACCAAGACGTTGCGAGAGTGGACGTGGGTCCGGAAGCATGGGTCGTCTGTCCTGCCTTGCGGTTGCGTGGGCGTGCCGATCACATCAAGCGGACAGCCGATGGCGTGTTCGAGATCTCGGACTTCAAGAGCGGGACAATCGTGGATGACGAGGAGAGGCCGCTCATTAGCCATGCCCTTCAGGTCAGATTGTACGGACTGGCGGTCGAGAACGTGATCGACCGCGCTCGAGTGCGGCTCTACATCGAGGGCGGCGAGCGCATCCACGTGACCTGGACGGAGGATACCAGGCAGGAGTGCGCCGAGATGCTGCATGCCGTGCTGGAGGAGTTTCGTCCTGGCGACGATCGGGCGGCGCAGGAGCTGGCACGCCCAGGGACATGGTGTAGAGGCTGCCGCCTTCGGCCGACCTGTTCCGCCTATCTCGCGCAGGTGCCGAAATGGTGGCACAACGGCGGCGACTCGCCGCGGCCCTTGCCGTTGGACTCGTGGGGAACGATCAGAAACATTGAGATCGGTGCGGCGGTCGCGACCATGGAGATCGTCGACGGCGCCGGCAGGTCGGTACGCATCGAAGGTGTCGACGTTACGAGGGGTGTGGCGGATCTTGGCGTAGGCGACCACGTCTTCCTGTTCGATCTCATGCCGACAGAGCCCACGATCTACCACGGCGCCAGACTGCAACCTCGGAACTTCCATGAAATGCCACCGGATGGCGGACTCCGTCTGCGGAGAGCAAGGTCCCTACAGCTCTACCGGGGTTGACGATGGGGATGTCGCGTTCCGAGCAGATGGCTCGTATCAAAGGCAAGCATACGTCGCCAGAGAAGTGTCTGCGCGCGATGCTCTGGGCGCGAGGGCTTCGATACCGCATACACGCCAAGACACCGGTTGGCCGTCCCGATATCGTGTTTCTCGGAGCGCGCTGCGCGGTCTTCATCGATGGGTGCTTCTGGCATGGCTGTCCAAAGCACTATGTCCGTCCAAGGACGCGGCACGATTTCTGGGCGGAAAAGCTCGTCGCAAACATCGACCGTGATCGTCGTCAGACGCTCATGTTGGAAGAAAAAGGATGGACGGTCCTTCGCTTTTGGGAACACGAGATCGAGCAGGAGGCCGGTGTCGTTTGCGCGAAAATCGAGAAAATCGTCCGAGGACAGGCAGTCGCCGAGTCACCATGTTGGCGCGTGTGGCGGGTCGACAGGATCAATGCCACCAGTGACGAAGAGCGCAGATACCTTGTCGACCTCCGAGACGAAACACTCCAGTGCGCAGAGGAAGGGCCGCGTTACTCCCGATCGGGCCCGAAGGACCCCAAAGTGATCCGTGTATTCGAGTTGTAAGAAACACCAGAAAACCGATGTCCGATGTTCAGACGGCGCTCAGGAAGCGCTCGTATCGTTCGGCGAGGAGATCCCGGTTTGGGTGCGCGACACGACTTCGCGGGATAGTCAGACGAGAACGGTCGACTCCCTGCAACGAATGCCGCAGCGTTGGGCCGTCGTTTTCAGCAAGGAGATCGGTAGCAATGCGAATCTCGTAGTCCGGCGAGACGCCGAGGAGATTGGCATCGTAGGCGGCGTGGTGCAGTTTGCACATGGCTATACCATTCGGCACTATCGGCTCACCTCCGCGCGAGTCTTCGATGATGTGAGCTGCGTCGAGGAGTTCGGCGTGCCGGAGCCGGCACACACCGCAGCGCGTCCCGTATGCGAGGAGTACGCGTGACCTGAATAGGCGTTGATGGACTCTCTCGAAGACAACCCTCTGGTGGTATCGACGCTCGGCTGGTGAGGGGGCCACAGCAGTGGCTTGACGTTGCTCCTCGGCGACCGCTACCACGAACTGCTGCGATTCTGGTTCTTCTCTGAGGAGCCACACGGGAAAGACAGGTTCGTAGATACCAGGGGCTATCCCGAAGAACCAGATCAGCGGAAGTTGCTGGTCGCACGCCGCTCGCAGAGCCCGGTTTTCGGCATGCTGCGGGTCAGTGCCGCGCCACTTGTAGCGGAGGAGCCCGTCGCGTCCCTCCTCGTCAGCATATGGCCGTTCGTCCGGACGCGCGGCGTACACGGTTCGGATGGAAAGCGCAGCGTGAAGCCCCTTGGGCTTCCGGATGCCTCGCTGTCGATCAAGGAGGGGCGTGCGGACACCTTCGAACTGGAAGTTGGCAACGTCCTCGAAGCCGACCACCCCGCCGTTTGCAACGACTCGCTGGTCCAGGAAAGCCATGGCGGCTGCTCGAACAGCGTGCTCTCGTGCGAGATCAGGCACGGCCGACTGTAACACTTGCGCTGTGGCAGCCCGAGATGACCGTCCCTACAAAGCCTCGAAGCCCGCGGCAGCAGTACATGATCGACGCCAGCGGCGGGCCGAACTGTTGAGAAGCGATCAACGGGCGCCGGTGGCGGCCGACGCGTGCCCGGCCTTCGGCCAGCCGGCCCCAGCCCCCAACCCCGGCTCTTCACGCCACCACGCCCCCGACACGGCCCCGAGTCGGGTCGTCCCGTGGACGGCCTCCACCTGCTCACGCCGGCCGCACCCAACCCCGCGGGATCCCATGATTTCCTCGCCTTGCGAGCTGCTCTTGCGGCGTGGTAGGCAGTAAGCTCGCAAGACCGGAGCCGTTTTTGCCCAAGGCGAACCACCTTGGGCGCCAGGTAAACAGAGGGCCTCATCGGGATGACCGGCGAGGCCCTCTTCTTTTTCCCGTTGTTCCGCGGGGTCTTGCGGCATCTCGGTGATCGCGTGGCGCTTGAGCGAGCGCGATGCTCAGAGCACGATGTCGTCGGCGACGTGCTGATCGCGGCCTTCGAGAGCCGCGTCTGGGGCTCAGAGTCGGGCAGAGCTCTGAGGGCCGCGTTTAACAGGTCGCGGCTCTGAGCTTTACAGCTCGGCCCGTTGCCAACTCCCCACCCGCTGCTTCACAGCGCGGACGTCGTTGATGTCGCTCGCGTTGTCGTCGGTGCGCGCGGGGCTCAGAGCACGGGCCGGAAATGGCTGGGCGCTGCCATGTGGTGGTTGCCAATCAAAACGGCTCTGAGGTTAGCAGGGCTGTGAACCTCAGAGTCGGCGGTCGGCGGGCGGTCCCAGCGAACCCTTGCACGATCTGCAACGGTTCGACCGCCGTGCTCCCGCCCCCATTGCTTACCCGTCAGCGTCGCTCCTACGAAACGCCGCCGCCACCATGTCGCGGACCTGCCGATAGAGATGGCGGTCAGCCGTCTGCGGGGAGAGTCCCTCAGCGGAGAAGACGGCGTCGGTGAACGCGAGCACGTCCGTGGGAGGCGCGGCGGCTAGGCGCTCCACGTCTGCCCGGGGAAGGCAGAACCCGAGCTCGACACAGAGGTCGTTGAGGAGCTGCCGCGTATGACGATCACTCAGCATGCGTCGCGCTCGAACCTGCCACGAGTGCCGTCGCGCGGTCCAGGTCGCGGGGCCCGAAGCTGATCTCGTCGTAATTGCTCGTTTTCTTTCCGTCGCCAAATGTGGTACGAAAGCGCCGCCATGGATGGTGTCGGCGATGCTGCTTACGATCGGGACCACACATCGCCCTGCGACCGAGCTGGGCTACCTTCTCGCTAAGCACCCCGACAAGTGCCAGACGTTTTCGCTCGCCTACGGTAAGGCTCACGTCTTCTATCCGGAGGCGACCGAAGAGCGATGCACGGCAGCGCTCCTGCTGGACTTCGACCCGGTGGGCCTCGTTCGAGGCCGCCGATGGGGACAAGACTCCGAAGGCACCCTGGCCCACTACGTCAACGATCGACCATACGCCGCCTCGTCATTCCTGAGCGTGGCCATCGCTCAGGTCTTCGGCTCGGCGATGAAGGGTGTCTCGAAGGAACGGCAAGAGCTGGCGGATGCCCCGCTCCCCTTCGACGTGCGCTTGTCCGCGGTGCCGAGTCGTGGTGGTGAGCAGTTTCTTCGCGGATTGTTCGCGCCTCTCGGCTACGACGTAGAAGCGACGCGCATTCCTCTCGACGAGGCGTTCCCGGAATGGGGCGAAGGCAACTGCTTCGAACTGCGGCTGCGTGCCGAGGTTCGTCTCGCTGATCTGCTCACCCATCTTTACGTGCTCATCCCGGTGCTCGACAACCAGAAGCACTACTGGGTCGGTGACGACGAGGTCGAGAAGCTGCTCGAAAAGGGTGGGGACTGGCTGAGGGCGCATCCGATGCGCGAACAGATCACACTCCGCTACCTGAAGCATCGCCGGAGCCTGTTTCGCGACGCACTCGAGCGACTCATGGCGGGCGACGACCCAGAACCTGAGCAGCACGAAGTCGAGAAGGAACAGGAAGAAGAAGCGCTCGAACGTCCGATCAGCCTGAACGACCAGCGCCTTGGCGCTGTCCTCGCAGTACTCAGGGAGTCGGAAGCAACCCGCGTCCTGGATCTCGGCTGCGGTGAGGGCAAGCTCGTCGGAGCCCTTCTCAAGGAGCAGCCGATCACGAAGGTCGTGGGCGTTGATGTCTCGATGCGATCACTCGAACGGGCTCGCGACCGACTCAAGCTCGACCGCATGCCGGAGATGCGGCGCAAGAAGGTCGAGCTCTTCCAGGGGTCGCTGACCTATCGGGACGGCCGATTTGCGGACTGCGATGCGGCGTGCGCCATCGAGGTCATCGAGCATGTTGACGTCTCTCGCCTCGGCGCCCTCGAACGAGTTCTCTTCGAGTTCGCGAAGCCTCCTACCGTGGTCGTCACGACGCCAAACGTCGAATACAACGTACGCTTCGAGTCCCTTCCTGCGGGACGGCTGCGGCATAGGGACCACCGGTTCGAGTGGACGCGTCAGGAGTTTCAGTCTTGGTGCGCCGAGGTAGCCGACCGTCAAGGGTACGCCGTCAGGTACTTGCCGATCGGGACCGAGGACGCTGAGGTCGGGCCTCCGACGCAGATGGCGGTGTTTCAGCGATGAAGATCGAACTGCCAGAGCTGTCGCTCGTTGCGCTCGTCGGCACGTCCGGGAGCGGGAAGTCGACCTTCGCACGAACGCATTTCAAGCCGACCGAGGTCCTTTCATCCGACTACTGCCGCGGCCTGGTCTCCGACGACGAAAACGACCAGAGCGCAACCAACGACGCGTTCGACGTCCTGCACTACATCGCTGCGAAGCGGCTGGCTGCGGGGCGCTTGACCGTGATCGACGCCACCAACGTTCAGGCAGAGGCGCGCAAGCCGATCGTGAAGCTGGCACGCGAGCATGACGTGCTGCCCGTTGCCATCGTCCTGAACCTCCCGGCGAAGCTGTGCCACGAGCGAAACCAGGACCGCGCTGACCGTCAGTTCGGGCCGCACGTGACGCGGCAACAGTCTCAGCAACTGCGAAAGGCGCTGCGGTCCCTCAAGCGGGAAGGCTTCCGGTACATCGCTGTCCTCAACTCGCCCGAGGAAGTCGCGGCCGCCGAGGTGGTTCGCAACCCGCTCTGGAACAACAAGCGCCACGAGACGGGGCCGTTCGACATCATTGGCGACGTTCACGGGTGCTTCGACGAAGCCGTCACCCTTCTGCGCGAACTCGGGTACGAGGTCCAAGACGACGAAGCTGCACCGATGGCGCGGCACCCTGGAGGACGGCGAGCGTTCTTCGTCGGCGATCTCGTGGATCGCGGCCCCAAGTCTCCCGCCGTGCTGCGGCTGGTGATGGCGATGGTTCGCGAAGGGACGGCTCTCTGCGTTCCAGGCAATCACGATATCAAGCTGAAGAGAAAGCTGGATGGTCGCGACGTGCGGCTCACCCACGGGCTCGCGGAGACCATGGAACAGCTCGAGCGCGAGCCGGCTGAGTTCATCGACGAGGTGAAGACCTTCATCGATGGGCTCGTGAGCCACTACGTTCTGGACGACGGCAAGCTGGTGGTTGCGCACGCCGGAATGAAAGAGCCCTTCCAGGGGCGCGCTTCGGCACGCGTGCGAGAGTTCGCACTCTACGGCGAGAGCACGGGAGAAACGGACGAGTACGGCCTCCCCGTTCGATACAACTGGGCGGCCGACTACCGGGGACGCGCGCGTGTCGTGTACGGCCACACGCCGGTGCCGAGCGCGGAGTGGCTGAACAAGACCATCTGCATCGACACGGGGTGCGTTTTCGGTGGTTCGCTGACGGCACTGCGCTACCCCGAGAACGAATTGGTCTCCGTCCCTGCCGCCAAGATGTACTACGAGCCGGTGAAGCCGCTCGATGGGGCCTCCACGGAGGCGGCGGAGCGCCCCTACAACGACGTCCTCGACATTGGGGACGTCCAGGGGAAGCGCATCGTCTCCACGCGCATTCGCGGGACGGTGACGGTGCGAGAAGAAAACGCGGCGGCGGCGCTGGAGATCATGAGCCGTTTCGCGACCGATCCTCGCTGGCTGATCTACCTGCCGCCCACAATGTCGCCCTCGGACACTCGGAAGGACGGGCCCACTCTCGAGCATCCCGAGGAGAGCTTCCAGTACTTCCGCGCCAACGGTGTTCCGAAGGTGGTGTGCCAGGAGAAGCACATGGGCTCCCGGGCAGTCGCCGTCGTCTGTCGGGATGAGGTCTCTGCTGGCAGACGCTTTGGCATCCGAGGTCACGGCATCGGAGCTCTCTACACCCGCACGGGGCGGCCGTTCTTTGACGACCCCGCGCTTGAGACGAGCTTCCTCGAGCGTCTCCAGGCAGCACTGACGAAGGCCGATTTCTGGAAGAAGTTCGAGTCGGACTGGTTCTGCCTCGACGCCGAGCTCATGCCGTGGTCCGCCAAGGCTCAGGAACTGCTGCGCTCCCAGTATGCACCCGTGGGCGCCGCGTCACGCGCCAGCATGACCGCCGCTCTGGCCGCGCTTCAGCTCGCAGCATCCCGCTCGGTCGAGATGAACGGTCTCGTTGACCGCTACTCGGCCCGACAGGAGTGCGTCGAGCAGTACACGCAGGCCTACCGGCGCTATTGCTGGCCCGTCGCGAGCATCGACGACCTCAAGTTTGCGCCGTTTCACCTCCTCGCATCAGAGGGCGGCGTGCACGCCGACCGTGATCATGTCTGGCACATGAATACGCTTGCGGAACTCTGCGAAGCGGACGGGCAACTCCTCCACAGGACGGCATTCAGGGTCGTCGATCTCACGAGCACGGAGAGCCAAGCCGACGGCATTGCTTGGTGGGAGGAGCTCACCGAAGGCGGTGGCGAGGGCATGGTCGTGAAGCCGATCGAGTGGCTCATGCGCGGCAAGAAGGGCCTGGTTCAGCCCGCTGTGAAGTGCCGTGGCAGGGAGTACCTGCGCATCATCTACGGCCCTGAGTACACCCTCGAAGAACACCTCGAGCGACTTCGCGCACGAGGCCTTGGACCAAAACGGTCCTTGGCGCTCCGCGAGTTCGCGCTCGGACTGGAGGCGTTGCACCGATTTGTGGAGAAGGAGCCGCTCTACCGCGTACACGAGTGCGTGTTCGGCGTTCTGGCGTTGGAGAGCGAGCCTGTCGACCCGAGGCTCTGAAGAGGGCTCGCCGTGTGGATGCCGACCACAATCTCGACGCGTGCAGCAACCCTCGACTTTACGTCGTCCGAGCAGGGACGGCCGCGGGTCACTCAGCTCGTCGTCGATGACGTGCTGTTCGCGAATGCGCTCAACCTGACGAGCTGGGACGCGGAGGCATTCCAACCTCTCGTGTGCGAGGCTTGCGGCATCGAGGGCTGCGAGCCCGGCAATTGGCTCGTGGCACGGCGTGCCGGTGAGTTCGCCGTGCTCCTCCCTGATTTCTCGGCGATGCTCGATGACGAGAACGAGGCGACCGAGCACGCACCCCCCGCATACATCCGAACCAGGGGCGCCTTGGTACTCGGCCGTGACGAGTATCACCGCTTTCGCAGCCTCGTTTCCGGCGCTCGCGAGTTTGAGCGGTTGCCAGGGCTTCGCGGCAACGAAGCGAGACGCCTTCTCCAGTTTGAAGCGGTGCACAACATGCTGGGCAGGTTCCCCGGCGACGTCTCCGTCCGCGACGACCACGCCGTTGCATGCTCCGATGGTGACCTCACGGAGCGGATGCGGGAACTGGTCGAGTTGCTGCACGCCCTCGGAGAGCATCATCCTGTGAGGCTTCGGCGAATCAGCAACGAGGCGGTTCCGGTCGTGTTCTTCCTCGACGATGCGAAGGCAACGGAGTGGGCACCGCTCAGCATCGAGAATGATCGAATGGTCCTTCTCGCCGCGCGTCGACGAGCACCTCGACACCGTGCCGGCGCAGGAGCCCGAGGAACCTCTCGATCGGGTGGTTGCTGTGGCCGATCGTCAGGACAGAGAGGTCCGGCTTGGGCGTGCTGACCTTCACGGGGGGATCATGCACGTCCACGCGCGCTCGTCAGCCCCTGCGATGCACGCCATGGATGTCGCCGGCGGCACAGATGAGCATCGGGGGCTCCGCAGATCCATGAAGGCTCGGCCCGGCGGCACATGCAAGGAAAGCGCGCCCCCTGGCGTGTCTCTCAGGCCACCCGGGTGGGCGGGCGCCCGGGGGACATGCCGCAGGAATCACTCGACAAAGACGACGCGCGGCGTTATCTTTCCCGTGTGATTCCTGGAGAGGTGCGACCCATGCCGGCTGCGGACCTCATCGACGACCTAGCGTCCCGCGGACAGTACCACTTCACGACGGACGAGATGGCCGCGCGCGTCGGGTCGTCGGTGATCGCGGCGCGCGCCGCGCTGCGCCGACTCCAGAAGAAGGGCGTCGTCGCCACGCCCCACCGCGGCTTTCACGTGATCGTCCCGCCCGAGTACCGGCGGCTCGGCTGCCTGCCCGCCGACCAGTTCGTGCCCCAGCTCATGGAGCACCTCGGCCTCGATTATTACGCGGCGCTCCTCACGGCCGGTCGCTACCACGGCGCGGCGCACCAGCAACCGCAGGTGTTCCAGGTGATCGTGGCGAAGAACCGCCCCCCGATTGCCTGCGGCGACGTCCGCGTCTCGTTCGTCGCCCGACGCAACGTCGCCGAAGTGCCGACGGCTCGCTTCAACACTCCGCGAGGACACCTCGCGGTCTCGACGGCCGAGGCGACGGCGTTCGACCTCGCCGGCTACCCACAGCATGCGGGCGGTCTCGACAACGTCGCCACGGTTCTCTCGGAGCTTGCCGAGAAGCTGGACCCGGAACGCCTGGCCTCACTGGCGCCCCTGTCGCCGATTCCGTGGGCACAGCGGCTCGGCTATCTCCTCGAGCGGGTGGGCGCCGGCGACAAGACGGAGCCGCTCGCCGACTACGTCGCGGGCGTGGTGAACGAGACGACGGCTCTGGTGCCCAGCGCACCCGCCGAAGGCGCGCCGCACGATGGGCGTTGGCACCTGCTGGCGAACGTTCCGGTGGAGCCAGACCTGTGATCCCCCGCGACTTCATCACCGAGTGGCGCCAGACGGCGCCGTGGATCCAGGACTCGCAGGTCGAGCAAGACCTCATCCTCAGCCGCGCGCTGGTGGAGATCTTCGCCGTGCCCGAGGCACGAGAGGCGCTCGCCTTCCGCGGCGGCACCGCGCTCTACAAGCTCCACCTGACGCCCCCGGCTCGCTACTCCGAGGACATCGACCTCGTGCAGATCGCCGCCGGCCCGATCGGCAGCGTGCTCGACGCCATGCGCGCGCGCCTCGATCCCTGGCTGGGTACGCCGCGGCGCACGCTGAAGGAGGGGCGCGTCGTGCTCCTCTATCGCATGCAGTCCGAGGGACCGACGCCGCTACCGCTGCGGCTCAAGATCGAGATCAACTCGAGGGAGCACTTCGCCGTGTTCGACATCTTCGAGAGGACGCATGAGGTGCGCTCGCGGTGGTTCTCGGGCGGCGCTTCCATCAAGACGTACCACCTCGACGAGCTCCTCGGGACGAAGCTGCGCGCGCTCTATCAGCGAAAGAAGAGCCGCGACCTCTTCGATCTCTGGACGGCGCACCGATCCGCGGAGGTCGATCCCCACCGCGTCGTCTCGTGCTTCCTGCGCTACCTGGATGAAGGCGGCCACCGCGTGAGCCGGGCCGAGTTCGAGGCCAACCTGGCGGCCATGCTCGCCGACGGGATGTTCACGCGCGACATCGAGCCGCTGCTCGCTCCGCGGGCGGCGTGGGACATCCAGGACGCAGCCCGCTACGCACGCGACGAGCTCCTGGCGCGGCTGCCGGGCGATCCATGGAAAGGCGAGGAGGCCGAGTCGTGACCAACACTGGCAGCAAGATCGCATGGAGCGGCGTCGTCACCTCGGTGCAGCCGCGCATCCGGCTCACGCGATCGTTCGACCAGCGGAGCCACACCTATCAGGGCTACGTCCTGCGCGTCCGCGGGACGGTCGGCGACGAGGCGCGCGAGGTCTCGGCCGCGATCGGCGAAGCCGCACAGGCCAAGCACGGCTTCCAGGTCGGCGACACGGTGAGCGGCGAGGGCGAGCCCGTCGCCGATCCCCGGCTCGAGACCGCCGAGCTCTACAAGGCGAGCAAGCTGCGCGTGCTGGCTCGCACCGCCGGAGAGCCGAGCGTGCCGCCGCCGTGGCACGGCCTCGCGCCGGCGCTGCCGGTCTACCGCGAGCGCGGACACCGGCGGCTCGCGGCGCGCACGTACGACACCTCGTGCCGAAGTTGCATCTGGGGCGCGCTCATGGCGGTGGAGATGATCGTCGACCACTGGAACCCGAGCCAGAAGCGCTACCGGACGGAGACCTTCTGCTACGGTCCGCTCTCGTGCCGACTCTACAAGGCTGGGCCGACCCGCAAGGTGCCCGGCAGGAAGGGCATGAGCTGGGAGGAGGAGGACTGGGTCGACGAGGACGCGATCGGACACCGCGATCCGGACGATTGATCGCGATCGATGCCGGGAGACTCGTCGGGCGGGTGAGGCGTGTTCGGGCCTGGGCACCAAGTCAGGCACCAAGCGGGCGCCAAGTTCCGGGTCCCAAGTCGGGTCCAAGTCGGGTCCAAGTCGGGCCCAAGTCGGGCCCAAGTCGGCCCAAGTTGGGCCACCCGCCAGAGATCACCGCGTCGTCGCGGCCGTCGCGCCACAGGGCGCCCGTGGGCGCGCCTGGGCGGCCTCCCGCGCCACGGGCGATCCTGCGGCCGGACCACCGCCGTGGCGCCGGACACCCGGCCACCGGCCGGCGCAGAGGAGCGCCCACATCGCCTCGGCGAGGACGTCCACGACCTCCTCACGCACGAACCGAGCGCTTTCGAGTGGCTGGTCGGGGCGCATGGCCATGGTGGTCACGAGCGCGTACGACGGCGCCCAAGTCAACTCGGGGCGCGAGCACGGTGGCGTCGGGGAACCGCATCGACGTGGGCTCCCCATTTCGGCAAGAGCGGCGGCCATGCGACTGCAACCCACTGTCCCGCCAGCACTTTCAGGCAGAGATCACGTTGAACATCCACCCGCTCTCCGATAGAAACGGTTGGTCCAGCCGCCGGAACGGGGAGCCATTTTTCTCTCGTCGCCAACCAACGGCGAGGGTCGGTAAACAGAAGCCCCCAAGGAGCGAGGCGAGGGGGCTTCGCCGCTTCTGCCCAGAACTCCGGGCGTTTCGCGCGCTGCGCGTGCTGCGGCGCCGCTCTCGCGCGTGCTCGCAGAGAGCGCCGAGCGAGCGCGATGAGCGCCGCGTGGGACAGCTCTCCCGCTCTCTCTCCTGTCCCGTGGGG
Source organism: Pseudomonadota bacterium (assembly GCA_023418705.1). Taxonomy (GTDB): domain Bacteria; phylum Myxococcota_A; class Polyangia; order Polyangiales; family Polyangiaceae; genus JAEZYZ01. The sequence continues at coordinate 19,339 of JAEZYZ010000132.1, read as the reverse complement.
AGAGAGAAGCCGAGAGGTGTTTAACTGCGTACCCAGCGGTTTACAGTCGGCCCCGTTGGTTGGCAGCTTCGGCGCCTGCGACGGGGCCGAGCCTGTTCATCATCGGGGCGACGGCTCGCGGGGAGCGACGAACGGTGCCCGCTTGGCTCGGAGGGCTGGTCGTCGACTCGAAGACCGAGCTCGCCTTCGAGTCGAACGCCGCCCACAAGCGGCTGTCGCGGATCATCTCGGCACCGTCGAAGACCCCGCGCGGCAAGAAAGGCGATGTCTACCTCGACGAGCTCGCCCACTACGTCAACGACCGCGAGGTCTATCGCCGCTCGACAGCGCTCATCCTGCGCTCGCGAAGCCAGCTCTCGGGATGCAGCACGCCGCTGGGTCGCCGCGGCATCTTCTGGGAAATCGCCACCGAGGAGCTGCGCAGCTACCCGCACCACACCCGGCACGATGTGCCGTGGTGGAGCTGCCGCTTCTTCTGCCGCGACCTGGCTCGGGCCCAGCGGGAAGCACCGGACCTGCCCACCGAGGAGCGCGTCGCCCGGTTCGGCACCCAGTCGATCATCGAGCAGCTCGACTCGCTACCGCTCGAGGACTTCCAGCAGGAGTTCGAGTGCCGCTTCGTCGACGAGAGCTACAGCTTCTACCCCTACGACCTCATCCTGCCGTGCACGAGCGAGGAGCTGGTGCTCGCCGACGACCTCACCGACATCAAGGTGGGCGACGGCCGCCTCGTCGCCGGCTTCGACGTGGGCCGCACCCGCGACCGCTCCGAGCTGGCCCTCTTCGAGGACCGCGATCGCCGCATGGTCTGCCGGCTGCTGCGTCGCTACGACCAGGTCCCATTCTCAGAGCAGGAGGCCGACCTCCGGCGCCTGATGGAGCACCTGCCAGTGGCGCGCCTGTCCATCGACAAGAGCGGCATCGGCATGAACCTCGCCGAGAACCTGGCCCGCGACTACCCCCAGGTGGTGCCCGAGGCGTTCACCAACGACAGCGCCGGGACGGAGATCGGCGTGCGGGTGGTGGGCTAGGCCGCAACCATGGCGCCGAGAGCCGCGGAGGAGAATGTGGCCACGTTGCCAGGACGTGGCGACACTTTCCGTCGCCCGGAACGGCGACCGGTTCGCGACGAAGAGCGGGATGCTGGTGCTGGGCAGAGTCCCGACTCGGCCGAAAGTCACTGAAAGCGTTATTTTCTGTGACCATAGGCTCGCCTGGACCGTCTCGCCTCGAGTTAGTTGTCCAGAAAACGGCCGTTGCACAAAACGGGCAATGTTGCTAAACTGGACAACAAACGCGGCGGCTGTTGCCCCAATCGCAGGCGTTGCCCATGACGTGCAACATGGCAATTTTGGACAACAACCTGATCGCCGGCGCTTCCCGCGTGCTGCAGGAGCGCCTCCCCCCCGGGTGGGCCATCGAACGCGTCACGGCATCGAGTCGCACGCCGCGGCTGCGCATCACCTCGAAGGAGGGGCAGTCACGCGAGCTGCCGGTGTCGGCGCTCTCGCGGCCCGATCCACGTGCGGCGAGGCAGATCCCGAAGGAGCGTCCGCTGCTCGTCACGGCTCCGTACCTCTCACAGGCCGTCCGCGAAGCTATCGAAGAGGAGGGGGCGAGCTACGTCGACCAGACCGGCAACGTGCGCCTGGTGCTCGACGAACCCGGACTCTTCATTATGACGAGCGGCGCTGGGTCGAACCCCTGGCCGGAGGAGCGGCGCTTCACGTTGAGGGGGACCAAGGCCGGACGCGTCGTGTGTGCCCTCGCGTGCGCGAAACCACCGCTTGGTGTGCGCGAGCTCGCAGCCGCTGCGGACACCGATCCCGGGTATGTCTCACGCCTGCTCGGCATGCTCGACCGCGAGGCCATCGTCGACCGAACCGGCCGCGGCCGGGTGGAGCGGATCGACTGGCGGAAGCTGTTGCTGCGCTGGTCCGAGGAGGCTCCGCTCGAGAGCCGCACCACCGCGAGCACGTGGCTTGCCGCGCGCGGGCTGAAGAGTCTATGGGACAGCCTTCGTGGCACCGACATTCGCTACGTGGTCACCGGCAGCGCCGTGGCTGCTGGCATCGCTCCCGTGGCGCCCATGCGCCTCGCATCCGTCTACGTCGAAGACCCGGAGGGCGCAGCCAAGGCGTTGGGGCTTCGGGCGGCGGAAGCCGGAGCCAACGTCGTGCTCTTGCAGCCCGAGGATGACTCACTCTTCGATCGTGTCGACCACCGAAATGGACTGCGCACTGCCAGGCTCCCGGTGGTCGTGGCCGATCTTCTCTCCGGCCCCGGGCGCTCCCCCGCGGAAGCCGAGTCGCTGATGGACTGGATGGCCGCAAACGAGGAGGTGTGGCGTGGATGAGCTCTATGTGATCGCGCGCCGGGTTCTCCTCGATGCGCTCGACGCCCTCGGCGAGCACCGCGACGCCACGATCCTCGTCGGCGCCCAGGCGATCTACCTGCACACCGGTGACGCTGACCTTGGTGTCGCCGAGTACACCACCGACGCGGACCTGGCCTTCGACCCGGACTTGCTCGCAGAGGTGCCGCCCCTCGAACAGGCGCTCGAGGGTGCCGGCTTCTACGGGTCGCGCAGCGCCATCGGCATCTGGAAGACCCGGCGCCGAACTTCGGCATCACTCGACATCGACGTCCAGGTGGATCTGCTGGTCCCAACGACCGTCAGCCCCGGCACTGGTCGGCGAGCAGCGCGGTTGCCCGGGCACGGTGTGAACGCCGCGCGCAAAGTCGACGGTCTCGAAGGCGTCCTCGTGGATCTCGCCGAGCACGACATCGCCTCGCTGGAGCCCGCGATCGATCCGCGCGTGGTCCGGGCAAAGGTTGCAGGCCCCGGCGCGCTCCTCGTCGCGAAGATGTTCAAGATCAACGAGCGCCGCGGCTCGGCGCGGGCGAACGACAAGGACGCGCTCGACGTGCTCCGCATCCTGCAGGGAATCTCGACGGAAGACCTCGCACGCCGACTCACGTCGATCCTCGAGGACGCCCGCAGCGCGACGACCGGTGCGCGGGCGCTGGAGCTCTTCACCGACCTGTTTGGCAATCGGGGTGGCGAAGGCGCCGCGATGGCGGCGCGCGCGGCCCAGCCTGTGATGGACACGGACCAGGTGCGCGTCACCTGCGAGGCGCTCGCAGGCGACCTACTCGAGGTGCTCAAGCCATGACGAAGCGAGGGAAGGAGCTCCCAGAGCCCAGGCCGACGCAGTCTCGCCCCGCGGCTGGCGACGACGAAGCGCGTCCCGTCTTCGAGCCCGTGCCTCAGGACACGACGTCCGGCGTGTCCGCGTTCTTCGGCACCTGGCCTGGGGAAGAGACCGACGCCGAGCTACTGGCCTTGCTCGCCGAGCTCGCCGAGCTCGACGACTGAGAGCCGGTCGGCTTCCCGAAGAATCCGGAGCTTCTGCTCGGCGGTGAACTTCCGGCGCTGTCGGCGGTCGTTCTGGGGGGCGGGGCCCACCTCGGTGGGGCCCTTCGCTGGTTTCGGCATGACTCTGACACTCCTTCGCCCCACGAAGTTTGGCACATTGAATTCCGAAGCGGTGTCTCAGGCCACGTTGGCACGGGGGGGCCGAGACTCCGATCCCGACTCGCTCGGCCACGAGCCTCACCGGATCGCCCGAACGCTCGAGCTCCGCCACAAATCGCTCCCGGTCCTCCGAACTGTGTCGTCTTCGCATGCCCCCGTCATCGCAGGCACGAGCTGCATGGCGCTAGATGGGGTTGGCGCACCGGTTACAAATGATCGCGTACTCCGGTCTGAACGACGTGCGGCGCCTGGCGGCGTCCTTGGATTGCGGTGCGCCCCTTCCGCCCCCCGCGCGTCCTGACGACGGGCCCAGGACTTCGCCGCGGTCTTGTTTCCACCGGCCGAGTTGAACATTCCCGGCGACATGGTGGGGTCTGCGCCGCGGCTCTTGCAGGAGGTCGAGGGCGTCGCGCTGGCGCTTGCCGTCCCGGACGAGCTCGGACCAGAACGTGACGAGCTCTGGGAGGTTGCCGACGCGCACGCTGAGAGCGGCGAGCTCTGGAGGCGGTACGGGCGTGAGTCCTTTGGCTGCGTCGTCCTTGGCTACCCAACCAACACAAACCCTTCGGCTACCCAAGCTCGACCGAGGAGGAGCTTGGTGGCATCGGTGTAGACGTCGGGCAGGGCGCGGATGCGAAAGCGTGGGGTGCGAGCCAGGAAGTCGACGGCGGCGGAGGCCTCGAGGGGCAGGTGCATGCGGCAACCGCAGAGGCGTAGCCATAGGCGCGCGTCTCGTTGGCCGAAGTGGAGGTCGCCGCCGGGGCGGCGGGTGAGCTCGGTGTCGAGGGTGATGTCGGTGGTTGGGACGAGGAGGGATCGGAAGGTGCCGCCGGGGACGGCGACGTCCGGGGCCCGGGCGGCTTGCATCCAGCTCGCGAGGGTAGCGCCGGACAGGTCGAGGGGGGCGTTGGCGTTGGCGTCGGCGTCGACGTCGAGCGCCCAGGCCAGGGCGGCGGCTGGGTGGGGGAGCGCGTCGGCGCTCAGGTGGCGTGGCAAGGAGCGGCGGAGCTCGACGTGGTGCGCGGCGAGGACGTCGACGGCGGCGTGGAGGTAGTCGACCCAGCGCAAGGGCTGAATGCCGACGGACAAGTGCAACGAGCCTTCGGCTTGGACCAACGCCTCGTGGGGGACGCCACGGGGAATGTACAGGACGTCCCCTGCCGCAAGGGTGGTTTCGGCTAGGAGCTCCAGTTCGGAGGAAGCGTTGGGATCGCTGGCGGAGGGACCGCCAGCGGAGGGACGGGCGATGGCACCGGTCATGACGGAGTGCAGGTCACCGTGGGCGGTCTCCAAGGGGAGGAGGTGTTGGGGTTGGAAGAGGCGCCAGCGTTTGGCGCCGTGGACCTGCAGGACGAGGACGTCGTGTCCGTCGATGTGGCGTGGGAAGCCACGGCCGCGGGCTGCGGTGCAGTACACGTTGACGCCGACGTCGGCGCGCAGGCAGGCGCGCAGGTCCTGGGTGAGGGCGAGCAGCGGGGGCCAGCGACGGTGAACGCCGTTGAGGATCAGGGTGGCGCCGTCGCGCCAGGCGTGGAGGACGTGCTGGGGATCGTGGACGTTTTCGAGGGGGGGGTCGGCACCGACCAGGCGGAGTTGGTCGGGGCCGGGGCGTGCGGTGACCAGGTAGCGTTCGAGGTCGTCGAGGCTGAACAGGGACGCGAAGCGGTCCGGCGAGGTGCCGGGTAGGTGCAGGGGGCGGTGCTCGTAGGCGTCCCAGAAGCGCTCGGTTTCACCATCGAGCAGCCAGTCGAGGGCACGACCCGCGCGCGACTCGGTCACCGGGCGCGATCCTTTGAACGGCGGATCCCTTGGGGATCAGCGTTTCCGAGCTTTCGGGGTCCGTGCTGTCGACTTCTCCGCCGTCGCCTTGCTGGGGGTCGCCGCTCCGCGTTTGGCAATTCCGCCTCTGTCCGTCTTGCGGCTCCCTTTCATCACCTTCTTGGCTTTGAGAGCGCCACGCACGACGTTCGAACCCACCAGATCCTCCACCTGGTCCGTCTTCTCGTTGTACACGGGGCGGCTCAGACGAATCGACAGCTCTGCGTTCAGCGCCATGCAATTCTGGACGGCTGCGTCGTGGAACGCCGCTGCCTCGATCAACCCCTTGCGGAGCAGATCCATGAAACCGTCGAGCTCCTTGGGATCGAGCTCGATGCGCTCTACCTGCGCCCTCTCCGTACGCGTTGCATACCGCGTGACGTTCTTGAACACGGGGTTCGCTAGCTCCCGCTCTGCCTTCTTCATCGATTCTCATCTCCTCCTGGAGGCGGCTGCTTCCGATACCCTCTCCGCAGCCCTCCCACTCACGGAGGTGAACGCTATACTACCCGGCCGTGAGTAGCAACGACCCTGTCGCGGGGAGCGACGAACCCACCGCCGGCAACAACGACCCTGCCGCCAGTAGCAGCGATCGCTTCGGGCCGGCGCCACCGCTGCCGGCGCACGTCTCGACGCCGGGTGCGTTCTTTTCGTGGTTTCATAGCGTCGTGCCGTCGGCGACGAGCGCGGTGTTCGGCCGGGGCCGCGTCGCCGATGGTCAAAGCTCCTACGACCTGGCGCTGTCGGCGTGGGGGCGCGACGGGGCTCCGGGCGCGGTGCTGGATGTGGGGTGCGGTGACGGCTACCTGCTCTCGGTCGCGCGAGGCCGCTGGCCGAAGGCTCGCCTCGTGGGCGTGGACATCGCACCTCACGAGGCCGAGGTGGCGCTCGCCGAGATACAGGTAGCAGTGCGTCGCTCCGAAGCGGCTGAGCTGCCCCTGGGTCGAGGCGAGGTGGACCTGGCGCTGTTCCACCTCACGCTACCCTTCTTGCCGGATCCGGTGGGCGCGCTGCGCGCGGCCCGCGACGTACTGCGACCGGGCGGCGCGCTGTCCGCCGTCCTGGCGACGCGCCCGTCGACGTACAGCGTCTATCAGCGCTTCGGGGACGAGGTGCGCCGCCTTTACGCAGAGGGGCACTACCGTCCAATGCCCTTGTTCAATGGCGCAACCGGCAGCGTGGAGGCGCTTCGGGAGCTCTTCGCCGCGGCCGGCATGACGGACGTGCAGATCGAAGACCACGAGCTGGTGCTGGACGGATCGCGCCAGGAGGTGTGGCGCTGCCTGGCGACGACGTACGACTGGCCGCTGCTGGACGAGGGCGGGCGCGAAGAGCTATTGCGGCTTTCGACGCAGTGGCTCGACGCGGCGGAGCCCATCGTCTGCCGCTTCGGGCTGCGGCACGTGGTGGCACGGATCGCCGAGGGGCAGGTCTGATGTCTTTCTTCGGTGACCCAGCTCGCCACGAGCACGTGTATCACCACTTCTATCGGATCCCGCGCATGGGAGCGGTCGGTTTGACCGGCCATGGGGGCCCCTTCGGCTTCGACATCGCCGCCGCCGTCGCCGCGGACTATTTGGTGACCGGCTACGGTTGCGACGGGTTGATCGAAACTGGGTGTTTCCTGGGAGACACGACGGCCTACCTGGCAGCCGCCTACCCGGATCTGCCCGTGACCAGCTGCGATATCGCCGCGGCGCATGTCGAGCTCGTCCGCCGCCGGCTGCGCGCCGCGCCGAACGTCACGATCGAGCACGGGGATGCGGCGCGCGTCGTGGCCGCTCGGGCTCGGAAGTACGAGCGGCCGTTCTTCTACCTCGACGCCCATGGCGGCGAGCGCTGGCCCCTGCAGGCCGAGCTGGAGGCGATCGAGCGCGGCATCGTGTGCATCGACGACTTCGACGTGGGCCACCCACGTTTCGCCTTCGACACGTGGAACGGGGTGGTGTGCGGTCCCGAGCTCATCGCGCCCCTGGCCTCCCGCGCGCCCCACTACTGGGTCCTGGATCCCGAGGCGGACCTGCCCTTTCCGTGTCTCCAGATGGGGCGTCGCGGGGGGAAGGCGTGGCTCGTGCTGGGGTTGGATCCGGCGGTCATCGACGCCTGCCCCTGGTTTTTGCGTCGCGACAACGGGAAGACTCCGTGATTGCCGCGGGTGAGAGGGAGCCGCTGCGGCTTGGAACCAGCTTTCGCCTTCGTACTCCGGAGGACACGGTCGCCATCGCCACGCCGCTCCTCGCCGATCACGGCATCCGGAGGATCGTCGATGTGACACGGCTCGATCGCATCGGTCTACCGGTGTTCGTCGCGGTGCGACCGACCGGGCGCGTCCTGTGCGTGCATGCGGGCAAGGGCGCGACGCCGGCGGAGTCCCGGGCCAGCGCGGTCATGGAGGCGCTGGAGTTTGCCGTCGCGGAGCGCCTGCCGGCACGTGGTTCGCTCCTGTCGTTGACGGCCGGCCAGGCCCGCCGAGAGTTCGGCGTCGACGTACTCTCCTTCTGCCCCAGGCTGGGCGTGGAGATCCCGAGCGACGAGCCCCTGCAGTGGGTGCTCGGCACCGATCTCTCGAGCGGCGAGGAGCGGCCCCTGCCTTGGGATTTGGTGTACCTGGTGCCGCCCACGGCGAGCGCGCGGTGGTTCGGCTCGAACACGACGGGGCTGGCGTCAGGCAACGACGTTGACGAAGCCACGCTCCACGCGCTGCTCGAGATCGTCGAACGAGACGTGAAATCCCTGCAAACGGTGCGCGACGAGACGCTGCTCGTCCTGCCCGACTCGCTCCCAGAATCCCTGGGCGCGGTCATGCATCGGATCCGAGCAGCGGGGCTGCAGTGTCGGCTCCGGTTCGCCGGGTCGGACCATGGACTGCCCTGGTTTCGGGCTGTGATCTGGGACCCCGAGGAGGCCGATCCCGAGCTGGTGAACGCCGGCTACGGCTGCCACGTCGACGCCGAGACGGCCGCCCTGCGGGCGGTGCTCGAGGCCGTGCAGAGTCGCCTCGTCTACATCCATGGAGGTCGCGACGATCTCGCCGAGGTATTCCTCCGCCATGAGCAGCTGGGCTCCGAGGGCCGCGCGCAGCACGTGCAGGAGCTGCTCGCTCGCGCAGGTGACGCATCTCGCTGCATCCGCTTCGAGGAGGTGGCGAGCTGGGCCACCGCGGGCTCTCTCGATGCCGCGCTCGCCGGCGTGCTCGATGCGCTGCAGCGCATCGGCCTCGGTCCCGCGATCCGATACGTGTACGAGTCCCCCAACCCCAGATTGTCGTTCGTGCGCGTGTCCGTGGCGGGGGCGGAGAACTTCACGCTCGCCGAACGAAAGGTGGGACGCCGGCTCGTCGCGCACCTGCGAAGCCAAGGGGATGCCCTGGGAGTCGATCGATGAGGTGCATCGTATTCGTCGGCCCCACGGCGGCGAATCTGGATCGGGAGGCCCTCGCATCGGAGGAGCTGGTGCTGCGAGAGCCGGCGCGCCGAGGTTCCATCGGGGCGCTGCTGCGCGCCGCGCCCCGGCCGGGTGTCGTCGCCATCGTCGATGGGATCTTCAAGCATGCGCCGTCCGTGGGACACGGCGAGCTGCGGGCGGCCCTCGAGGCAGGCTGGCAGGTGTGGGGGCTGGGATCCATGGGGGCGATTCGCGCCGCGGAAATGGATCATTTGGGTCTGCGGGGCTACGGACGCGTCTACGCGCGGTATCGAAACGATCCGAGCCTGCCGGACGATGAGGTCGCCTTGCTGCACGGACCGGGTCCGGAGTGGCGGCCCATCAGCGAGCCGATGCTCCACCTGCGCGAAGCCCTCGCCGAGCTCGTGCGAATGGAACTGCTCGCTCCGAAAATCGGCGAAGGCATCGCAAGGACCCTTGCGGAGCGGTGGTTCGGCGATCGTACCATTCCCGCCCTCGTGGAAGCAGTCGTCGCCGAGGTCGGAGAGGAGAACCGCGAGCGTGCCTCGAGCACCCTCGCCGACTTCAACCGCTTCCGCATCAAGAACATGGACTTCGTGGATTTCGTGAGGGACCGGCCGTGGCAGAACACGTGAGTCTCACAGGCCTGGTGGGCGGCGTTCCCTTCCTGGACGAGGGGTTTCGCTCCAGCGCGTTGCTCGCTGCGGTAGCGGTGGTGCGCTCTCGGGAGAGCCCGGGGGTGGAGCTCACTCCGGAGACCGCGCGGGAGTTGCTGCTCCCCAGCGCGGCGCTGACCCTTCGCCGGCGGCAGGGAATCCACGTTGACATCCCGTCCGCGCCCCTCTCGGCGAGTCACGCGGCACGGGTCGAAGCAGCCTTCGGGGAGCTCCGCCATGCCGCGCCAAGCTGGAACGGTCTGCTCGATCTGCCCCTCACCGTGCTGCGACTGCGCGCTGGAGAGGCGACCTCATGCTCTTCCTATGGGGTCCCTCAACACGTCTTCCTCAGCGACAGTGCGTTCACACAGTCCGTCGAGCTCGAGGAGTTTCTGCTCCACGAGATTTGCCACAACTGGATGTACCTCGTGGAGGAGGTCCGCGTCCTGCACGACCCTGCCTTCGAGGTCCTTTCGACATTGCCCACCGGCACGGGAGGCCGGAACCCTACGGAGGTCATCGGCGCCTCCCATGTCGCCGCGACCTTGATTCGCTGGTACACGCTGCGAGGACGGACGCAAGACCAACGCCGAATCGCGGATTTGCGTGTCTACCTGCGCGGGTGCCTCGAGCTGCTCGCCGGATTCCCGCGGGCGACCCTCACGGCGACCGGGTGGGAGGTCGCAGAACGGCTGCGTCGCGACCTCCAGGAGACCGGATGACCCTGCACCGCGATCTGGGTGACGGCCTCAAGAGCTGCTGGCTGACACCGGTTTACCTCCAGGAGGCACCGGACACGCCCTCTGTCGTCGCAGCGGTCAACGCGGCCTTGGCGGCGCTGATCTTGAAGCGCAGCGAAGAAGCGCCCGGCATCTCCACCAGCAACGTCGGCGCCTGGCAGGGTCCCGCGGACCTCCTACGGAGTGGTGACCCGGCGGTGCACCGACTCGTCACCTGGATCGAAGAAGCCGCCGCGACGCTCGCCGCGGTGGTGCGAGCGAGCGTCGAGGGCGTTCGCCTGAAGGATCCGCGCGCCGAAGCCTGGGGCGTGCGCTACCGTGCCGGCGACGCGCAGACGCTGCACGTGCACCCTGGTTCCGTCTGGAGCGGGGTCTACTACGTGCGCGTCCCCCGAGATCTGGCCGAAGACGAGGGCGTCCTCGAGCTGCTCGATCCGCGCCCCGCTGCCCGGGCGCGCGGGGCGGAAGCTGGGGTCCACCGGATCGTGCCCCGCGAAGGTCTGCTGGTTGCGTTCCCGAGCTGGCTGGAGCACCAGGTCCGCCCCCATCGATCCAAGAGCGACCGCCTGTGCATCGCCTTCAACGTGGGCTACGGCGCATGAGCCGAGCCGAGGTGCTGCTGCTGTGGCCCACGACGGTGATCCACCGCCTGGTGCCGATCGCCATGGACCCCATGCCCCCGCGGGCCGCAGCGGGACGCCCCCTCGCGGAGGCACTCCCGCCCGCCGACCTCGACGCCCTGCGGACAGCCGTGGACATGGCGGCCACCGCTCTTCGCGCCTCGCCCTCGACACGCGCTCGCCTAGAATCGACGGACGTCGAGCGCTGGGAACAGGGTCACTGCACCGTGCCCGTGTATTGCCCCGAGCCCTGGCACGGCCTGTTCTGCCTCGGAGCGGAGACGAGCGGTTCTGGCGCGGACCCGAGCGAGGTACTCGTGCTGGACCCCCGCCACGGATCCCTGACGGCGCCCTGCCCCGGCTTCCCCTTCGGCCGCTCCCTGCGCATCCCCCTGCTGCCGAGAACCCTCCTGATGATGCCAGGCTGGTTGCCCTGGTCCGTGGTCCCCCTGCGTCCGGGATGCGAGGTCCTCATCGCACGGCTTTCACCGGGGTGAAGCGAAAGTCGGCGGATGGCCTCGTCGGCTCCACGCCGCCGATGGCTGCCAGCGCGAGCCCGATGACGCGCGATCACAATTGTGACTGGCGGCCCCGCGCTGCAAGCTTCGGCATCAGCTTGTTTGGAACGCGGCTCGATGTCCCTCTCGTAGTAGCCGCTTGAAGGGCGGCTGGGGTACGGTCGGGGGGCATCAGGCATCATGTTCGATCGCATCAAGAAGGTGTTCGGTTGGCGGCTTGGGTTTGGGGTGACGGAGCTCGTGCCGAGCGCGGCGTTCAACGAGACGCTTCGGGGGGCGTTCGATGGCAGGCTGGGGAGCCAAGGGTTCGAGGCGGTGAAAGGACTCAAGTGGGTGCGCAGCGCCAAGCCGGAGATTCGCGACGTGATCGAGCTGTACTCGGTGAAGGGGGCTGCGGCTGCGGCGCGCTGGGGAGTTTCCCTCGACTTTGTCCCGCACGTGGCGGCCAAACGGGTTCGCTGGCATCGAACGGCCAAGTCAGCAGCGCTCGATCTGGTCTGGGATCCGCTGGACTTCGACGGCGTCGACGGGTGGACCCAGTCTCGCCTGGTCGCCATGTCGGATCTGGAGCGGCTCGCCGGCCTTTGCAGTCAAGGTTTGTCAGAGGGCGCTGTCGGACCTGGCGCGGGTCCGGGGGGTTTCCGACCTCCCGGGGTTGTATCGAGAGTGGGACGCGCGACCTGCCGTCCGCTTCTCGAGGGAGAGCTACCCACGAAGCCTGATCAGCGAAGCGTTCGTCCTGCAGCGCCTCGGGTTGCCAGGAGGGTCGGAGCACCTCCGGGAGGGCTGCTCGCGCGCCGATCTCGACGATTCGATCCAGGACGAGCTGACGGCACTCCTCGACGCATGCTCCTCGGCGACGTGAGGTCGTCGGCGGCGCTGGGGGGCTCGCTCGGGCCGAAGGTCGCGGTACCGCGGCGTCACCGCCCCCGCACCGCCTCCCCCTTCTGCACGATGGCCGCGATGCGATCGGCGATTCGATCCCAGAGGCCGGGGGGGAGGTTGTGGCCCATGCCTTCGAACTCCGGCCGGCGACCCGGCGGTGCTGCGGCGGCAGCGCTGGCCCGGCGCTGGTATAGTTCAGCCATGGCTCAGCCCCTCACAGCTGACGATGTTTGGCCGCTCGTCGAGCGGCTGCCGCCGCAGGAGCGGCTACGCCTCATTCGGCTCATCTCCAGGTCACCAGAGCAGGACGCGGCGGCCTACCGAGCTGCGCCCCCGGGCGCGGACGAGTTTTCGACCCACGAGGAGCCGCTCGCCTGGGAGGCTGAAGGTTGGGAGGACGTCGAGTGAGGCGAGGCGAAATCCGGTGGTACACGTTTCGGAGCCCCGACAAGCGCCGTCCGGTACTGATACTCACTCGAGACACGATAGCCGGCCACATCAACGAGCTGATCGTCGTCCCTGCCACCCGCACGATTCGCGGCTTGGCTACGGAACTGATACTGACCCCAGATGACGGCATGCCGGTATCCTGCGCCTTGAACTTTGATCATATTGCCCTGGCGCAGAAGAACCGGATCGGCTCAACTCTTTGCCGTCTCCCCCATGCTCGATGGCCGGAAGCTCATCGCGCACTTCTCATTGCGTGCGGTTTTGAGGGTGAGGGGGCTGGCTAGCTCGCGCTTGCAGCTGACGAAGACCTCGCCTTCGCTCGGCGCGTTTGACGAGCTCTCTGCCATCCGGATCCCTCTCTTGGCCACGCAGCGATGAGCTCCGCTGAAGGCCGCCGCCGCCCCCTCACCGCCTCCGCGCCTCCCCCTTCTGCACGATGGCGGCGATGCGATCGGCGGTTCGATCCCAGAGGCCGGGAGGGAGGTTGTGGCCCATGCCTTCGATGAGGACGAGCTCGGCGCCGGGGATGGCGGCGGCGGTGGCGCGGGCGCCGCTGAACCGTCGTACCGTTGGGCGAACGAATCGGCATGCAAAAGCAAGTCTGGGACCTGACGTCATCCGACTTCGACCGGTACCCGGTCTGGTACTTTCCGACCGAGGATGATCCCACCTGTGACGAGGCGACCGTTCGACCCGCGACGGACCCGCGCGGACCCGATCCTCACGATGCCGTTCTTGTCGCCGCCCTCTTCACGGATTCTTCGGGACGGTCCTATCGTGGGTACCTGCACTGGGTTGAACCTCCGCTCCTTGAGCACGCCCAGCCGGTGATGTTCGTCGACGGAGAATGCATAACATTCTGGTTCGGGATCACTCGCCCGGAGCGCGGAAGCCTCCCCCGCGTCGAATTCCCAGTGCGCGTGGCGTCGAATAACCTTGGGAAACTCCACACGATCGAGCTCACAATCCCCGGGTTCGCATATCTTGGTACCGACGGTGAACCTCGATACGTACGCAACGAGCCTGACCAACTGTAACCCGTTCGCCGCTGAACCGTAGTACCGTTAGGGGGAATGCGCGACGATACCTCGCTCTAGAAGAGCCTGAATTCAGCGCAGCCGTGCCCTTGATCGGCCCTGCGGAGCTGAGCCGTGCGTTTGACAACGTGAGGCACGCGGTGAAGGCGATGTTCTCGAACCGAGGCATGAATTACGCGTTCGGACGCGCGCTCCCCGGGTTGGTTCGAGAGGTTGCAGCAAGCGTGGTTGACGTCGAGTACGACTGTCCGGCGGAACCGGGCGCGTCGAGCCTGGCTGAGATGATGCGTCTTTCCATCCTGTCGCTAGCAGACAAGTACGTCTCGACGGGACACGCAACGGCGGCAGACATCGCTCGCTACGCCAAATTCGCAGAGTCGCCCGACTGCTGGGGCATCTACTATGCGACCGTTCGCGTTCTTGCCCAAAAGAAGCGCCAGTAGCAAAACGGTCCAACTTCAGGTGAAGGAGACCGCGCGTCTGGCTCACCGGGCACGACCGCCGCCGCCGCCGCCGCCGCGCGGGCGCTTTCCCTCGCCAGTTGCCGCCGAACCGCAGTACCTTGGCGGACACCCACGATGGAAGATCAAGACTTTCCGGCGCTCGTCCGAGAATACCTGGCGCTCGTCGAGCGCGCGGCGCAGATGCCGCCGCCTGAGCTGCTGGAGGCTTGCGCGCGGCTCCTGTCGCGGATCTACGCCGTCGGGCTCTGCCTTCCGGAGATCGAGCCCGACGAGGCTCGGCTGCCTCCGTCGGTCTCGCCGCCTGAGTTGCCATCGCTTGGCAAATTCGCCTTGTACAGCGAGGTGTACAACCCGTATATCGAAGACGCTCCGGTCATGGCGTCTCTCGCCGAGGACCTTGTCGACATCTACTCCGATCTAGCCGGGCCGCTGCGCGATCTCGATGCTGGGAGGACGGCAAACGCGGTCTGGTGCTGGCGTTTCTCGATCAGAGGACACTGTGGTGCTCGTCTGGTCGCTGCGCTCCGCGCCATCCACCACGCCCTCAACGACTACATGCTGGCGGACGACGATCTCGACGCGGAGGCGTAGGTCATGCGGTTCGTCGCGTTCAACAAGGGTTCTCGGCGTCGCGTCCGGGCGGCTCCCCACCTCCCAGGCCGAATTCCGCGCTGAAGGTGCCGTAGTCTCGACGACTGCCAGGTTGCACCCTGCAACGCCAGGTCGCTGCTTTGGGTGGGCACCTCGAACTTGTCGCCCGCTTCGGTGACAAACGAATTTCGCTAGTTGGCGGCTCCGAGGGCCGTGCATCCGTGCTGTCGGGACTTACCTTGGCAGGCTGCGCTCCGAGCAGGCGCGCGGTATGTTGTGTGCAACGACGTGGTCCGGCGGTCCGGCAGCGCGGCGGTCCGGCAATCCCGCGCCGGCAGCCCTCACTCTAGGAGTCCCGAATGTCCCTCACCATCGATCCCTGGTCCTTCCCCGCGGCGGAGTTCGACCCCAAGGGGGAAGGCGAAAAATCTATCGTCCTGGGCGGCGGCTGCTTCTGGTGCGTGGAGGCGGTGTTCAAGGCGCTGGACGGCGTTGGCCATGTTCGTCCGGGCTACGCGGGCGGCACGGAGGCAACGGCGGACTACCGCACGGTCTGCTCCGGCGAAACGGATCATGCCGAAGTGGTGGAGGTCGTCTACGACGCGGGCCGGATTGGGCTCGGCGAGATCCTGAAGGTGTTCTTCGCCATCGCGCACGATCCCACGCAGGTGAACCGGCAAGGCAACGACGTGGGTCGCCAGTACCGTTCTGCCATCTTCTACGCGGACGATCAGCAGCAGGAGGTGGCCAAGCGCTACATGGATCAGATTGAGCGGGCGGGTGTGTTCGATGCACCGCTCGCGACGGAGCTCGTCCCCCTGGACCGCTTCTACGAAGCCGAGGGCTACCACCACGACTACGCCGCGCGGAACCCGAACCAACCCTATATCCGCGCCGTCGCCTTACCCAAGATGCAGAAGTTCGAGGCCTACCGGCAGCGCCAGAGCAAACGGGCGCAGTAGTGGCTTTCCAGCAGCGATCGTGAGCCGCCCACTCAGCCCAGATCAGCCCGGATACGTGCGCCGAATGTGTCCGACGGACGCCCCGATCAGCTCGCGCAGGGCATCACGATCGATGTCGGCGAGCTTCTTGATGTAAAGGCAAGATTTGCCGGTTTTGTACTTGCCCAGGCGCTTCATGATGCTGTCATAGCGATCGAACCCGGCCATGATGTAGAGGGTCAGGTCGTTTTTCCTCGGCGAAAAGCCGGTCAGAAACCAATCCCCCTCGCGACCGCTCTCGTATCGGTAGTGGTAGGTGCCGAAGCCGATGATGGCCGGCCCCCACCTCTTGGGCCCGCAGCCCGTCGTCTTCTGCATGACGGTGAGCAGCGTCGCCCAGCGGTCGAAGCCGGTGTGGCGCTCGCCGCGCAGCTCGATCCAGTCGATGAAGTCGATGGCGAGGGCGATGGAGTCGTCGGGGAGCAGGGCGACGTCGCTGAAGAGCCGCCATGTGTCTCGTGCGATCGGGACCGCGGCGGCGACCGGGACCGCGGCGGCGATCGGCACCGCGGCGGCGACCGGGACCGCGGCGGAGACGGAAACCGGGACCGCGGCGATGGCGGGATCAGGGGCGGCGACCGGCACCGCGGCGGAGACGGGAACGGGGACCGCGGCGATGGCGGGATCAGGGGCGGGACCGCGCGGCGCTCGGCACCGCGGCGGAGACCGGTATATTGAAGGAGCGAAGGCGAGCTGGACGTGCCCTCTTTTTTGTCGAACGCTGCGTGGTGTGCAGTGACCGCACCGCATCGGAAAGTGACCGCACCGCATCGGAAAGTGAGCACAAACATGCCCAATGAAAGCGCGTTGGCCCCCACCATCATAGGGGAAGCCCCTCGTCTCGATGGGATACCTGAGTCGATGCGAGCAGCACGCCGCGATCGCTACGGGTCACCCGATGTGATTCGCGTCGAGCAGATCCCGGTGCCAAAGCCGACCGCGGAGCAGGTGCTGATTCGAGTGCACGCGGCAACCGTGAGCCGAACGGATTACGCGCTCCTCTGCTCGCGCCCTTTCTTCATGCGCTTGATCACCGGCCCGATCACGCCGAAGCTGAAGACTCTGGGCACCGACTTCGCCGGTGAGGTGGTCGAGGTCGGGGCGAACGTTACGGCGTTCCGCGTGGGCGACCGGGTGTTTGGCATCCAGGATCTCGGCGTTGGCTCGCACGCAGAGTTTTTCGTCGCGGCACCCAGCGAAGCCATGACGGGCATGCCGGAGGGTCAGCGCTTCGAGGAGGCGGCGGCCTCCGTAGAAGGGGGATGGTACGCGTACAGCGTCATCAGACGTGTCGGGGGCGTCGCTCCTGGCGCGCGTGTGCTCATCAACGGCGCCACCGGCGCGATCGGCTCGGCGCTGCTGCAGTTCTGCGTGGATCGAAAGGCGAGCGTGACGGCGGTGGGGAACACGAAGAACGTGGATCTCCTGAAGTCGCTCGGCGCCGATAGGGTCATCGACTATGCGGCCTGCGACTTCACGCAGGAGGCGGAGCCCGGAGCCTATGACTACGTGTTCGACTCGGTGGGCAAGAGCACGTTCGGCGCATGCAAACGTTTGCTCAAGCCGGGTGGGACCTACTGTTCATCGGAGCTCGGACCAGGGTGGCAGAACGTGCCTCTGGCATTGATAACCCCGGCGCTCGGCGGGAAAAAGGTGGTGTTTCCGGTGCCGGTGCCCAAGGGGGAATACCTTTCGTTCATCCGCTCGCTCGTCGAAGCTGGACGCTTCCGACCGGTCATCGACCGCAGGTACGCGCTGGACGATATCCAAGAAGCATACCGGTACGCAGACTCCGGCCAGAAGACGGGCAGCGTCGTCCTGACCCTCGCGGGTCCCTCGGCTCTGCTCTCGTAGAGCTCCGGGCGATCGGTCCGCGCCGGAGCGGATCGGCGCTGCCTTGCCGCGCATGCGGTCCATGGGGCTGACCCGGTCTCGCTACCGACCACGAGTCCGTCGACGTGCTTGTCAAATACCTAGCCGCTCGTCGGACGGCGCCGCCGGCACTGGCGCTCAGCGCCGTACAGGTCATACTTGCAGTCTCATCAGGAGCACGCCATGGCCAGCGGCTGGGCCCACGACGGGGCGGTTCAAGATCAAATCGACGCAACCCTCGACGACGCCGTCGCCCTCGCGCGACGCCGCCTGCCGAAGGGCGAAAGCCTGACTCACTGTGAAGATTGTGGCACCGCCATTCCGGAGGCACGGCGCCGCGCGATGCCCGGGGTGAGTCGTTGCGTCCCCTGCCAATCCGAAATCGACGCCGACCAGGCCGAGACTCACCTCTACAACCGAAGAGCAAGCAAAGGCAGTCAGCTGAAATAGGTCCGTTGAGCAGACCAACCACGGCGCGCTTCATCTCTTGATCGGCGCCATGGGTCTCGTCCCCCGCGGTGGCGCGTTGCTCGTACTTGAACTCGTCCATCGGCTTCGCGGTCGTCGAAAAGGCGTCGTCGCCAGAAGCAGCCGCGGGGAGCTGCTTTGCGCTCACATGTCCACGACCGCGAGCAGCGTCGCCCAGCGGTCGAAGCCGGTGTAGCGCTCGCCGCGCAGCTCGATCCAGTCGATAAAGTCGATGGCGAGGGCGATGGAGTCGTCGGGCAGGACGGCGACGTCGCTGAAGTTCCAGTCGTCATGTGGGGTGGCGATGTGTTCGGCGTGCTGCCAGGTGGAGAGATCGGGGGACAGCTGCGCGAGAAAGACGTCGCCGCTCGCGGCGCTTTCGAGGGTGGCGCCGGCGATTTGCAGGGTGCCACGGTAGTTTGCGAGCACGATGACGCTGCCGTCGGAGCGCAGGGCGAGATCGAGGGCCTGGCAGAAGACGACGGGAAGGGTGGCGAGCGCCTGAGTGGTGCCGGTCGCGTCGACGCGCATGACGAACAGGTGGTCGCCGTAGCCGTTGCTGGAGGTGAGCGGTCCCTTGCCCAGATCGGTGCCCTCGCTGACGACGCCGGCGAAAAGGACGGTGCCGCCAGGCTCGGGGATGACGCGCAGGCCATGGGCGCGCGCTGCGGTGAGGCCCCAGAGGTTGACCCAATCGAGCTCACCGGCGGTGGTGTAGGCGGCCAGAAACGCAGCCGGTGATCCGGGGGGCTCGACGAGGGTGTCACCGAAGCTCGTCGTCGATTCCTCCGCCGAACCGGCGACGAACACCCGTTCTCCGGCCACGGCCAGGTCCCATCCCCAGACATTGTCGTTGCTCGGCGGCGCCGCGCGCGCGCCGGCCATCCATTGCCCCGCCAGGGTCGCGTCTAGCGCACCGACGTACATACCGTCGAACGTGGGACAGCAGGTGGTCGCGTCGTGTCCATCCATGCTCATGGCGGAGTAGAACGTGCCGCCCACGAACAGCGATGAGGCGACCGATAGCGCGTCCACCGCGCCACGGCCGTCGAAGCGGCGCGAGCGGACGTGATCGAGCCCCGTGCCGGTGTCCTCGAAGGTCGCAAGAAACGGGCTCGGGCTTCCGGCGGAGATGTTCCAGATCTCGATGGGCCCCGCGCCGAAGTCGATGGTGTCGCTCCGGAACGAGCCGCCGACGTGCACGACGTCATCCTCGAGCGCGATCGAGGTCACCTGGTCGTCGCGCACCGCCCCCCAGCGCGACGCCCACCCGCAG
>JAEZYZ010000501.1 GCA_023418705.1 Pseudomonadota bacterium | reverse complement strand
GGTCGTGGGCGCGCCACCGCTGCCCTCACCGCCGCTTGCGCCCGCGCCCGGCATGCCCGCGGCGTTGCCGAGCGGGACCTGCTCACCATTGCACCCGAGCGCGCTTGCAAATAGCAAAGCCATGGACACGGCCGCCGCAGGTGTTGCTCCCCACGACAATCCGGATCCCGACCACAAGTCTCCCGAGTGGCCGCTCGGGCGCTCCGGCGGATCGTGATCGGCTCTCTCCAAGACTCGGCGAATCAAGCATCTTTTCATCAGGACCTCCGACTTCAAGATTGCCGAACCGCGCGCTGGCGATCGGGAAATCCTCATCAATGGTCGGACAGAGCACGATCGCTGCGATCGAGCAGCGATCGCATGCGCGCCGCGTGCGGGCTTTGCGGATAGGTCTGCAAGAAGCGCTGCACCAAACGACGCGCGGCCTCCGTTCGGCCGAGGTGCAGCAGCGCTTCGGCTTGCAGCACGTCCGCCTCTGGATCGAGCGCCCCCTGACCAAACCGTTGCTTGCGTTCGCGGAGCGCGTCGAGCGCGCGGTTGGCGTCACCGCGAGCCAGCGCCGCTCGAGCTCGATCGAGCACCGCGATCTCTTCGCTCACCCCGAAGTGGAGCCGTGGTTCGGCGACCTCGCCCGGCGCTGGCGTCGGCGCGGTCTGCGGGTGAGGGCGTGACGCCTTTGGTGAAGGTTTGGGCCTGCTGTCGGCATCCGCGAGCGGCGCGGGATCGGCGCGGGGCGCCGGCGGTTCCGCTGGCAGGTCTGGCGAGGCAGCGGGCGCGCTCTTGCGCGCTGCTGCAGCGGTAGCAGCAGCGGTGCCGCTCGGATCTCGGGCAGGCGCTACGGCCGTTGCGCCGGGTGGCGACGCCTGATCGGACACCGCGATCGCGCCCGCGCTGGTGGCGCCCCCTGCCAGCAGCCCGATGGTCACCCACTTGGCGACCACCTGGACGCTGGTGGCCGTGACCGCAGAGCTGGCTCCGGTCGCCGTGGCGCCGGCGCCAACGCCCGCCGACTTTCCGGCGGCCGCGGGGATCGTGGCCGCCGTCATCGTCGAGGCAGCCGCCGCTACGCCGAGGCGCTGGAGCAGCTTCGAGCGCGCCGCTGGCGGCGGCTCGTCGGCGCCGGCATCCAGCAGCAAACGCTCCAGGTCCGAAGCGTCCTCGTCACACCATCTACGCAGGTCGTTCATGGCGACTCCGTTCCAAACGCTGCGCGCGCGCGGTATCGCTTGACCGCGTCGCGGAAGAGCTCTCGGGCGCGGCGCAGCCGGGAGGCCACCGTGCCGACTGGGATCTGCAAGAGCTCGGCGATCTGAGGCGCCGCGAGCCCTTCGAGCTCGAACAAGACGAAGCAGGTGCGAAATTCCTCGTCCATCTGGACGAGGATCTGCTCGAGCACCACCCGTGCGCGCTTGCGGCTCGTGAGCTCTTCCGGCGATGGCAGCAGGTCCGGGCGCTCCGGCAGCGCATCGAAGGACTCGCGCCGGCGAGCGAGCGTTCGGCGGCGGGTCGCGGCGACGCGGATGGCGGTGCCGAGCAGGAACGCGCGCTCGCTGTCGGGCGGAATGTCCTCCAGGCGGCGCGCGGCGACGAGGTAGACCTCCTGCAAGGCGTCGTCCAGATCTGCCTCCGGGACGCCGAGCCGGCGCAGCGTCCTCCAAATCGACGCCATGTGGGCCTCGACCAGCGCACGCAGGCGCTGATCGCGAAGGGCGCGGTCCGGCCCTCCCCGAGCCGCACGGTGTTCGATGCCCGAAGTGCGCTCGGGATCGTCACTGCTGGCCTGCATCACCACGAAAACGATAATGGCCGCGGGGGTGGGGGCCCGATCGGAAAAAAAGCGTTCCACCTCGGCCGCGGCGGCCCTTCGTCAAAACGGCAGCGCGGCCCCAATCCCAGCGGCTGCCACGAAGGCCGTCGAGGGCACCTGAAAGATGGACGTGGGACCGTCGGGCGTCTCGAAGACGAAGGTGTCGCGCACCCAGGGCACCAGCAATCCGACTTGGGCTTCCAGTGTCAGCGGACTGACAGGCTGCCATCCGAGCCGTGCCAAGAAGCTCGAGGCCAGCCAGAGCCGCCCGGCGCGCGTGGCCGTCAGAGCCCCGCCACGCGGCTGACCCTTGCCCCGGAGCGACCCCGCCTCGATACCGGCGCACGGCAGAAGACGCCACGAGGCGCCGCGCAGCAGGTCGAGTGGGCAGACATCGATGAACCCGGCCGTTTGCGCCATCGCAGCGGCACCGAGCTCGTGAGATACGTCGTCACGACCGTGCACCGCACCAGCGCGCACCCGCGGCTCTAGCCCGGTTCTCCAACCCAGCTCGACATAGGCGAGCTCTCGCGGCATCAGGTCGCCGCTGATCACAGGGGTAGCCTGTAGCTGAACGCCGAAGCCGAGCTCCGTGTTCGGCCCGGACGCTGGTGATGAGCGGCTCGGTGATCTGGGCGGTGGCGCTGGCGGTCCGGGGGAGGGGATCGGAGCCGAGTTGGTTGCGGCTTTCGGTGCCGGCGGTGGCGTGCTCGGCGCCGCTTCGATCGGCGCGGTCGACGCCTCAGGATCCAGGGTCAGCGCAGCGACCAGCGCGAGCGCGGTGATCGCTTCGCGGCAGTCACGGCCGACCACCCGGCGCTCGGACCGCTCGTCGAGAGGCCCGTGCACGCCGATCAAGCCTTCCGTCGCGTTCTCGAGCTCCGTGGCGCGCACCCGGAAGGCCCGGCTCGCCGGCGCTCCCGGCTCGGCTGGCCGCGCTCGGGTCGTGCGCGCCAGCACCTGACGCAGAAACTCCGTGGCGTCGGGACAGCCGGGCGGCACCTGATAGTCGAGCGTGAAAAGGGCGGCGCCCGCAGCGGCCTCCGCGGCCGGAGGCTCCTCGGCTCGGAGCGCTGGCGCGCTGCAGATCAGCGCACCAGCAAGCACGCTGCCGCGCGCACCAGCGCCTAGGCCGCCTGGCCGCAGCACTTCTTGTGCTTCTTGCCGCTGCCGCACGGGCACGGATCGTTGCGTCCGACGCGCGGGGCCTCCCGGCGCTGCGGCGGGCTCGCGATCTCCTTGCCGTCCACGAAGACCCAGTGGCCATCGTGCTTGCGGAACTCCGCGCGCTCGCGGTGGGGGACGACCACGCCGCGCATCTTGTAGCGGGCCAAAAAGTCCACGGTGCCGGCGTCGTCGTGCGGTCCTCCCGCCTCGGTGCCCAAGATTTCGAGCCCCAGCCACTCGGCTTGTTTGGACCACGCTTCGGTGCTCGCGCGATCGACGTCGTCGACCCGCTCCGGATCGTGAGAGCCGATGATGTGATCGATCTCTCCCAGAGCGTAGGCCGTGTAGCGCGAACGCATCAGCTGCTCGGCCGTCTCAGCGCGCCGCTCGCCGCGGATCAGCGGCAGGCAGCAGGTCTCCGTCGACTCACCAGTTCCACACACACACGTCACGATGTTTTTCTCCTAAAGCGCTCAGCCGCCCAGAGCCCTGAGCAGGGACTGGTGGATGCCACCGAACGCGCCGTTCGACAATATCGCCACCACATCGCCCTCGCGGGTTTCACCAGCCAGGGCCGTCACGATCGGCTCGATGCCGGCGAACGCCCGGGCCGAGCGCCCGCGGGCGTTCAGGTCCGCGACCAACCGCCCGAGGTCCAGCTGCTCCGCCGGGGCCAGGTTGGTGCGCCCCAAAGGCGCCAGGAAAACTTCACTCGCGGCGTCGAAGCTCTGGGCGTACTGCGCTTGGTGGAGCCCGCGGCAGGCGGTCGCGCTCCGAGGCTCGAAGACGGCGAAGATCCTCGCCGTTGGGTGCCGCATCCGGAGCGCGAGCAGCGTCTCGCGAACGGCCGTCGGGTGGTGGGCGAAATCGTCGTAGACGAAGACGCCGCGCGGCTCGCCCAACAGCTCCTGGCGACGCTTGGTGCCAGCGTAGCGCGCGAGCGCTCCCGGCAGCTCGGCCAGGGGGACGCCGTAGCCCTGAACGACCGCGGCCATCGCGGCGAGCGCGTTGGCGAGGTTGTGCCGGCCAGGGACCGGCAGGGCGAAGCGGCCGGCGAACACGCCCCCGGCGAACAAGTCGAAGCTCTGCGCCGCGCCGTCCGCGGCCGCTGGCGCAGCCAGCCAGTGCGGCGCCACCCCGTGCAGCGTGTCCCCCTCGACCGCATAGTAGGCGACCTCGCTGCGCGCGCTGTCTCCGATCACGTCGACGACGCGTGGATCGGCCGCGTTGGCGATCAAGAGCCCGTGCTCGGGCACGCCGGCGACGAAGCGCCGGAACGCATCCAGGTACTGCTCGACCTCCGGGTAGATGTCGATGTGGTCGTGCTCGATCGAGGTGACGATCGCGACCTCCGCGCCATAGTGCAGAAACTTCGGCGTTTTTTCGAAGAACGCCGTGTCGTATTCATCGCCCTCGACGACGAAGGGCAAGCCGCGCCCGCGCGCAACCAGCGGGTTGGGGGCCTTGCCCTCGATAGGCAGCGTGCGGCGGGGCGCGCGCGCGGTTCGAAAGCTGCGCTCGAAGTTCTTCGGGACCCCCCCGATGAAAAAGCCGGGCTCGAACCCGGTGGCCTCGAGCAGCCAGGCCGCCATCGCGCTGGTCGTCGTCTTGCCGTGGGTGCCGGCGACGACCAGCGGCGACGTGCCGTTGAGCGCAAACTGGGTGAGCGCACCGGCGATGTGCGTGAACGGGATGCCGCGATCGATGGCAGCGCGCGCTTCGACGTTGTCCGACCGGCACACGTTGCCGATCACCACCAAATCCGGCGCCGGGTCCAAATGGCGCGCGTCGAACCCGGAGAGGCAGCGCACCCCCGCCGCGCGCAGCATCGGACCGATCGGAGGGTCGAAGGCGACGTCGCTGCCGGAGACCTCATGACCGAGCTCGGTCAGCAGTCCCGCCAGGGACCCCATCCCGGTGCCTGCCACCGCGACGATGTGCACTCGCATCGCCGCCACTTTTTCACAGAGCCCGCGCGCCGGCTAGAGCGACAAGCGGATTGCAGCGCAAACCGCTTGTCGCGGAAAAATGAGACGATCTAGAGCACCGACGCGCGAGCAAAGCTGAGGGTTTCCGGAGGAATCGGGGCCCTCACCCAGAGTGGGGCCCCGATTCCTCTGGGCTCTCGGCTGGCGAACGGATCGGTGCTCTAGCGGCAAGCGGTTTGCCGCATGCAGGTGGCGGGTGCTCCAAAGCGTGGGTGAACGCGGGGCCGCGCGTGCGAACGGCGCGATTTCGGCTCGCAGCTGTGGACGCGCTCGATCGGCGTGGATTCGCTGGGGGAGGGTCGGATCCTCGCGGTCCGCGCCCCCGGCGCCAGGAAGCTGGTATACCTGCCGGCCCTGATGAAGATCATCGACGCTTTTTCAGCCGCCCGTCGAAGCTACTCGTTCGAGTTTTTTCCGCCCAAGGACGAAGCGGGTCTGGAGCGGCTTTTCCAGACCATCTCCGAATTGCAGCCGTACGAGCCCACCTATGTCTCCGTCACGTACGGCGCCGGGGGCAGCACGCGCAAGCTGACCGTCGATTTGGTGCGGCGCATCAAAGCCGAAACCGGCATCGAGGCGATGGCGCATTTGACCTGCGTTGGCGCTGCTCGCGAGCAAATCGCCGACGTGTGCGACCAACTGGTGGCGAGCGGGATCCGGAACGTGCTCCCTCTGCGGGGCGATCCGCCCAAAGGGCTGGATTGCTTCGTTCGCCCCGAGGGCGGCTTCGCGCACGCCGCGGAGCTGATCGCCTACCTGCGGAGCCACTATGATTTCTGCTTGGCGGCCGCCTGCTACCCCGAGAAGCATCCGGAGGCTCCGGACCTCGACACGGATCTGAGGCACCTCAAGAGCAAGGTCGACGCCGGCGCCGACTTCTTGATCACGCAGCTCTTCTTCGACAACCGGGACTATTTCGGCTTCGTCGAGCGGGTGCGTGCCCTGGGCATCGACAAGCCGATCATCGCCGGCATCATGCCGATCACCAACCTGTCACAGGTCAAGCGCTTCACCGCGATGTGCGGCGCCAAGATCCCGGCCCCGCTGCTGGCCCGGCTGGAAGCCTGCGACGGGGACGCCGACCGGGTGCGTCAGGTGGGGGTCGAGCACGCGACCGAACAGTGCCGCGAGCTGCTCGCCCGGGGGGCTCCGGGGATCCACTTCTATACGTTGAACCGCTCCCCGGCGACGGTGCAGATCCTGAGAGCGCTGCGCGACGGCTAGAGCACCGATCCGTTTGCCAGACCGGAAAGCCCGATGAATCGGGGCCCCCACCCGGGTGAGGGCCCCGATTCATCCGGGAAACCCTCTCGTCTGCTCACGGCTCGGTGCTCCAGGTGGTCTCATTTGTCGCGACAGACGGTCTGCGATGCAAACCGTCCGTCGCTCCGGACGGTCCCGTGCAAGGAATTGGGCCGAATGCCACGATCCATGGCACGCGCCCGACATGGCCGAACGCACGCTACGAGTCAGAGCAGGGGCGCTGACCGGCGGGGCCACCGCGGTGGTGGTGTGCGCCCTGCTCGGTTGCACTTCGGAGGATCAGCCCGCGCTCTCCAAAGGCGGGGTGGACCTCTCCGAGATCCCGGTACCGAAGGCGGACGGTCCCAAGCTCGGGGCGCTGGCAGACATCACGCCGATCCGCGCGCAGCCGAGCCCGGAGTCCAAGCAACTCGGCTACTTGCACGCTGGCGGCCGGGTCGCCCGCAGTGAGGAGCCCTACGGCGACGAGGGGTGCCCCGGCGGCTGGTACGCCATCCGGCCGCGCGGCTTCGTCTGCGTCGGAGCGGGCGCCACGACCGATCTCGGCCACCCGACGTTGGTCGCCATGGCGCTGCAGCCAAAGCGCGACGCGGCGCTGCCGTACACCTACGCGCGCACGAAGAAGACCACGCCGATCTTCGAGCGGGACCCCAAGGACGCCCAGCGGGTCCGGGAGGTCGCCAAGCTGACGGCGCGGAGCGGCGCGGCCA
Organism: Pseudomonadota bacterium; assembly: GCA_023418705.1. GTDB lineage: Bacteria > Myxococcota_A > Polyangia > Polyangiales > Polyangiaceae > JAEZYZ01. The sequence goes on along the minus strand of JAEZYZ010000501.1, from coordinate 7,933 downwards.
TCGTCGGCTCCTGGTCGGCGAAGAACGCCGAAGGCGGCACGGAGCGGCTCGGTCTGATGACCAACGGGCAGTTCTTGCGAGCCGCCGACCTGCGACCGGCCGAGCCGAGCGCGTTCGAGGGCGTCGATCTGCGGGACTCGGGCGCCGAGCTCCCGATCGGGTTCGTGGTCAAGCAAGGGGTGCGCGGGTTCCGAGTGGAAGACAGCGAGGTGGACAAGCTCGGCCGCATCGGATTTCACGAGATCTTGCCGCTCACCGGCAAGTACCGCGAGCTCAAGCCGTACCGCTACTGGGCTGTCGAAGACGGACGCTACGTGCGGCACCGAGACGTCACCGTCGTGCGCCGGCGCCACGTCTTCCCCGACCTTGCCAGCGGCGAACAAAAGTGGATCGACATCAGCATCATCACCGGCACCCTCACCCTCTACGAGGGAAAGAAGCCCATCTTCACCACGCTGGTCAGCGTGGGGCGCGACCGGCTCGGCGATCCGAAGCTGACGGCGTCGACCGCGCAGGGCACGTTCGAGGTCATCGGCAAACACGTCACCGCGGTCGGCTTCGACCCGAAGAAAGCCTCCGAGCTGTACGATCTTCATGACCTGCCGTGGGCCATCGAGCTGTCGAGCGGTCAGCTCCTGCACGGGGCGTACTGGCACGATCGCTTCGGCATCGAACACAGCCAGGGCAGCATCGAGCTGTCGCCCGCCGACGCCCGCCGCCTCTGGGAGTGGGTGGATCCGGCGCTGCCCGAGGGGTGGCACGGGGTCACTCAGCCGCCCGCCGACGGCAAGCGGACCCTGGTCGTCGTCCGCAAATGAACGGGCTGCGCGGGGGGGGGGGAGGTCGCGCCGGCGCCGCTCAGTCGGTGGTGGGCTCGATGCGAAAGCCGTGCTCGTCGACGTCCACCCGCAGGCGGCCTTGCTCCTGGTGCTCACCGCGGAGCAACGCCTCCGCCAGCGGGTCCTGGAGGTGCCGCAGGATCGCGCGTCGAAGCGGCCGGGCGCCGAGGCCTGGCTCGTAGCCGAGCTCGACCAGACGATCCTTGGCCGCGTCGGTGACCGCCAGCGTCAAGTGTCGATCGGACAGCAGGCGCTCGAGGCCGCGCAGCTGAATGTCGACGATCTTCCGCAGGTCTGCCCGATCGAGCGATCGGAACACGACCACGTCGTCGATCCGGTTCAGAAACTCGGGGCGGAAGAAGCCTCGCAGCTCGTCGAGCAGCACGTCCCTCAGCGCGTCGCGGCCGTCGCTGGTCTCGAACAGCTTCGGGTCGGCCTCGAGGATCCGCCCCGACCCGATGTTGCTCGTCATGATCACGACGGTGTTGGAGAAGTCGGCGAGCCTGCCCCGTGCGTCCGTCAGGCGCCCGTCGTCAAGCACCTGCAGCAGCAGGTTGAACACGTCCTGGTGCGCCTTCTCGACCTCGTCGAAGAGCAACACCGAATAGGGGCGGCGGCGCACGGCCTCCGTCAGAAAGCCTCCTTGTTCGCTGTCGACGTACCCGGGGGGGGCACCCAGCAGCCGTTGGGCCATGTGCCGCTCCATGAACTCGCTCATGTCGAGGCGCGTCAGGGCCTGCTCGTCGTCGAACAAGAACTCGGCGAGCGCCTTGGCGAGCTCGGTCTTCCCGACCCCGCTGGGGCCCAGGAACAAGAAGCTGCCGATGGGTCGGCGCGGGTCGCGCAGCCCGACCCGTCCCCGCCGCACCGCCCTGGCGATCGCGACCGCGGCGTGATCTTGCCCGATCACCCGCTGCCCCAGGCGCTCTTCCATCTTCAAGAGCTTCTCCGCCTCGCCCTCCAGCATCTTGGCGATCGGCACGCCGGTCCAGCGCGCCAGGGTCTTGGCGACGTCTTCCTCGCCGAGCGTCTGCGCGACGTCGACGGCGCCCAGGCTGCGCGCGGCCCCTTCTGCCTTGGCGAGCCTCGCCTGCAGCTCGGGCACCTCGACGTGTTCGATCTCACCCGCGCGCCCCAGATTGCCGGCATCGCGGGCGGCGCGCGCCGAGGCCTGCGCCTGCTCGAGCTCGCTCTGCAGCGTGCGCACGGCGGCGACCGCGCCGCGGCGCGCCTCGATCGAAGCCGAGATTTGCTCCACCCGGGGCTTTAGCTGCTCCGCTTCGGCGGCCAGGCGCGCTCGGGTCGCGACGGAGGCCTCGTCGTCGGCGTGCTCGAGCGAGGCGAGCTGGGCGCGGATCGACTGCAACCTGCGGATCGCGTCGTCGAGCTCCGGCGGCACGCCGTCCACGTCCACGCGCTTGTACGCTGCGGCTTCGTCCAAAAGATCGAGCGCGCTGTCGGGCAAGAATCGCTCCGGGACGTAGCGCTTGGCGAGCCGTACGGCAGCCACGACGGCCGGATCGCTGATCTGCACTTGATGGTGCCGTTCGTACGTCCCGGCGACGGCGCGCACGATCTCGATCGCGGCCTCCTGAGAGGGCTCCTCGACGGGCAGGGGGGTGAGCAGGCGCAGGAGCGCCGGGTCGCGCTCTTCGATGCGACGCCACCCCTCCGGGGTGGTGGTGGCCAGCAGCCGCACGTCGCCGCGCTCCAGCGCTGGCCGGAGCAGCTCCCCGATCGCCGAGCCCACGGCGCCCTGGCCGAAGAGCTGATCCAGGTTGCGCGCGACCAGGATGCTGTCCTCTCCCCGGGCGGTGAACGCCCCGAGCAGCCCCCGCATCCGCTCTTCGATCTCGCCGCGCAGGCGGGCGCCAGCGACGATGGCTGCCGTCTCGATTTCGAAGAGCTTCGTGCTCGCGAGGCTGGTCGGGACGTCGCCGCCTGCGAGCCGCTTGGCCAGGGCACGGACGATGGCCGCTTTGCCGACCCCAGGTTCGCCGATCAAGATCGGATGACTCTTGTTGCGACGTTCGAGGATGGTGAGCAGACGGCGGATCTCCGACTCGCGGCCCACCACCGGATCCTCGTCGTTGCGCGCGCGGTCCAAGAGGTCGCGCGTGAACTGCCCCGCGACGGCCGCTCCGCTCCGCGCCGTCGCGGTGTTGGCCCAGCGCCCGCTCTGCAGCACCGACAGGTGATCCCGCAGGCCGCCGGGCGAAACGCCGAACGCGGAGAAGATCTCACCGGCGGCACCGCGGATCTCCTGGCTCAGCGCGTTGAGCAGGTGCCCGAGCTCGACGGACGTCGCGCGCTCGCGCTGTCGCTCCCGCTCGGCGCGCTCCAGAAGGTCGAGCATGGCCGCCGAGAGGTAGGAGGGCTCTTGCGATCGTCCGAAGCGCGACAGCGCCGCCTCGGCCGCCGTTTGCAGCTCGATCGGGTTCGAGCCCGCTCGCCGGAACACCTCGGCGACCGCCGGATAGCGCTCGAGCGCACGGGCCAGCAGGTGGACCGGCTCCACTTCGGCGTGTTGCCGCTCGTCTGCCAACGATTGGGCCGCCGAGACGAGCGATTTGGCATCTGGAGCGTATCGCGACAGCGACAATACCGAGGGGGTGCTTTGCGCCATGAGATGGCTCGAGATTACCCGGAGCGACCGCTGCACGCGAGCCCTCCAAGCGCCTGGGATCGGTCAGGTGCACGGCGCTTGCAAGGTCGCCACGCGTTGCGGCGCCCCGAGCCGAGGCTTACGCTCGAGAGGTGTCCGCGGACGTGGTCATGTACCGGACGCCGTACTGTAGCTACTGCCTCCGGGCCAAGAGTTTCCTCGAGGGCAAGGGGGTGAGCCTGCGCGAGATCGACGTCTCGCGAGATCCCGCGTTGCGGCGGGCCATGATCGCCAAGAGCGGCCGCAGTACGGTGCCGCAAGTGTTCATCGACGGGCACCCGGTCGGGGGCTACACCGACCTGCTCGCCCTCGACCATCGTGGAGAGCTCGATCGGCTGCTCAGGGGCGCGTTGGAGGAGCGCTCTTGATCCGAGCCGCATCGCCTCCGGAGCCCGGCGCCGCGGCCCTGCCTATTTTGGGTGTTCCGAGCCGCTGAGAGTGGCTCTATCGTGGCCGCGTGCCCACCCTCGCCGAGTTGCCGTACCCGCTGCTGGCCGCTACGGCGGTGGCCCTGGGGCTGGCCTTCGGCAGCTTCTTGAACGTCGTCGTCTACCGGTTGCCGCGCGGCCAAAGCGTCAGCCACCCGGGCTCCCGCTGCCCCGGCTGCGGCAAGCCCATCGCCCCTTACGACAACATCCCCGTCGTGAGCTGGCTCGTCCTGCGGGGCAAGGCTCGCTGTTGTGGGGCGCGCATCTCCCCGCGCTATCCGTCGATCGAGCTTTTGGGAGGGTTGCTCGCATGGGCCATCCTGGAGCTCGTCGTGTTGGCCTTGGCTCCCGAGACACCGATCTGGCGGGCCGTGCTCGTGTTCGGCGTCTATCTCGCGCTCGGCCTCGGCCTGATCGCCGCGGCATTCATCGATCTGGAGCACATGGTCCTGCCCGACGAGATCACCGTCGGCGGCACCCTGCTCGGGATCGCGTCAGTGCCGATACGGCACAATGTCGACTGGCTGCAGGCCGTCGTCGGCGGGCTGGTCGGCTTCCTGGTGGTGTGGCTCCCCTTCGATCTCTTCTATCGCTGGATCCGGGGGCAGCCGGGGATGGGGATGGGCGACGCCAAGCTCGTGATGCTTGCCGGTGTCTGGTTCGGCTGGCAAGGCGCCTTGTTCACGTTGATGGCCGGTGCCGTCCAGGGCACCCTGTTCGCGCTCGTGATCCTGCTCGTGAAGGGCCGGATCGAGGAGCCGGACGCGGTGCGGGAGGAGCGCGCGCAGATGCAACGGGAACTCGAAGCGGCGGAGGGTGAGGAGCGCCGCCGGCTGCTCGAAGAGCTCGAAAAGGATCCGATTTTCCAGGAGCCGGAAGCGGGGTTTGGCCGGGCGAGGCTGGCCTTCGGCCCGTTTTTGATCTTGGCCATCCTCGAATACATGCTGTTCGGCGAGCTGCTGGTCAGTGACTATCTTTTGACGTGATGCGAGCGGTTCGTCTCTTCGTCCCGGCGCTGCTGCTCGTGCCGGCGTGCGGCTCCGGCCTCCGGCGAGTGCCTACGGGGCCGCACCCGATGCGTGCCGTCGAGCCGCTGGTCGTGGAGTATCCGCCGCCGCCGGCTCAGCCCGCGATCATTGACAGTGACCCCGGGGAGCCCTGTCAGTGGATGGATGGCCACTACAGCTGGGCGCGGCGAGGATGGCAGTGGGTCGAGGGCGGCTGGGTCGTCCCGCCCAAGGGTTGCTACCGCGCGCCAGCCTCGCTGGTTTGGGTCGGGGCCGAGCAGAAGGGCGTGCTCTACTATACGGCGCCGCGCTGGTATCCGGCGGGCGCGGAGGCACTGGACGAAAAGCAAGTGCTTCGGGCGTGCGGGGAGCCGCGGCGTTGCGACGACCGGGGCCCCGCTCCCGCCGCGCCCAGCGAGCCTCCCGCGTGATCCGCCGGTTTCGGGCCCCCGGGCATGGCCGACCGGCGCCCGCTGATCTAGGTTTCGCGGCCATGGTCCGCCATATCTTTCGCGAATACGACATTCGCGGCGTCGCCGACCGCGACCTCACTGACGAAACGGTCCAGGCCATCGGCCGCGGTCTTGGACAGATGCTCGCGCCCCCGGGGCGCGCTGCGCGGATCGTGGTCGCGCGGGATTGCCGGAGCTCCAGCCCCCGCTTGTTCGACGCCCTGGTACAGGGGCTCGTCACCGCGGGGTGCGACGTCATCGACGTGGGGGTTGGGCCCACGCCGCTCCTGTACTTCGCCGTGCACCACCTGGACACCGACGGCGGCGTCATGATCACGGGCAGCCACAACCCCGCGCCGGACAACGGCTTCAAGATCATGCGGGGCAAAGCGTCCTTCTTCGGTCCCGAAATCCAACGCTTGCGCGAGCTGGTCGAACGGAACGCGCCGGCGCCGGACGCCCGCGGCTCGGTTCAGACCGTCCGGGTCGACGACGCCTATTTGGACAAGCTGCGCCGTTCGGTGAACCTGCAGCGCACGGACCTGAAGGTCGTGGTCGACGCCGGCAACGGCGCCGCCGGGCCGCTGGGGATCCATGCGCTGCGGTCCTGCGGCCTCGATCCGGTCGCTCTGTACTGCGAGATGGATGGCAGCTTTCCGAATCACCACCCCGATCCCACCGTCCCGAAGAACCTGGAAGACTTGATCGCCGCCGTTCGCCGGGAGGGCGCCGTGGTGGGGCTGGCGTGGGACGGCGACGGCGACCGGCTCGGCGTGGTGGACCAAAGCGGCGAGATCGTCTGGGGGGATCGGCTGCTGGCGCTGTTCGCGCGGGACGTCCTCAAGGCGCACCCGGGCGCCGCGGTGGTCGGGGACGTCAAGTGCTCACAAGTTTTGTTCGACGACGTCGCTCGTCACGGTGGGCGGCCCATCATGTGGAAGACCGGGCACTCGTTGATCAAGGCGAAGGTCAAGGAAGAGCAGGCGCTGCTTGCGGGTGAAATGAGCGGTCACATGTTCTTCGCCGACCGCTACCCGGGGTACGACGACGCCATCTACGCCGCGTTGCGTCTGATCGAGATCCTGGCGGCCGAGGGCCGCACCATCGAAGAGCTCTTGTCGGACCTTCCACGACGTCACGCCACCCCCGAGCTGCGGCTCGACTGCCCGGACGCTCTCAAGTTTCAGGTGGTCGAGCGGACGCGGCGCGAGCTCACCGGACGCGGAGCGCTGACGGACATCGACGGGGTGCGCATCACCTACGCCGACGGCGCCTGGGGGCTGGTCCGAGCCTCCAACACGGGGCCGGTGCTGGTGTTGCGGTTCGAAGCTCCCACGGAGGAGCGGCTCCTGGAGGTGCGCGCGGAGGTCGAAGCCGTGGTGCTCGCGGCGAGGGCCGAGCTCGAACGGGCGAACTGAGGCAGGGGTGGCGGCGGGTCGTATCGAAGGCAGCGGCTCGGAGCCGTGGACCGTGGCTCGCGTCCTGAGCTGGGCCAGCGAGGACTTCAAAAAGCGCGGCATCGACTCGGCGCGGCTCGACGCCGAGCTGCTCTTGGCGCACACGCTCGGGATCGACCGGGTCCGCCTCATCATCGATGCTCGGCGGCCGCTCGAGCCGGACGAGCTCGCGAGCTACCGCGAGCTCATCCGGCGACGCCGCGAACGAGAGCCGGTGGCCTACCTGCTCGGCGAGCGGGAGTTTTACGGGCTGCCGATGCGCGTCCGTCCGGGCGTGCTCATCCCGCGCCCCGATACGGAGACGCTGGTCGAGGTCGCGCTCGACCGCACCCGTGGCTCGGACATGTACGGGCGCCTGTTGGATCTGTGCACCGGTTCGGGCTGTGTGCTGCTCGCGTTCCACAAGCACCGCCCGACCTGGCAGGTGACCGGGGTCGACGTGTCCGACCAGGCCTTGGCGGTCGCGCGGGAGAACGCGACCCGGCTTGGGCTCTTGCACAACTGCCGGCTGCTGCTCGGTGATGGTTTCGAGCCCCTCCGGCCAGGCGAGCGCTTCGAGCTCATCACCGCCAATCCGCCGTACGTCTCTGAAAAGGACATGCAGGAGCTCGATCCCGGGATCTCGCGCTACGAGCCCCACCTGGCGCTCTTCGGCGGCGCGGAGGGTCTGGACCTGATACGCCGGATCATCAGGGAAGCCCCCGAGCGCCTGGTGACAGGCGGCGTGCTGGCGCTCGAAGTGGGCTACGATCAGGCCGATCGCGTCGCCGCCGCGCTGGCCGAGCGCGGCTTCGCCGACATCGATCGCCGCCGCGACTACGGGGGGCACCAGCGGGTGATCAGCGGGAGCTGGCCAGACGCTGCGCAAGACCCGGCGCCCTGATCGTCGCCTGCGAAGCGCGCGACGAAGGCCGCAAGCTCGCCGAGCAGCAGCCGCCGCGACGCGCTCCGCCGATTTTTCACAGCAAGGCGGGACGCCGCGGAAGTTTTTGGGGAGTTTGGCGGGTGAGTCGGACGCTGCCACCGCGGGCACATCGCGTCGCTCGAGCTCAAAAACTTCGGAAGGGGACCGACGACGTCGGTCC
>JAEZYZ010000445.1 GCA_023418705.1 Pseudomonadota bacterium | reverse complement strand
CGTCGTCGGCGAGCGCGAGCGCGCGCTCGCCGCTCGCCGCGCAGAGCTGGAGCGGCAGCGCGCGCAGCTCGAGCAGCAACGCGAACGCCTGCGCATGGACGCAAAACGGCGCCGGTCGGACGAAAAGCGGCTCGCGCGCGAGCTCGAGCGCGCCGAGCGGCGGCTGCCCGAGCTTCACGAGGCCGCCGAGCGTGCCGAACGGCTCGCCGCGGCGTCCCGTGAGAAGGCGAGCGCCGCGACCGACGCCGCTCGAGAGCTCCGCCTGCAGGCCGAGGCGGCCGCCGCTGAGGCGAGCGAGCTCGAGCAAGAGCTCGACCGCACCGAGCGCGAGCTCGAGCGGCTCACGTCGACGCGCGTTTGACGCCAGCGACCGCCGTCAGGTGCCAAACATCTCGATGGTCGCCCCGTTGTGCGCCAACGGCGCGTCGAGCGCGTAGTGCACCAGGCTCGCGGCCACGTCCTCTGGCGTCATGCGCGGCTCGAAACCGCTGCCCTCGAGCATCTCCGTGTCGACCGACCCCGGCAGCACGACCAGGGTCATCAAGCCGGAGCCGCTGAGCTCCTCGGCGAGCGCCTTGGTGAAGCCGATCAAGCCCCACTTGCTGGCGCAATAGGCCGCCGCGCGCGGCGTGCCGAGCGTTCCGGCGATGCTGCCGACGTTGACGATCCGCCCCACCTTCGCCGCCCGCATCGCCGGCAACAGCGCCCGCACGATCAAAAAAGGCGCCCTCAAGTTGACACCCAGCTGATCCTCCCAGTCGCCGAGCGCCGTGCGTTCGACGATCTGGCGGTGAATGACGCCAGCGTTGTTGATGATCGCCGCGGGCGCGCCGAACTGCTCCAGGACCACGCGACAAGCGGCGTCGATGCTCGCCGGGTCGCGCAGATCGGCGTCCACCCGATCGGCCTTGGCGCCCAGCTCCGCGACGAGTGCTGCGGTGCTCTCGAGCGCCTCCGATGCCCTGCCGAGCAACACCAGGTCCACCTCGCGCCTCGCCAGCGCCCCCGCCGTCGCCCGGCCGATGCCGCGGCTGGCACCGGTGAGCAGCACGCGGGTCACGCTGGGCTCCCGCCGGCGCCGCCCGTCAGCGCGCCGAGCGCCGAAACGTCGCCGAAGGTGGCGATCGTTTCGACGCTGGCCGCCGCCTGACGCTGGCCGCGGGCGCTCAGGCAAGCATGCCGCAGCTTCAGCCGGCAAACGGCGCCTTTCGCGCCGGCGTGCTCGACCAGCGCCCGCACGACGTTCGCTCCGATCTGTTCCTGCAGCGAGAGCCGGCGCGCGAACGCGTCCACCAGCGCCGCGAGCGTCCCCAGCCCGCAGATCCGATCGCCAGGCACGTACCCCACGCTGGCGGCGCCGAGCGACGGCATCAGGTGGTGCGGGCACACCGTGGTGACGGCGATGTCGTGCACGATCACCGGCCCCGGAGCGACAAGCCCGCCGCCCGCGTCCCGCAGCGGCGCGGCCTCGGCGAGCAGCCGCGGCACGTCGACCGCGTAACCGCCGAGCAAATCGTCGGCGAACGCCTCGGTCACTCGCTCGGGTGTCAGCGTGAGCTCCGGATCATGAGCGGGATCGCGCCCGATCGCGCACAGGAAATCGCGGATGGCCCGCGCGGCCGCTTGCCGGTCGATGGTCATTTCGGGATCGCTCTCCGCGGGAGGCTCCGGGGTCGCCGGCTCAGTTGAGCAAGCGCTCGTACACGGCGCCCTGGAGCGGACGCCGCCCAGCATACCCCGCGTCGAGCTCGTGGTAGTAGCCGAGCGAGTCCTCCCCGTAGCGCCAGCACAGCCACACCAGCCGCCCCTCCACGTGGCCGTAGAAATCGAGCAGACCGATGCGAGGGTCCTTGACCACCGCCCCCATGCGCTGCACCTCGTGCCAGCCCGCCTCGTAGCGGCGGATTTTCGCCTCGACCTCGCCCTTGAGCCTGCGGGTGTCGGCGGTGTCCTCGTCGTCGACCGCGAGCGAGCGGTCACCGTTCGGCCGCAGGCGCGACAGCTCCGCGAGCTGCTGCTCGATTTCGCTTTGGAGCAGCAGCTGCTTCTCGACGAGCTTCGACAAGCTCGGGATCAAGCCGTTGACTTCTTCGATTGTGAACACGCGTCCAGCGCCGATCATCGCTTCAGCTCCCAGAGCACCTCGACGGCATCCGACGTCTTCGATCCGTTGTCCATCACGTGGCACGACCCGCAATGGTGCGGGAAGCGCCGGTCCTGGAAGCAGCCGCAACACTCGCCCAGCACCTGACGCGCCGCCTGCAGCTCCTTCACCAAACGGGTGAGCACCGCCACCCGCTCGGAGAGGACGTCGATCTGCGCCTCGAGCAGCGCCGTCATCCGCCCCGCGGCCTTCGCCCCGCAGCTCTCGCGCTGCTTGATGCTGAGGAGGTCGCGGATTTCGTCCAGCGACAAGCCGGCGGCGCGCAGCTCGCTCACCAGCTTGAGCTTCTTCAGCTCCGACGCGGGAAACATCCGGTGACCGCCGTAGCTGCGCTCCGGCTGAAGCAATCCGGCTTCCTCGTAAAACCGCACGGTCCGCAGCGTGGTGCCCGTGCGGCGCGCCATCTCGCCGGTGCTCAGAAAGCCGCCCTTGCGTCCGATCACGGCCGCCTCGCCGGTCCCTGCACCATCGTCTTCCAAACCGTCCGTCGATGACAACCGCCGACCCCAACGCTCAGGAGGAGAGGCCGCAGGTGTAACAGGCGAACGCCGGGCATGCCAGCAAGGCCCGGGCAGCCCACCCGTCGACCACGAACGCGACGAATTGCCGGGATCGAGCCGTCGTTTCGTTCAGAGGTCCAGGAGCACGCCCGCAAGCACCGCGGGGCGAAATTTCGCCCGGGGCAGGACGCGGTCTTGCCGCAGCACCACGAGCCGCTCGCGCGCCTTGCCGCAGTCGAGCAAGCCGCCGAGCACCACCTGGAGGCCGTCCACGAGGCGATACTGGGCGATCAGCGCGCTGCTCGCCGACCAGCGCATCCCGATCGCGGAGGGTTGAAGGCTCAGGTGGCGCGTGTAGCCGCTGACGGCCTCGCTCTCATAGAACGTCGCCGCCATGCCGATGGCCGCCAGCAGTCGAAGGCTGTCCCGCTCCAGCAGCTGCGCCGTCATCATGGCCCGCACCGGCACCGTTCGAAGCTGCAACAGCGGCGACGCGTCGCCGATATAAAAAGGTGCCCGGTAGCCCCCATAGACCACGAACCCGGGACGGAGATCGAGCTCCTCGGCCTCGAAGCCGAGCCCGAGCCCGCCGCCCTTGTCGGGCATCCGCTGGTCGAGCTGAGCCGCGTTGGAGAACAACCAGAGCGCTCGGCGCGTCGCCTTGGTTTTACCGGCGCCCTGCGAGCGCGCCGGGGCGACCTTGCCGCCAACCCGCGGCGTGGGCGAGCGCGGCTGCGGGAGCGCCCCCATGGCCGCCGTCTTGCTGGCGGCGAGCAGCAACAGGACCGCCAGGGCTCCGATCGGGCACCAACGGCTCCCAAAGACCTCGCGCAGCCACGCGCGTCGCATTAGCCCACGACGCCTGATTTGCCGGGCTCCGTAAAACATTAAATGAGCAGCCGCTCAACCACGGCTCGTCTTCAAACTTGATAACACCTTTGCCAGAACTCTTTCCATCGTGATGTTTGAAGATTCGAATTCTCATCGCACCTGGGACGCCAACCAAACCACGTTTCCATTGGAGCGGCGCGTCAGCGCGCGGTGGCGCCAACCTGCCCCAGGCCAGCCGCGGGCTGCCCTGAAAACCAAGTCATCACGCACCCGCCCCCCCCCCACGATCACAACGGCACGGTTGCCCATGGCGGCAAGCGCGCAAAGAGAGCGGAAGGTCCTCAGCCGATCATTGCAGGTTCAGATTTCGATCCGCCAAGCAGACCCGCCCCACCGAAGATCCTTGGGACACAAACGCTCTTTAAAGCTACAGCGCCGGCCAAACCGAGATGAACAGCTTCGTCAGGAAGAAATCGGCGATCAAAATCGTGATCGAGATCACGACGACCGTGGTCGTGGTGCTGTTGCCGACGCCTTCGGTCCCCCCCGTGGTGACCATCCCGAAGTGACAGCCGACCAGCGCGATGATGGCGCCGAAGACGGGTGTCTTGAGCAGACCGCTCAGAAAGTCCATCATCGTCACGGTGCTCAGCGCGCTCTGAAAGAAGAACGCCGCGGGGATGTTGAACTGCAGGTCGGTGATGATCATCGCGCCGCTGAACCCGAGCACGAGCGCGAAGCCCGCCAGCACCGGCATGGTGATGACGGAAGCGACGAGCCGCGGCAAGACCAGCTTCTTGAGCGGATCGGCGCCGAGCGCCCGCACGGCGTCGATCTGCTCGGTGACGGCCATCGAGCCCACCTCCGCGGCCATACCGGCGCCGATCCGCCCGCCGACGATCACCGCCGTCAGCGTGGGCGCGAGCTCCCGGGCGAAGCTCAGCGCGACCACGCGGCCGGTGTATTCCATGCCCCCGAACTTGCGCAGGCCGAAGGCGAACTGCACGGCCATCACCATGCCGATGAACACACTGGTGACGACCACGATGCCGAGCGACGCGACGCCCAAGGACTCGATCTGCCGCACCATCTCGCGCCCCTCGAGCGGACGCCGAAACGCGGCGCGCAGGGTGCCCGTGGTCATCAGCGTGATGGCGCCCATGTGCCGCACCAAGAGCAACGCGCGATCGTGCACGCGCTCCAAAAAAGGCGGCCGGGGTGCCGGCGCGAACGTCGACCCCATCCGGCTGATGCGGCTCGGCCTGTCTGAGTGAGGGTGGACGGAGTGGGACATCGTCAGCTCAAGGTCGAAAAACCACCCACGAACCGCTCGAAGCTCCGCTCGGCCACTTCCGAGCCGGGAGGATCGGCGATCAACATGAAATCGTAGACGCAGCCGTCCTTCTTCAACACGTAGACGATGAACTTCTTCGGCACCCCGTCGAGCTTCGCCAAGATCTCGGTTCGCAGCGCCGCGCGGCCGTCGAGCGGGACCTCACGCTGGTCTTTCACCTGCCGGTCGGTGAAGTGCAAAAATAGGTGGTGCGTGAGCGCCTGCAGCGGCACATCGTCGGCGTCTTTGCCGCAACGCCCGTTGACCGCGACCGTGGTCTGGGTCTGGTCGTCGCGGAACGCGAGCTCGGCGTCGGTGCCAGCGTCGATGGCACGCCAGCTGTCGGGGATCGGACCGACCCGGAACGCGACGTCGTCGCCGCGGTACACGTTCCCGTCGAGCTGCGCGCCACCGCAACCCAGCGCGAGCGACAGGGCCGCGAGCGCCACCCCGACCGCGCGCCAACGCGCGCTCCGCCCCGCTCGCTGCAGACCGTCCTCGAAGACTTCACGGAGGCCAGCGGACCGGCGCCCCAACAGCAGCTTTCCTTCGTCTCCTGACACGCGGGGGCGACGATACCACGCCGCCGCGGTTCGTCTGCCGTTTACACCACCCGAGCGGGGACGCCGCTGCGGGCGGCCGCGCGGCTCGCTCCAACGGCCAGGGGTGACCGGGTCGACGGTCGTTCCCCGGTCGCCGGCCAACGGTTTAGCTGATAGCACACGAGGGTCCGGCGTCCCCGGATCGACGCATGCTCCCGCTACGAGACCTGAACCCAACACGGCCGCGCTTCGTGCCGTTCGTCAACTACCTGTTGATCGCGGCCAACGTCGGCGTCTGGCTGATGCAGCTCGCCCTGATGCAGGCGGGCGCCGCCTGGGTCGTGCCCGGCTACGGCATCGTCCCGAGCCGCTTCACGAGCGACCCCCTCGGTGAGGCCTTCACCGTGGTGACCAGCATGTTCATGCACGGAGGCTGGGGTCACCTGGGCGGCAACATGCTGATGCTCTACATCTTCGGCGACAACGTCGAGGACGCGGTGGGGCACCTCCGCTACGCGCTCTTCTACTGCGTGAGCGGGCTCTGCGCCGCGCTCGCGCAGGTGCTCATCGATCCGGGCAGCGCGATCCCGATGGTGGGGGCCTCCGGGGCGATTTCCGGTGTGCTCGGGGCCTATCTGGTGCTGTACCCGCGCGCCCCGGTCACGGTGCTGAACCCGCTGCCCCCGCTGTGGCTGCTCTTCGGGCCCTTCCTGGTGTTCCCCGCCTGGTTGGTCGTGGGGGAGTGGTTCGTCTTTCAGCTGCTTCAAGCGATCGGCTCGCTCGGGATGACCGAGACCGGGGGTGTGGCCTTTTTCGCGCACCTCGGGGGGTTCATCGGCGGCCTGCTCTTGATCCGCCCGACCATGCGCGGGCGAACCCGAGGAGAGTCCCGGCGCTGGGAGGGCTGGCGGCCGCCGCCCCGAGGGGGCGGTGGTGGCCACTGGGCCGGCCAGCGGCGGTGGCCAGAGCGCCCGCGCGATCCCTGGGATCGCGGGCCTTGGCGCTGAAGCGGCGCGAGCGTTTCCGGACGCAAACTTGTTTGTCGCAGAAAACGCAGACCATCTAAAGTGCCCTGGATCTCACCATGGCCTTGCCCCGCCTGTACAACACCCTCACTCGTCAACTCGAACCCCTCGAGCCGCGCACGCCGGGCAAGGTCGGGATCTACTGCTGCGGGCCCACCGTCTACGACGTGCCGCACGCCGGACATGCCCGCCCGGCCGTGGCCTTCGACGTGCTGGTCCGCCACCTGCGGATGAAGGGGCTCGAGGTCGAGTACGTCCGCAATATCACCGACGTCGATGACAAGATCCTGCAGCGCGCCAAAGAAACCGGCGTGAGCCCCACCGCGCTGTCGAGCCAGATGGCGCAGATCTACGAAGAGACCTACCGCGCGATCGGCTGCCTCGATCCGAGCCACCAGCCGAAGGTCAGCGCCCACATCCCCGACGTGGTCGCGCTCATCGAGCGGCTCGTCGAGCGCAAGGCCGCCTATGTCGTCGAACGGGGCGACGGCCGAACGGACGTGTACTTCTCGGTGCGCAGCTTCGAAGGCTACGGCAAGCTGTCACGCCGGCGCATCGACGAGCTGATCGCCGGCGCACGGGTCGACCCGGGGGACGTCAAGCGCGACCCGCTCGACTTCGCGTTGTGGAAGGGGGAGCCGCCCGATGCCTGGGGTTGGGACAGCCCCTGGGGTCACGGGCGGCCGGGCTGGCACATCGAATGTTCGGCCATGTGCACGCGCTACCTGGGCCACGGCTTCGACGTGCACGGCGGCGGGATGGACCTGATCTTCCCCCACCACGAGAACGAGATCGCACAGAGCGAGGCCGCCGAGCCCGACGCGGGGCCCTTCGCCCGCATCTGGATGCACAACGGGTTCATCAACGTCGACAAGGAGAAGATGAGCAAATCGCTCGGCAACTTCGTCACCATCCGCGACGTGCTCGAGCGCAACGACGCCGAGGCGTTCCGCTGGTTTCTGCTCACGGTCCACTACCGCGGACCGATCCAGTTCGAGACGGAGAAGCTGCCGGACGGGCGCGTCGTGTTCCCAGGCGTCGACGAGGCCGAGCGGCGCGTCGACTACGTCTACACGGCGGCGCGGCGGCTGCGTGAGCTGACGGACACCGGCGTCACCGTCTCCGGCCGCATCCCGCCCGAGATCGCCGCGTTCCGCGACGCCGCGGAGAGGGCGGGGCGCGAGGCGGAGGCCGCGCTCGACGATGACCTGAACACACCGGTCGCGCTCGCGGCGCTCGGGGAGATCGCGCGCCACGCCAACGAGCTGTGCGACCTGGCGCAAAAGCGCCGTAAGGACGCCAGCGTGCTAGGGGCGGCGGCCATCGTGTCTCATGCCATCGGCAGCGAGCTCGGGCGGGTGGCGGAGCGGCTGGGCTTGTTGATCGCGAGCCCGGAGGCGTACGCGGCCCGCACGCGGGCGTTGCGCCTGCGCCTGCGGGGCCTGTCTCCGGACGACATCGATCGCAAGGTCGCGGAACGGGCGGAGGCGCGCCAAAACAAGGACTTTGCGCGGTCGGACGCCATCCGCGCCGAGCTCGACGCGCTCGGCGTCAGCCTGCGCGACGCGCCGGGCGGCAGCGAGTGGACGATCGGCGTCTGAGCTTCCGAGCTCACTTTTGTTGGGCATCGCGCGCGTCTGGATTGCGCCCTAAACGCTATCGTCAGATTCACGCGCACCCCGTCGCCCGAGATTGACCGGCGTCGCGGCGTCGGGCACAACGAAGACCGCTTAGTCTCGGACGGGGAATCGGTCCCGGTGAGCAATGGCGGGGTGACGGCTCACCTTTCCGTGGGAGGCGTGCGCGTTTGCGCCCGCCAATCCGTGGCTGTTCTCTGGCTCGAGGCTCCGATCGCCAACCCATCAAGGAGTCCCATGAGTACCAAAGCAACATCGAAACACTTTAGAAGAGGGCTATTTACCTTGCTCTCTGGCGCCGTGGCGAGCTTCGCCGTGGCAGCCTGTTCCAGCGGCGACAACCCCGAGCCGGTCGCGGTGGTCGAAAAGGCCGCCGAAGACCCCGACGCCACCGCCGCGATCACGCTGAGCTTTCCGCTCGGCGAAGCGACCGACCTGAGCTCGGTCGTGGTCGCGGCGCGCGACTACGCGCGGCTCGCCGATCGGGTCGAGCTGGCCGCGACCACCAGCGTCGCCCAAGGCAACCTGGAGGTCGGCAACCAGGCCAAGGTCGGCGCGCTGCGCGCTGACCAGACCGTCCGCATCGGCCACGGCGCTGCGGTCAGCGGCGACGTGAACGCCGGCGGTGCGGTGATCAAAGAGCCGTCCGCGCAGGTGAGCGGATCCGTCAACGAAAACCTGGGCTCAACGCCGCCGGTCAACGTCAGCTGGACCGTGCAGGCTCCCGTCAATAGCCTCGGCGCGGTCTCCGTCGATCCGGACCAGCAGCGGGACTTGCAGCCCGGGCGCTACTCGAACGTCTCCGTCAAGTCGCGCGCCACGCTGACGCTCCACTCGGGCGTCTACGTGTTCGAGAACCTTCAGGTCGAGTCTCAGGCCCAGCTGCGCATCGACGATCGAGAAGGGCCCGTCCAGATCATCACCGAGGGGCAGTTCACCTTCCGCGGCCGCGTCACCTCCGCCCGTCAGAGCATCCCTCAGACCTTGTTTGCCGTGCAGGGGACCCAAGACGTGTTCATCGAGGCGCCGTTCATCGGCGCGCTGATCGCCCCCAACGCCACGGTGCGCTTCCAGGCGGCGCGCCCCGAGGGGCACCGGGCGGTCGTCGTCGGCAAGAGCGTCTGGCTGGAGCCCGACACAAAAATCCGGCGCCTGCCGTTCGACTGGGGATCGGTCGCCGGCCCCGAGTTCGATCCCGTCCCGGAGGATGCCCCCGTCCACACCATGCCGGAGGGCGACGACGATCTGACCGTCGACATCCCGGTCGATGGCGATTCGACCACCACCACGACGTCCTACGACACCCCGCAGACGTTCGAGCTGCCGGACGAGTACACGGTCGAGGGCGGCATCATCGGCAATGGCACCGCGATCTTCCGCTTCAACCCGGGCACCGGCTGGGTGGAGTGTACCTACCGCGGACAGTCCTCCAGCGCACGGCCGGAGACGCCCGACGAGCTCATCAAGGGGACCCTGCTGAAGTTCGAGAGCTGTTCGGACGGGCTGCCTCATGACGCGCCCCGCAGCGGCACGGACTTCGAGTTCACCGTCAACCCGATCCCCGACTATCCGGTCACCGTCTCCCCGCCGATGGAGAAGCGGCCCAACCTGTGCGCGGACAAGATGGAGATCCTGACGCCCGCCGAGACGCGCGCGATGCGCCAGAGCTTCGATTGGTCCACCGCCACCAAGGTGGCCGCCGACAACCCCGACGGGACGCCCACCCTCTATTACGCCTGGGTCCACATCCGCAACAAACAGGAGGCCCTCGCGCTCAAGCGCCTCTTCATCCACGTCCTCAATCGGCCGCTGTTCGACGAGGAGCTGCTGGAGTACGCCGGCAAATGCGGCACCTTCACCAACCCCGGTGACGGCGAAGGCATGTTCGTCCCCGTGGTGATCCCGGGGCGAACCTACAATCGCCTGATCGACGCCCTCACCAGCGACGACGTGACCGGCGATCGCGTGATCTTCGACGCCGTGATCATCCGCGACGACGTGCCGGCGGGCGCGCGCAACGCGAACGGCTCGATCAACCTGCAAGTCCTCGGGCAATCCGGCTTCCGCTACCTCGACTACGAGGTGAACCCCTTCGCGCCCGACGAAGAGATCGTGCTCGACGGCGGCGCCAGCAAGGTGTTGACCGACGTGTTCGCGTGGGTCGCGCAGGCCGCGCGCGACGCTGGGGAAATCGTCACCGGCGCCCTCAACGAAATCGACCAGCTGTTCCGAGGTGAGGTCGAGGTGGAGCTCTGGGTGCACGCCATCACCCAAGACCCGCTCTTCAAGGGCCAGGTCATGAAGCGCGGCTGGGGCAGCTATGCCGGCTCACCCATCGGCGCCACCGGCATGCAGGTCAAGCTCTTGCAGCGGATGTTCAACACCTTCATTCCGTCGACTGCCAAGGGCGACACCAACATCAACGGCCGGGTCACGATCGACGCCACCGACGGTGCAGAGACCCGCGGCACCGGCCTTTGCGTCGAGCTCCGCACCCGCGCCGCCATCGTGACGGACTTCTTGATCGCAAATGAAATCTGCGATCTTCGCGGCTACGCCGCCGACAGCGACGACGACACCGGCACGGTCGAGGACTACCGCCTCGATACGCTCACGAGCGATCGAACGCTGCGGCTGCACATCGACAACACGAGGCTGCTCGGCTTGTATCAATCGGACGACGTGTTCCGCTATTCCGAACACGTCATGAGCTACACGCCCAAGCGCGCCCGCATCCTGAGCGGCTACTGGGCCACGACGTTCGCCCCCGGAGACAGCGGGGACAAACGTCTGTTTGCGCCCTGCCTCAACTTCCCCAACAGCCTCAGCGATACGATCGCTGCGGTCGCGGGGGGCGCGGGCGCGGGCGTAGGAGCGTTGGCCGGCAGCGTCATTCCCGGCATCGGCACAGCCGCGGGTGCCGCGGTCGGAGCGATCGCCCTCGGGACCTTCGGCGCGGTCGTCGGCAACTCCGATATCGTGATGTCCACACAGTCGAAGCTGCGCGACAGCCGCTCTGTCATGTCGCATGAATACGGCCACTACATGTTCTGCAACATGATCTACGATGCCGATCCCGACGCCGTCGACCACGTCGTCTGGGCGACCACCATCCGTGGCGATGTGATCGAGAACTTCCCCGTCCGGTACTTCAACGAAGCCATCGCCGACTACTTCATGGGCCAGGTCTCGAGCGGAGCCGACTACGGCTGGCTGAACACCGCCGAGGAGCTCCCGGGCAGCCACGCCCAGTATTGCTCGGACCGAAGAACCCCGTGCTTCGAGGAGAACTTCGACTCGAACGCCAGCGACACCCAGAGCATCGCGCGGGTCGCGACGCTGCTCCTGGACGTCTTCGACGGCCACGGCGCCGCGCGCACCGCGAACGTGCCGACGAACGCCGACGCCTGGCGCTGGGACGCCTCCACGAGCCAGCTCGTTTGGAACCCGGCTCCAGCCGGCGACGCGCACGACGACACCGCGCTCGAGCGGGTCGCGCTGCCGGGCGGCAGCATCCGCACCATCGCCGCACAGCTGGCCTTTGGCATGGAACCCTTCGTTCAGTACAGCTTCAACGACGGCGAGTGGGAAGGCGCGGGGTACACCATCGACGAGATGAAGATCCGCACCGCGGTCGATGACGCCATGATCGAAAGGAACGTGAGCTGGTGTGATCGTTGTCGAGTGCTGGCCCTGCACGAGGAGGGCGCCGACAAGACCAACGTGCAAACGCTCTGGGGGAGCTGCCTGGCAGACAACGAGTTGCAGGTGGTGCTCGGGCCCGGACCCGATCCGGACAACCTGCGGCTCGACGCCGACACGTGCCAGGTGTGCCCCGATGGCTTCACCTCGGACGACAACGGCCAGTGCGTGTTCTGCGCGGACACGGTCGTCGGCAACGAGTGCAACACCTGCACCTCCGACGTCGTCCTCGACGGCAACACCATGAGCTTGACGAGCTACTCGTACGACGTGAGCCAGTCGGGCTCCGGGGACAACTGCCCGGACGTGTTCCTCGTCGAGGTGCAGAACGCGGACGCGCTCTTCACCCGTGGGGTCGACAGCTTCGGCGCCGGCCTCCGCGCGGCGCCGGAGAACCAGGCCACCTGCGAGCGCAACTACACGCTGACGACGACCTTCCTCGATGGCAGCGGCAACGCCGTCAACGACGTACGGTCGGCGAACGGCAACTGGCTCGGTTGCCCGACCGATCCGGACCTCATCTGCATCGATCCCTGCGTCGATATCCCTGGACGCGGGGTGACGTCGGCTGAAGCGGCCGGTGGCACGGTGTTCTTCCGCACGCCGGGGCTGCCGAACGCCAGGCTCGACGTTCACGCGGTCATCTTCCCCGACCCGCCTCGCTGAGTCGTCGACCCGCTCCTGGGGGCCGCCACCGCGGCGGCCCCCGGGCGCGCCCAAACGAGCTAAGCTGACGTCATGAGTGATCAGCGACACCCTGCTGGAGCTCGGCGGCGCTACGCGCCTTGGCTGAATGCGGCCGCGCTGCTCGCGAGCGCGGCCGTCGGCTGTAGCGAGCTCGCCGCGTGCCCGGGCGCCGAGCCGGGAGCGCGCTTTCGCATCGAGGTGCTCGAGCCCAAGCAAGCCGAGATGAGCTGCCAGGACGCCTGGGGGCTCGGAGCCGGTGCCTCCATCGAAGGCTCCATCGCCGAGCTCCGGGGAGAGTACGACTGCCGATCCGGCTTCCCAGAAGTGGACAGCGTCGGCGACTGGTCATGGACGCGTCAGATCGAAGGCGGCAGCTTCGGCGGTCACACGCTGGAGGGCAGGTACATCATCACCAACGGCTCCTGCTCGGCCCTTCTCAATTTCGAGCTCCTTTCAGACCCACCCCTCGCTTGTGACGCCAGCGCGGGTGAGGTTTGCGACCTGATCGTACGCATCAACCCCGACCCGGCGACGGAAGAGGCTTGTCCCGAGCATTGCGCCGGCACCTTCCATGTCCGCGCCCAACGCCTTTGATCGCGCGAGGTTGCTGCGGCGTGCGGCGCCGCTCGTCATCCTCGCAGGCGCGCTCGCTTCGGCTTGCAGCCGAAGCAAAGGTCTCGCGACCACCGCCAAGACCGAGTCCGGCAGCGATCTGCGCTGGACCGCCCGCAGCATCGTGCTGAAGCTCGCTCCCGAAGCCCGCGGCGCGACGATGAAACCGTGGGTCGAGCAGGCGCTCCGTCGCGCGGTGACGATCTGGAACGACGCCCTCGAAGACTGCGGAGCGCCCACCCTGGAGGTCTCCGACGCGCCGCTCGGGCGCGCGGCCATTCGCGAGGATCGCGTCAACGAGGTGCTCTTTCACGAACGGCGCTGGTGCCCTCCTTCGGCAGCCGATTTCGAGGACTGCTACGACCGGCGCTTGCACGCCTCCACCCGGCTTCGCCCGCATCGCCAGCCCGGAAACCCGCGCGACGGCGAGCTCAAAGAGGCGGACCTCGAGGTGAACGGCGTCGCTCACCGCTTCTCCCCGGACGGACGGGAGCCGGGCACGCTGAGCCTACAGGCGCTGTTCGCCCACGAGCTCGGGCACGTGCTCGGGCTCGATCACCCCTGCACCGACGTGCCAGCACAGCAGGGTGTTCGCTGCGATGATCCGCGGCTGGCCTCGTCCTTGATGCACCCCGACGCCGCAGAGAAGCTGGCGGGCAAACCGCTCGAGCCGCTGCCGGCGGAGATCGAGGCCATCTGTCGCAGCCATGCCCGAAGCCGTTGACGGCGCTTCGCGCGC
This sequence comes from Pseudomonadota bacterium, assembly GCA_023418705.1. Lineage (GTDB taxonomy): Bacteria > Myxococcota_A > Polyangia > Polyangiales > Polyangiaceae > JAEZYZ01. Next base: position 12,398 of record JAEZYZ010000445.1, on the reverse strand, counting down.
GGCGCTGGTACGCCGGACCCTGGCCGCGCTGGGGTCGGCGCTGCTCGCGCGGGCAACGATGCCGCCGTTCGACCTGGCGCCGCTCGCCCTGGTCGCCTGGGTCCCGCTGCTCGCGCTGGTGGGGCAGGTGCGGCTCCGCGCCCTGCTAGCCGCCGCGACGCTGCAGGGGATCACGCTCAACCTCGCCGCCCACGGCTGGGTCATGTCGGGGCTCGAGCAAGCCATCGACGCGCCCGGCTGGGCCGCCGCGGGTGCCTGGATCGCGCTGGCGATCCTTCAAGGGCTGCGCACGCCGCTGGTGTTCGCGCTGGTCCACCTCGCGGTGCGCCACCGCTGCCCGCTGTGGCTGGCGTTCGGCGCGCTGCAGGTGCTCGTCGAAGCCGTCTATCCGCTTCTGTTTCCGTGGACCCTGGCGCTGCAGGTGCACGGGGTCACGGCCTGGCTGCAGCTCGCCGCCGTGGGAGGTCCAGCGCTGGTCAGCCTTTGGGTGGGCCTCGCGAACGGACTGCTGGCGGAAGCCTGGCGCCGGCGGCGCCGCTGCGGCGCCGCTGCGGCGTTCGCGGGCGCCGCCGCGCTCCTGCTGGCTGGCGTCACGCTCTTCGGGCAGGCCGCGATCGCCAGGGCCGAAGCCCGCGAGGCCGAGGCCCCGGAGGCTCGGCTGCTCGTCGGACACGCCGTCACCGCGGTCGATCAGAGACGCCCCGAGCCCGTGCCGGAGCTCCGCCGACAGACCCTCTCCCGCCTCAGCGACGACCCCGCCGTGGATCTGGTGATCTGGCCAGAGACGGTCGTCGGCTGGCCAACCCCTTCGCTCGACATCCCCAAGCTCGCGCGCGACTACTTGCTGCGCGACCGAGCCCTGGGCACGCGCGCACCGGTGCTGCGGGTCCCGCTGCTGGTCGGCCTGGTCGCCGAAGAGGACACCGGTCTGTACAACTCCGCGGCCCTCGTGCGGCACCCCGGCGTCCTGCTCGGTCGTTACGACAAGCGCCGGCTCATCCCGGTCGGTGAGTCCGATCGGCTGGCGCCGAGCTTGTCCGGCTTGGGCGAGCTGTTGCCCGTCGCCACCCGGTTCACGAGCGGCAGCGCCCGAGATCCCATCAGCATCGGGGGTCACCGGCTGGCCGTCTCCATCTGCTACGAGGACATCCTGCCGGAGCTGATCCAGAAGAGCGTCCTGGCGACCGACCCGGAGCTGCTCGTCAACTTGACCAGCGACGCCTGGTTCCGCGGCACGGACGCGGTGGATTTCCATCTCGCCCTGTCCAAGCTGCGCGCCGTCGAGCACGCCAAATACCTCGTGCGCTCGACCCGCGACGGCGCCTCGGCCGTGATCGACAGCGCCGGGCGCGTCCGGGTGCGGGTCGATGGCGCGCCGTCTCGGGCGTTCCACGCCACGGCGCGCTGGCTGCCAGGCTTCACGCCCTACGCGATCCATGGCTCGTTTTGGCTGCTCGCCCTGCTGCCCCTGCTCGGCTTGACATCGCTCGCGCGAACGGGCTTCATCTCCCGTGCCGTGCAGCGCGTCCTGCGCGGCGTCGAAGCAGACCGTTGAGCCGCATGCGCCCCCTCATCGAGCAGCGCCGCGCCGGCATCCTGACCTACGGCATCACCCCGCCCAAGCTCGGCTACTCTGCCGAAAAACGCGCGGAGGTCGCCGCCCGCCAGCGCGACCGGATCGGCGCATTGCCCGTCGATGCGCTGGTCGTCTACGACATTCAGGACGAGTCGGTCCGCACCCCGGACGAGCGACCGTTCCCGTTCCTGCCCACGGTCGACCCGGTGACCTACGCCTACGAGGATCTCGGCGATCTTCACCTGCCGAAGGTGGTCTACCGCTCGGTCGCTCCTCACGACCCCAAGACGCTGGCCGAAAGTCTCCGGCGCATCGAGGCAGAGCACGGCTTGTGCGTTCTGGTCGGATCGCCGTCGAGCCGCCAGCCGAGCGCGCTCTCGCTCACCGAGGCGTACGCGCTGCACCAGCGCGAGTTTCCGGCGCTGCCGCTCGGCGGCGTCTTGATCGCCGAGCGGCACCAGGGCCGTCACGACGAAGACCGGCGCGTCTTGCGCAAGCTCGACCGCGGCTGCTCCTTTTTCATCACCCAGGCCGTCTACTCCGCCGTGGCCAGCAAGAACGTGCTGAGCGACCTCTACTACCGTTCACAGGAGCTCGAGCGCCCCCTGCCACCCATTTTGATCACGCTCAGCCCCTGCGGCTCGGAGAAGACGCTCGACTTCATGCGCTGGCTCGGCATCGCGATCCCGCGCTGGCTCGAGAACGAGCTCCGGCACGCGCGCGACATCCTGCAGACGTCGGTCGACCTCTGTTGCGAAATCCTGGCTGACCTCAGCGCGTTCGCGAAGGCCAAGCAGATCCCGCTCGGTTGCAACATCGAGAGCGTTTCGCTGCGCAAGGCGGAGATCGAGGCGTCAGTGGAGCTCGTGCACCGCGCTCGAGCGCTGCTCGGCGACGCTCTGACCGCCACGCCAGGGCCCTGAGCTCCGCAGCGCCGCTGCCCGAGGAGTGTCGCTACGCCCGGAGCTCCGCGAGCTCCCCGCCGCCGTTCCAATCGGGGGTGGGCACGCCACACGCATTCAGGACGCTGCACAGCATGCGGTGGCTGCTGCCGTTCGCACCCGTGACGCCGGCGATGTCGGCGCTGCTGCCGCTCACCGTGATCGAGTGCCCGAGCTGGAAGTACCCTGCGCCGCCGGCCACGATGATCGGAAGATCCCCGGTGGTGTGTCCCTGACCGTGCGAGAACTCGTTCGTGTACAGCACGACGGTGTTGTCGAGCAGCGTCTTGCCGCCACCCTCGGCGTAGCTGTCGAGCAGGTCCAAGAGCTTCGTGAACTCGGCGACGTTCCAGCGGTCGATGTCGAACAGCATCTCTTTGTAGCCCGCCACCGACGTTTCGTTGAAGTCCTCGGTCGTCCCGTGCGAAAGCGGGTGGTGGCGGTAATTGTGCTGGATCCCGTCCCAGCGGTACATCGGCGAGCCAGCGACGGCGGCGCCCCATTGCAGCACCGCCGAGCGGGTGTACTGGCAAGCCAGGGCCAGCGCGACCAGACGCACGAAGAGGCGGGCCATGACCGGAAAGTTCTCGTTCGCCTCCACCGTGTCGGCGCTGATCGCCTCGAGCTCCGCGGCGGTGGTGGCGTCGAGATCGCAGGCGACGATGCCGGGGGCGTCGGTCATGTCGTTCTCCACGTCGCGGATCAGCTGAAAATGCTGCTCCAGCTTCTCACGGTCCGAGCTGCCGAGATCGATGCGGCGCAGCTCGTCGAACTCCGCTCGCACGAGATCGATCACGCTCTGGCGTTTGCGCAAGAGGCGCTCGCTGGCCTCGTCGGCCGGTGGAGGTGTCGTCGCTCCCAAGCCCATCATCGCTCGGTAGGCTCTGTAGGGGTTCGACTCCGCGTTCACCATCTGACCGGGGCCCCGCCACGAGATCGAGTTGAACTCCGGCACGCCGAGATCGCGACCGCCCGGGCGCACGACCAGCGCGTCGCGTCCGGGCGGATTGAGCGCCCCGGCGATCACCTGGTCGATCGAGATCCCTTGAGGCTTGCCGTCGACCAGCGGCGCCGCCGTCAACGCTTGGCAGGTGCCTTCCGAGTGCCCCGTCCAGGTACCCACCGGATAGCCGTGCACGCCCCTCGGGATGAGCAGGCGCGACGCATACGGGGCGAGCGCTTCCGTCCCGCGGCCCTCGAAGGAGCCCGCGCTGAGCGGACCCACGGCTGGCCAGAACCGGTCCGTCTCGACGCCGCTGCTGGCGTGGAACGAGAGAAAGCGGCGGACGGGCTCCGATGTTTGCGCCCGAAGCGGTCCCGAGCCGATGCTCTGGAGCAAGGGCAGCCCCAAGGTGGCGCCGGCGGCGCCGCGTAGGAACGTGCGGCGGTTCAAGAATCGTGCATCGCGCATGAGCGTCACTCCGTGATGGCAGGCAGGTGTGAGAAGGCGGGGCGCGCCGTCATCGCGATCAACAGATCGGCGACGCCAAAGTCCGCTGCCGAAAGGTCGCGCGCCAAGATCCCCAGCGTTCGCAGATCTTGCTGCGTCTCCCGTCGCCCATAGGCGTACTGTAGCCAGTTTTTGGCGTAACACGCCCGCACCTGATCGAGCGTCGAGAGCGTCTGCAGCAGCTCACGAGCACCCTGAAACTCCATCGGCATGTTTTGACCGAGCTCGAGCGTTCCGGTCGCGTCGATGGGTGCACCATTCTCTTCGCTACGCAACCGTCCAATCCCGTCGAACCGCTCGAACGCGAAGCCCGCCGGGTTGATGCGAAGGTGGCAGCCGGCGCAGGCCGGCATCGAGGTCTTCCAGGAGAAGTAGTCGCGCGTCGTGCGCAGCTCCGCTGCGGGCGGTGAGTCCGGCTCCTGCATTTGCGCCCCTGGCGGAGGATCCGGAATGTCCTCACAGGCGACGCGGCGCAACAGGAAGACACCGCGAAGGATGGGGGACGTCCCAAGGCTGCTGGAGCTGTGACCCGACAGGAACGCCGCTTGGGTGAACAGCCCCAGGCGCTCCGAGCTCGCCGCATGCTCCACCCGGACCAGATCGTCGCTCGGCGCGGCCGGCAGGCCATAGACGCTCGCCAGTCGAGCATCGACGAAGCCGACCGGCGCCGTCAGCAGGTCCGCAACGGTGCCGTGCTGACTCAGCGTGACGTCCTCGATGAAAGCGAGCGCCTCGGCGCGCATGCTGGCGACCAGCTCGGGCGAAAACTCAGGATACGTTTGCGCGTCCTTGGCCAGCGACTCGAGCTCGTCGAGCTGCATCCAGCGCCGGTGGAAGTCCAGCACCCGTTCGCCGAACTCGGCCTTCGCCGCGAGGCGACGCCCCTGCTCGGCGATGCCCGCCGGCGTCGACAGGCGGTTCTCGGACGCCGCCGCCAACAGCTCCGCATCCGGCGGAGCACCGAGCAGCAAGTACGAGAGGCGAGTCGCGATCTCGTGCTGGCTGAGCAAAAGACCGTGACCATCCGCCATCCCTGAACCGACCTCGATGCGGTACAAAAGGTGCGGCGACTGCAGCATCGCTTCGAGCACCAGGCGGACGCCGTCTCGAAAGGGATCGCCGCTGGCGACGAGCTCGGCGGCCTCGTCGAACAAGCTACGGTACCGCGTGCGCTCCGACGCGCTCAGCGGGCGCCGAAACGCGCGCAATCCGAACCCCTCGATGAACTGGTCCCGACACTCCGGCGTGCTCGGCGCGCACACCACGACCTTTTGATAGGCCGCCGCGTCCGTCACGACTCGCTCGGCAAGGACCTCGGCGTTGTGGGTGAGCTCGTTGTAAAGTCGCTCGTTCACCGTGCGCTCGGCGTGGTTCTCGTAAGGACCCAGATTCGGCAGTTCTTCCGGGAAGTTCAGCGAGGCGGCGACCGGCAGGTACAAGAGATCGGAGAGGGTCCGGTCGTACTCCGCGTAGCTCAGCCGCAGCACGCGGCTCGACGCCGGCACACCATCCGGAAGACGATCCACATCGGTGCCGGTGACGACGTCTATCGGTACGCTCCCGCCGCTCGCCCCCACGCCGCTCTCTGCCGCGGAGCCCCCCGCAGACGCCGTCGAGCCCCCGGAGCCCGGCGCACCGCCAGACGCCGAAGGGTCCTTTCCAAACGTGTCCTGCCCGTCGCTCTGGCCGGTGCAGCCGCCCAGAGCGAGCATCAAACTGGCGAATCGGAGACGTCCTCGCATGGTAACGACTGAAAGACGGGGGAACCAACGATTGGGTATCAACAATCGCCAAGAGCTCTCGGAGTTTCACGTCTGCCAGAAAAATATCGTCGCTCGGGCCCGGCATTGCCCGATCGCCCCTCGTCGTTGGGTTCGTCGCTCTTGCCACGGCATTTGGTGGTGCTCGCGCGCCCGCGCGTGCATGCTTGAAGGATTCGAGTCTCCGGGATGAGTGCCTTACCCGCCCAACGCAAGCACGCGCAGCAGGAGCGACCGGCGGAGCCTCCTCAAGACGCCGACGATCTGGCCCTCGCCGCAGCGCTCCGGGAAAATCCGACCGCGACGGCGGAGCGCATCCACGCGCGCTTCGCCAAGGACGTCAACCGCCTGGTCTGGCGGCTGCTCGGCGCCGACGCCGAACACCACGATCTGGTGCAGCAGGTGTTCTTGAAGATCATCGTCAACGGTCGTCGCTTGCGCGATCCGGAGCGCCTCTCGTCCTGGGTACAGGCGATCACCGTCAACACGGTCTACGAGGAGCTGCGCAAGCGCGATCTGCGCCGCCTGCTGCACCGCGACACACCCACCAACCTGCACCCGAACCTCGTGCGCGACGTCGAGCTGCGGGACCTCTTGCTGCGGGCCAAAGCCATGATGGACAAGCTCCCTGCGAAGGAGCGCATCGTGTTCGTCCTGCACCACGTGGAAGGCCGAACGCTGGCCGACGTCGCCGACCTCTGCGGCTTTTCGCTGGCGACCGCCAAGCGCCGCCTGGGAGCGGCCAATCGTCGCTTCGAGCGGCTCGCCGCCGGGGCCCCAGACTTGCTGAGCCTGTTCTCGCGTGAAAGGGACGCCCCATGAGCGACGCCGCCAAACGCTTTGGTGCAGCGCTGGCCGAAGCGCTCGGTGAAGGGCCCGGGAAAGGCGCTCTGCCGGCGCAGCGCGAGCGTCTGCTCGCGGCGCTCGCGGCCCGTCGACGCTGGAGCGCGCGCCGCGTCGCCCCGGTGCTCGCCGCGGCGGCCATCCTGGCGTCCTTGCCGGTCGTTCACCGCTTGCTCGATCCATCCAAGCCTGCCGTCACCGCCAGCGTCGACGGCAGGGCGTTGGCGTCTGCCTCGACCATCGAGGCCCCGGCGAGCAGCGCCAGCGTGCTCGATTTTTCCGACGGCAGCCAGCTCGTGCTCGAACCGAAGAGCCAGGCCAGCGTGACGACCCTCACCGGGGAGCGGGCGCACCTGCGGCTGCAGGCGGGGCAGCTCCGCGCCCAGATCCGCAAGCGAACCGGCATGACTTGGACGATCGACGCGGGCCCGTACGCCATCAGGGTGGTCGGCACGACGTTCCGCGTGCATTGGGACGAAACGCGCGGGCGGCTCCGCGTCGACGTCGAAGAGGGACGGGTGCAGATCTCGGGCCGTGGCTTGCCCGCGCCTGGCCTGTTCGTCGACGCTGGTGGCAGCCTGGAGCAGCTCGAGCCGCGTGCCAGCCGTGAGCCAACAGCTCCGGTCCCCGACAGTGCCACCGAACCCAGTGTCGGCCCGAGCACCCCCGGCGCGCCGCCGCCTGGACCGGCCAAAGCTTCCCCCACGCCGCCGCCGGATTGGTTGGCGCTCGCCGGCGCCGCCAAGTACCGGGAGGCCGTCGTCGCAGCAGAAGCCCTGGGCTTCGAAGAGCTCGTCGCACGTCTCCCCGCGAACGACCTCCTGACGCTCGCCAACGCTGCCCGCTATAGCGGCGCCCGCGGACGGGCGCGGCAGGCGTTGCGCGGCCTGCGCCAGCGTTTTCCAGGCAGCGCCCCGGCGCGGCTAGGCGCGCTGGCGCTCGCCCGCCTGGCCGAGGACGGTGACAAGGATCCGGCAGCGGCAGCCCGCTGGTTGCGGACCTTCCTGAAGGAGTCGCCCACCGGCGACCTGGCGGCCGGCGCACGCGCGGATCTGATGAGCCTGTCGCTCCGCCTGGGTGACGCCGCGGCAGCCCGGGCGGTCGCCCGCGACTACCTGCGCCATCACCCGCGCGGCCCGCACGCGACCCAGGCGCGGGAGCTCATCCAGTCGACTCCCTCGAAATGAAGGCGCCGCTGGTTTGGCTCTGCTGGCTCGGCGCGATGCTCGCGAGCCGTCCGGCGTTGGCGGCGGAACCGTGCGCGGTCGTCGTGCTCCGGCCGAGCCACGCCACCCTCGAAGCGTGGGTCGCCGGCATGCAGGCAGTGGTCGCCGAGCTCTCGATCAGCGGCTGCGAGGTCCTCGTGCGCAGCGCCGCAGCAGGCGATCTCGATGGGCTGCTGGCGGAGCTGTCGACCGCGGTGGCGTCCCAGGGCGCCGTCGGCGGCGTGGCGGTGATGCGAGAGGGGCGGACGGGGGTCGCGTACGTGACGACCGCGCGCGGCCTGGATCGCGCCGAAGCCGAGATCGATGCGGGATCGATCGCCGAAGGCACCGTCTCTTTGCGGGTCCTGCAGCTGTTGAGAGTGCGGACGCTCGACATCCCTCGCGCGCAAGCGCCGCAGCCCCAGCCGGCCGGGCCCGAAGCCCCACACGAAGGAGCGGCGTCCGACAGAACCGCTGGCTGGGTGCTGCCGTGGGTCGGGCTGGGCACGACGGCGAGCTCGCAGGCGACCCGCTTGCCGTTCGTGGTGCTGCTCGGCGCGCGCCTCCGGTTATCGGGAAGACTGGGCGCCGACGCGACGCTCGGCACCACGATGAGCGCCCTCGGCCTCGAGACTCCTGCCGGCCGAGTGCTGATCGATTGGTGGCAATCGACCCTCCACGCCACCTTCGCCCTGGTCGAACGGCCCCGCCTGGAAGTCGCCGTAGGCCTCGGCGGTGGTGTGCTTTGGGCGAGCGAGACCGCGCGCGCTCGGGAGGGATTCGTGGCCACGGACGACAGCACGACCGTCGGCCTGGTGTCGGCGCGCGCCGTCGGCGCGTGGCGCGCTGGCCGCTTCACCCTGATGGTGATCGCCGAACCCGGGGTTTTGCTGCCGGCCCTGAGCGTCCGCGCCGCTGGCGAAGAGGTGGCGCGGGTCGGTCGGCCCTGGCTGTCTTTGGCCGGAGGGGCCGGATGGCAGTTCTGAGCCGCAGCCTCGCGTGCTCCCTCCTGGTGGGGCTGGGCGCCGCCGGCTGCTCCGAAGGCCGTCTGGACGCCTTCGATCGAGCGCTCGACGGGGGGCTTCCGCCCCGAGACGCCAGCGGGATGCCCCTTTTGATCGACGACTTCGAGGATGGCAACACTCAGGCGCTCGCCCCACCCGGCTGGTGGTACGTCGTGAACGACACCACCGCCAACCAGGTCTTTCAGGTCGAGCCGGAGGGGTCCAGCGGCCACGCCGCCCACACGTGGGGCGACACGTTCACCGCGTGGGGAGCGGGTATCGGTCTGGACCTTCGGAGCGAGTCCGAAGATTTCGACGCCAGCGCCTTCACCGAACTACGCTTCCGCGCTCGGGCGGCGCCGACGTCCCATCGAACCCTGGCGGTCCACCTGCTCGAATCGAGCTCCACCCACTTCATCCTCGAAGTAGAGCTCACCACCGAGTGGCAAACCTACGTGATCCCTTTCGCCCAAACGCGCGCCGACGTCGGCGGCGACGCGCGCGTTCTCGACCGCGAGAAGCTCAGCGCGCTGCAGCTCTTTCTGTTCTACCCCGAGCGCTTCGATATCTGGCTCGACGACTTCGTGTTCCATTGATCCACCCGCCCCGGCCGCAGCCCTGGCCGGCGCTCAAAACTCGAGCTTCGCGCCGATGTGCGCCCAGCGCGGCGCGTTGGGGCGAGCTCCGTACGGACGGCGCGAGACGATGTACAGCTCGTCGAACACGTTGCGCACGTTCGCGTACAGCTTGAGCCACTCGAGCACCTGGACGTGCGCCCCGAGGTCCACCGTGAACTGCTCGTCGGTCGTGAGCGCCTCGTCGATCGGTTCGCTACCGGCTGCCTCCCGCATCGGCGCCACGTAGTTGGCGGAGACGTAGCCGCCTGCCCTGCCGACCTCGATCCCGACCGAGCCAAACGCCTGATGGCGCGGCACGTACGGCAGGTGATCGCCGGCCTCCACGTCCCCGAACAGCGGATCTTGCGACTGAAAGCTCTCGCGGAACTTCGCGTAGGTGAGGGTGTAGGCCCCGCGCACCGGAAACTTCACCGATCCTTCTTCGAACTCGTGCTCGAGGAAGGCCTCGAGGCCGTAGATGCGGGCGTTGCCGGCGTCGAACTGCCGGTCGAGGTTGTCGTCGAGGCAGCCGTTGGAGAAGGTGCAAATGTCCGTCAGGTTCTGGTAGTCGTTGTAGAAGCCGATGAGCTCGACGCGCGAGCGCCCGCGGGAGAAGCGCGCGCCGGCTTCGTAGTTCACGCTCAGCTCGGGCTCGATTTGCTCGTCGCTGCCGGGGGCCGGCGGGCTCATGCCGCGGTACACCCCGCCGAGCACGCCGAGGTCGTCGGTCAGCGCGTAAAACGCCCCGATCCCCGGGAGCACCACCTGCTCGGCGTTGCCACTCCGCGTGCCGTCGGCCTTGTCGAGGAAGGTGGAGCGGAATACCTCGAGCCGAACCCCAGGCGTGACGGTGAGCCGGTTCCAGGTGGCGGCGTCGAAGGCATGCAGGGCGAGCGCCTCGGTGGAAGCTTCGTTGAAGGTCGTCACGGTCGTCGGCCGACCGGGGGCCGGCACGAGCTTGCCGTCGATCAGCAGGAACGCGTCCTCGCTGTGCCGCCGTTCGACACGATCGTAGTGCAGCCGAACACCGTACTCGAGATCGTGGGTGATGGGTCCGGTGCGCAGATCGATCTCGACGCGGCTCATCACGCCTTGGGAGACGAAATCGCGCTCGTTCGGGCCGATCAAGATTTCCTCGGCCGGGCTCGAGCTGTTCGCCTGGCCATTCAAGACGGAATAGAAGACGGCGTTCTGCGCCGTGTCCGGGTTTTGCAGCACGTCGAACAGCGCCGCGCCTCGGAAGTGATTGGCCTTGCGCCAGCGGCGCCAGAAGTCATTGCGGTAGACGGTGGTGGTGATGCTGACGTCGGGCGCCGGATCGATGCGGTGGGTGGCCGCGACGCCGGTGCGGAACCAGCGCATGCGATCGAGCGCGCTGGCCGCGTAGCGCGCCAGCGGGTTTCGCCGAAAGTCGGCGTCGGTCAAGCCGAGGTAGGTCTCGTTCGACGCCTCATCCGAGTAGGTGAGCTTCAGCCCCACTTCATGCCGCATCGGGGAGGTCGGATCGAAGACGTGCGACCCCTTCAGCATCCATTCGTTGCGATAAAATCCGGTGTTTGCGCCGGTGGGCAGCTCCTTGAACCCGTCGCTGCGGATGTGCACGCCCTCGATCAGCACCCCGGTCTGCTCGTCGCTGCTGCCGTAGTAGCCATGGAGCTTGCCGTAGCCGTAGTCGCCGATGGCGATGTCGAAGCCGGACTCGGGGGACGCGGGGATGGGCCGCGTGATGAGATCGACCGCGCCGCCGATCGTCTGGGGGCCGTGCAAGATGGCGGACGGCCCTTTGAGCACGCGCATTTGATAGATCCGCGTGAACACGGGAAAGTAGTACGCCGCGGACGCCGAATAGGGGGCGGGCGCGAACGGGACGCCGTCCTCGAGCAGCGTGACCTTCTTCGAACGGTCGGCCACCGCCCCGCGGATCCCGATGTTCGGGCGCAGACCAATGCCGTCTTCCTGGCGCACGTAGACGCCCGGCACGAGCTGCATCGCCGCGTGCGGGTCGTCGTACTCGTAGCGCTCGAGCGTCCGATGGGTGACGACGTACACCGAGCCCGGGGTCTGTTGCAGGCGCGTCCCGACGACGCGCACCTCGAGCGCTTCGTCGGCCGCGGGGTCCTCGGGCGCCGATGCGGACGCCCCCGGCGCGGGCGGCGGGCTCGGCTGCCGGGCTGGCGCTGCAGGCTCCACTCCAGGTTGATCTGCACCGGCGCCAGCCGTGACCTCGAGGGCCTCTTCTTCGGATGCCGAAGCGCCGGGCCCGGCCGCCACTTCGATCACCTCCTCGTCAGACGGCGTCTCGGGCGGGGGCGCCGATCTCTGTTCCGGTGCCTGCTGCTGCGGCGCGGCCGCCAGCTTGGCGGGCACGAGACAACCAAGGCTCAGCAAGAGCCATTGCGCGCCAGCAAGGCGCCTCCGATTCAGCCGCGCCATCACTTCAATCCACTTCGGTGTTTGGGTAAGAGCCGGGGCCCTCCCTATCACGAGGTTGTGGGTGTCGTAACCAGCAAGTGAACATCAATTTCAATAACCTGACCCTGCTCAGCCCGTCCACTGAGCACCCGTCCAGATAGACCTCGGGTGTTTCCACGGAGCGCCGCACAAACCCGCTTGACGGCCACCCACAAGGTGCGTAAAAGCCGACTTGAAAATGACTTTCAGTTGCAGCACTCAACGGCTGCCGCACGGTGCGGTGAGGGCCGAGCTCGATCCGGCGAGGCGCTGATCTCTGCGGCCGTGCTTCGGGAGCTGCCCACAACCAAGGGATGAACGAGGATGAATCGGAAGCGGGAGTACTCAGGATCGATGCGCTGGATGGGGATCCTCGCGACCACGCTGGCGCTGGGCGCCACGGTGGCGTGCGGCGATGACGAGGGCGACGGCGGCACCGGCGGCACCGGCGGCACCGGGGCCACCGGCGGAAGCAGCGGCGACGGCGGCTCGTCCGCATCGGGGGGCTCGGCGGGCGACGACGGCTCCGGCGGGTCGACGGGTGGCGCCGC
>JAEZYZ010000395.1 GCA_023418705.1 Pseudomonadota bacterium | reverse complement strand
GGCTAACGCCGGCCTCGACGGAACTAAATGTTTTTCAAGAACGATCCCAGCGACAAATCTGCTGCCGCTGCGCGGCGTATTGTGCCCGCGCTCCCCCTGCGCGACATCATCGTGTTCCCGCACATGGTGAGCCAGCTGTTCGTCGGTCGCGAGAAGAGCATCGCGGCGCTCGACGAAGCCATGGCGCGCGACAAGGAGATCTTCCTGGCGGCTCAAAAGAGCGCCAAGACCAACGATCCCACGCCGGAGGACATCTACACGGTCGGGACCATCGGCGTCATCGTCCAGCTGCTGCGGCTGGCAGACGGCACGGTGAAGGTGCTCGTGGAGGGGCGACAGCGCGCCAAGGTGCGCCGCTATGCCGAGACCCGCGACTACTTCCTCGTGGAGGTCGAGGAGGTGCTCGAGGCCGCCAGCGTCGACGTGGAGGTCGAGGCGCTGATCCGCAGCGTGCAGAGCACCTTCGAGGTCTACGTGAAGCTGAACAAGAAGGTTCAGCCCGAGGTCCTGATGAGCGTTCAGAGCATCGACGAGCCGTCGAAGCTCAGCGACACCATCGCGGCCAACCTGCCGACGATCAAGCTCGGCGACCGCCAGAGCCTTTTGGAAACACCGGAGGCGAAGAAGCGGCTCGAGCGCCTGTACGAGCTGATGCAGGCCGAAATCGAGATCCTTCAGGTAGAAAAGAAGATCCGTTCTCGCGTCAAGAAGCAAATGGAGAAGACGCAGAAGGAGTATTACCTGAACGAGCAGATGCAGGCGATCCAGAAGGAGCTCGGCGGCGGCGAACGGGATGAGTTCAAAACCGAGATCCAGGAGATCGAAGAGAAGCTCAAGTCCAAGAAGATGAGCGAAGAGGCTCAGCAGAAGGTGAAGAAAGAGCTGAAGAAGCTCAAGATGATGCACCCGACTTCTGCCGAGGCCACCGTCGTCCGCAACTACATCGACTGGATCCTCAGCCTGCCCTGGTATGACAAGACCGACGAGCGGTTCGACATCAACGAGGCCGAGAAGATCCTGGATGAGGATCACTACGGGTTAAAAAAGTGCAAGGAGCGCATCGTCGAGTACCTCGCGGTCCAAGCGCTCACGGGCAGCCTCAAAGGGCCAATCCTATGCTTCGTCGGCCCGCCTGGCGTCGGCAAGACCAGCATCGCCAAGAGCATTGCGCGCGCCACCGGGCGCAAGTTCGTGCGGCTGTCGCTCGGCGGGGTGCGGGACGAGGCGGAGATCCGTGGTCACCGGCGCACGTACATCGGCGCTTTGCCGGGCAAGATCATCCAGAACCTGAAGAAGGTCGGCTCGAACAACCCCGTCTTCTTGCTCGACGAAATCGACAAGATGAGCACGGATTTTCGGGGTGATCCGGCGGCGGCGCTGCTCGAGGTGCTCGACCCGGAGCAGAACCACAACTTCAACGATCACTACCTCGATCTCGACTACGACCTCAGCGACGTGATGTTCATCACCACGGCCAACACGCTGAGCGGGATCCCCGTGCCACTCCAGGACCGCATGGAGATCATCCAGCTGTCGAGCTACACGGAGTTCGAGAAGCTGAACATCGCCACCAAGTACCTGGTGCCGCGGCAGAAGACCGAGTGCGGTCTGGATGACGTGGATCTATCGATCACGGAGAATGCCATTCGCACCGTGATCCATCACTACACCAAAGAGGCCGGCGTTCGAAACCTCGAGCGTGAGGTGGCCAGCCTGTGCCGCAAGGCGGCGCTCCAGGTGGTGAAGCAGGGCAAGGAGCAGAAGATCGAGATCCGCGGCGCGGACGTGCCGAAGTACCTCGGGATCCCGAAGTTTCGCCTGGGCAAGAAGGAAGAGCAGGACCACATCGGCCTGACGCACGGCCTCAGCGTGTCCGACTACGGCGGCGATATCCTCGACTGCGAGGTCAGCGTCGTCCCGGGCAAGGGCAAGCTGGTCATCACCGGCCTCTTGGAGAAGGGCATGGAGGAGAGCGCGCAGGCGGCCATGAGCTACATCCGCTCCCGCGGCGGCGCGCTGGATCTGGACCCCGACTTCTACGCGAAAATCGACGTGCACGTGCACTTCCCGGATTTCGTGCGCAAGGACGGTCCGAGCGCCGGCGTGACCATGGCGACGAGCATCGCCAGCGCGCTGACGCGCATCCCAATCCGGTCCACCGTCGCGATGACCGGCGAGATCACGCTGCGCGGCCGCGTCATGCCGATCGGAGGCCTGAAGGAGAAGCTTCTGGCCGCGCACCGCAACGGCATCACCACCGTGCTGATCCCGAAGGACAACCGCAAGGATCTGCGCGACATCCCACGGCGGGTGCTGAAGTCCGTGCGCATCGTGCTGGTCGATCACATGGACGATGTGCTCAGGATCGCGCTGATGGTGGACGACGCGGAGAAGATGTTCGGACCGCGCCGGCTCCTGCTCGAGTATCGCCAAGGGGAGCTGTGGACGGGCGATGATGCGAAGGCTCCGAGTGAGCCGCCACCGCGCATGCCGCCGCCGGCACCGCCGCCCGGCGAGCAGCCTGGGATGTCCTGACGCAGGGTTGGCGCTCGTTACTCGGGGGGGCAGCACGCGCTGGGCGGCACCGCCGTGTCCGATCTTCCCGTGCGCCGGCTCAGCCGGTGGGCGCGGAGGGAGACGGTCGAGCAGAGGGTAGCCAAAACCAGAAGCGGCTGCCCTGTCCGGGTTGGCTTTCGACGCCCACCTTGCCGCCGTGCAGCTCGATGACCTCGCGCACGATCATCAAGCCGAGCCCAGTTCCCGGTACGGGTTTCGTCTCTTCAACCCGCTCGTATCGCTGGAACAGCATCTTGGCCTGGTCCGGCGCGATCCCCGAGCCCGTATCGGTGATGTCGACGCGCGCCCCACCGGCGCGTTCCTGGATCGCCAGGGTCACCCGACCGCCGCGCGGTGTGAACTTGATGGCGTTGCCGAGGAGATTGGCCGTGACTTGGTCCAGGCGGCGGCGATCCCCCCGCACCAGGATAGGACAGCCGGGCTCGACGAAGGCGAGCTCCAGGTGGCTGGCCTGCGCGAGCGGTGAGAAGTCGTCGCAGACCTGCCGCAACAGCGAGCAGAGGTCCACCTCCGCCCCTTCGATCTTGTAGCCGCCGCCTTGCAGCCGAGCCACCTCGAGAAAGTCGTTGATCATGGCGATCTGCTCGCGAACGTTGCGCTGAATCCTGACCAGATCTGCACGCATTTCCGCGGAAAGGATGCCGCGTTCGCCAGCGAGCGCCATCTCGACCCTGAGGAGCATCGCCGCCAGGGGCGTGCGCAGGTCGTGGGCGATCACCGAATATAGGTCCAGCCGGCGAAGCTCCGCGTGGTAGCGGTCGGTGACGTCGCGCAGGGAGAGGACTCGCGCCCCACCTTGTGGCGATCGGCCCATCCGCGGTGAATACACCCGCTCTCCCAGCCGGACGTCGGACAGCACCGGCTCGCTCGGATCCCCCGTCGCTGCTGCTTTTGGCAACCGAAGCGTCGGGATGAGCTGCTCGATGTGACGGTGGAGCACGTCTGCTTGGTCGCGGCCTAGGGCGTTGCACGCGCCGGCGCTCGCGAAGCCGATCGCGCCGCGGCTGTCGATCGCGAACAGCGGGTCTGGAGCCGCCGTGATCAAGTCGTTCACGGTCGACTCCGCCCGCCGAGCTCGCTGGATGACTTGCCGCAGACGCAAGAGCGACCGGACGCGGGCGCGCAGCTCGTGGGGCGCGTAGGGTTTGGTCAGGTAGTCGCTCGCGCCGGACTCGAGCGCCTCGACGGCGTGAGCGGTGTCGTTTTGCGCCGTAGCAACCAGCGTCAACACTTCGGGGTCGTGTTGCTGCAGAAAGCGGCAGACCTCCAGCCCGCTGATCTCGGGCATGATCCAATCGATGACCAGTACGCCCGGGCGCTGCCCGTTCGCCAGCTGCTCGAGCACCGTGCCGGCCTCACCGAAGATCTGGACGTCATAATCGGATCCGAGTGCCGCGCAGGCGCGTTGGGCGTCGAGCGGGCTATCGTCGACCACCCAGACGACAGCGCCCTCGGGATTGCGCTCGGCCATGAAGTCGGCCTAGTGTGCTTCCGCATGCGGGGCTGTCAATCGCTGGGGGGCGGTTGACATCACATCGCCAATGATCAGCTTCGGCCGGCCGGTGCAGCAGTGGCAGACGTACTCGTCGTCGACGACAGCAGAGTGATGCGTGAAATGATCGTCGCGTGCTTGCGCGGCGATCCGGAGCTGGTGTTCACCCATGCTCAAAGCGGCCTGGAAGCCATCGAACGGCTGAGCCTCAAGCCTTTCTCTTTGGTGATCCTGGATCTCAACATGCCCGACATTGGCGGCGTCGAGGTGGTGGAGTTCATTCGCGGGCAGGACGCATTGCGGGATGTTCCGATCCTCATCGTGACCACCCGCGGCGACGACGTGTCCCGGAGCAGGGTCATGGAGGCGGGGGCGAGCCGCTTCATGAGCAAGCCTTTCTCGCCCGATCAGCTGCAAGGAGCCGTCGCGGAATTGTTGCGTGCCGCTGCAGTGGCGCCATGACGAACCCTCCTGTCGATCTCTCGGAGTTCCTTTCCGGATTCCTGGCGGAAGCGGAAGAGCTCTTGCGCAAAATCAAAGCGCACCTCATGGAGCTCGACGCTGCGACAGAGCGGGAGCAGCCCGCACCGCGAGCCGCGCGCGAGCTGTTCCGAGCCGTGCACACCATCAAAGGGCTGGCGGCCATGGTGGGGGTGGAGCCAATCGTGGAGATCGCCCACGTCATGGAGTCGGTCCTGCGAGAGATCGAGCGGGCGGGGGGGCAGAGCTCGGCCGGCGCCGTCGAGCCGTTGATCGAGGGCGCGCAGGCCATCGAACAACGGGTGAACGCGCTCTCGGAGGGCAGCACCGCGGCGCCACCACCGAAGGCCCTGCTGCAGCGCCTGTCGTCTCTCGAGCCGACGCGGAGCGGCGGCGCGTTCAGCGGGGAGCTATCCCTCGAGGCGGCGGTGCTGGCCAAGCTGGGCCCGGCGGAGCGCCAGCAGCTCCAGCAGGCGCTGGCCGATGGACGCCGGGTCGTACGCGCGGATTTCGTGCCGACAGCGGAGCGAACCGCGCGGGGGATCTCCATCACGAGCGTGCGCGAGCGGCTTGGGGCGCTCGGGGAGATCATCAAAGTCGTGCCGCTCTCCGTCGCTCGAACG
The DNA here is from genome assembly GCA_023418705.1 of Pseudomonadota bacterium. Lineage (GTDB taxonomy): Bacteria > Myxococcota_A > Polyangia > Polyangiales > Polyangiaceae > JAEZYZ01. The sequence continues at coordinate 11,328 of JAEZYZ010000395.1, read as the reverse complement.
GGTAGCGCTCCCGGTGGGCTGCGCTTCGCCCTGCTGGTCGCGACTGACGCGGACGACGCAGCCGTCGCCGACGCCTGTGACGGATCGGTCGAGCAGGTCCACGCCGTCACGCGTGCACTGCCGGTCGAGCCGGAGGTCGCCGCGGAGGAGCCCGTCGAGGGGGTTCGGTCTCGGGTGGTGCGGGTCGACGTCGAGCGCTTGGACGCGGCCCTCGAAGGCCTTTCGGAGCTGGTCATCGGCAGGTTTCGGATCGAGCGAGCCTTGCAAGAGCTCACGGCCGCTGGCGCCGACACCCGCGCGCTCGCCCAGGCCGTGGCCGAGCAGAGCCGGGAGCTCAAGCGGCTGCGCGGCGCCATCCTGCGTCTGAGATTGGTCCCGGTGACGGAGCTGCTCGAGCCCTTGCCACTGATCGTGCGGGGGCTCCGCGCCAAGACGGGCAAGGCCGTGGAGCTACACGTCGAGCGTTCGGCGGCCGAGTTGGACAAGTCCGTCGCCGAACGCATCTTTCCGGCCATCGTTCATCTGGTTCGCAACGCCGTCGACCACGGCCTGGAGGCACCGGAGGAGCGGCGCCGGGCAGGCAAACCAGAGACGGGCCGCGTGGGGGTTCGCTGCGTCGAGCTCACGAACGCTCAGCTCGAGATTTCGGTCAGCGACGACGGTCGAGGCATCGATCGCGGACAGCTCGCTGAGCGGGCGGGGCGCCCGGTGCCCAACGACGACGCGGAGCTCCTGGAGCTCTTGGCGCGGCCAGGATTCAGCACGCGCGAGCAAGTGACGACCACCAGCGGTCGAGGATTCGGCGTGGACATCGCTCGCAGGTTGGTCGACACCCTGGGCGGGGAGCTCGAGCTTTCGACCTGGGTGGGGCAGGGGACGACCTTCACGCTCCGTATCCCCATCACGGTCAGTATCGTGGACGCCATCACCTTCGAGTGTGCGTCACAACGCTTCGTCGCACCGGTCTCGACGGTGGACGAGATCGTCGAGGTGTCGCCCGCGGAGCTCACCCGGCCGCCGGCGCCCGGAGGCCGGCAGGTCGTCGCATCTCTGATCGAACGCCGTGGGCGCCCGGTGCCCCTGTTGGACCTGGCGGCGCTTTTGAGGTTGCCACGGCGCGGTGACGCGCCAGCCTGCAAGGCGCTGGTCGTTCGCAGCGACGCCGGCAACTTTGGTTTTCTGGTACACCAGCTGCTCGGCCACCAAGAGGTGGTGCAGCGGCCGCTCGAGGACCCTCTGGTGCGGGTCCCCGGTGTCTCTGGGGCGACGGACCTCGGCGATGGTACGCCGACGCTGGTGCTGGACCTCCTGGCCTTGACGCGGGTGCTCCGCAGCCGAGAGGCCGCGTGAACGCGCTCTTCGTCGTGTTTCGGGTCGCGGAGACGGAGTACGTGATCCCGGCGAGCGAGGTGCTGCAGATGGAGTCCTTCACGGGGGCGACCTTCGTCCCCGGAGCACCCGTCTACGTCGTTGGGCTCCTGCAGCTGCGCGGCCAGGTCGTGCCGGTCGTCGACGTGCGCCGTCGCTTCGGGCTGCCGCCGGCCGAGCTCTCGCTCGACTCGCGTGTCGTCGTGGTCGAGCAGACGGGCCGAGTGGTGGCGCTCTTGGTCGACAGCGCGCGTGAGGTCGTCAGCATCCCGCTGGCGGCCTTCGAACCGCCACCCGACGTCGTCGTCGACCAATCGTCGGGCTTCGTACGCCAAGTGGCTCGAGTGAACAACCGCATCGTGCTTCTGGTGGATAGCGCGAAACTGATTGGTGAAGGGCAACTGCATGGATCATCCGAGCACCCACAGCAGTCGAGCGCTGGAATCTGACCGCGGCGGCGTCGCCGGAGCGGAGCGGCTGGCCGCCATCGAGCAGACGGCCTCACGCATGGCGAACGTGCTCGGCGAGCGCACGCGCGGCATGCAACAGACGCGGCAAACTCTGCAGAACCTGGTCGATAGCTACGCCGCCGCTACGCACACGCACCACCGCCTTCGCGAGATCGAGCACAAGCTCGGCACCGGGCTGTCGGCGGCGCAGGCGGAAATGGAGGCAACGACCGGCGCCGTACAGGAGCTGGTCGGGTCCATCGAGGCGGTGCGGCGTGAGGCCGAGGGGCTGTCCGAAGCGGCCGATGGAAACGCCGCCACCTTGGAGGAGACGGCGCGGTCCATACGTGGCGTGAGCGGCAGCGCGGAGTCCCTCGCCGCCGCGTCCGAGCAGCTCTTGGCGAGCGTCTCCCAAGTGAGCGCGAGCGCCGTGCACGCGGCGGGACGCTCCGAATCCATCGCCTCTTCCGTCGAGCAGGTGGCCGCCACCGCCGAACAGATGGCGCGCGGCATCGACCGGCTCAGCACCGACGCAAAGGGAGTGGTCGACCGCATCGGTCAGATGGCGGCGGGGGTGACCAGCAGCGAGCGGGGCATCGCCAAAGTGGCCACCGACACAGGGGAAATGGCGACCGCCGTCGAGGAGACGGCCGCCACCATCGAGGAGCTTGCCCGGTCGGCGAAGAGCGCCGCCGACAACGCCAAGACGCTGGAGGTGTCGGCGGCGGCGAACGCCAATGGACTCACCGAACTCGCAGCATCCGTCGAGGAAGTTGCGGCGACCAGTGAGAAGAACGCCGCGATGATCGAGTCGAACGCCGCTGCGATCGAGCAAGTAGCGCGGTCTTCTCAGGCGGTTTCCCAGAGCGCGGAGAAGATCAGCTCGCTCGCCGCCGAGAGCGCCAGCGGCGCAGCGGGGGTGGAGGGGGCGATGCGGCGCATCGTGGGCACCACCGGAGCGGCGCGCGATACGGCCGACCGCGTGTTGGCCACCGCACGTGAGGGGGGCAGCACGGTCAAGAGCTCGATCACGAGCCTGGACGACGTTCGGGTTGCGATGACCAACGCCGCGGGAGTGATCCGCGAGATGGGAGGACGTGCGGAGGACATCGGTGACATCGTCCAGACGATCACGCTGATCGCCGACCGGACCAACCTGCTCAGCCTGAACGCCAGCATCGAGGCGGCGCGCGCCGGTGAGCACGGCCGCGGCTTCGCCGTCGTGGCCGAAGAGATCCGGGCGCTCGCCGACCGGGCGGCGGCGGCCAGCTCGGACGTCGCAAAAATAGTTCGTGGCTTGCAGTCGACGGCGCGGGACGCGGTGGCCGCCTCGAACGAGGGGGTCAGGGTGGCCGAGCAAGGGGGGCGGCTCGCCGCAGAGGCCGAGCGCTCGCTCGGTTCGATCTTGCAGGGGGTTGAAGAGCTTGGTCGATCCGCGCGCGACGTGGATCAGGCCACGAGCGAGCAAATGCAGGTCGTGCAGTCGCTCAGCCATAGCGCGGGGCGGATGAACGACGAGGCTCGGGCCGTCGCGCGGGCCGCCGTCGAGCAGACGCAGGCGACGCAGCAGCTCGCGAAGGCAGGTTCGGAGATGCGCCGCATGGCCCAGCAGACGTCGGTTGCCACCGCCGAACAGGCACGGGCGCTGCGCGATCTCGTGCGTAGCAACAACGAGATGGCCCGTTCGACGGAGGCCGTCTCGCGAGCGGTCCAAGAACAGGCGAGCGCTGGCGGCCAGGCGGCGCGAGCGGCCGCTCAGATGCGAACGCTGACGCAGCGAACGAGCGAAGCCATGGCAGAGCAAGGTCGCACGCTGGCGGCGGTCGCGTCCGGGACAGTGGAGGTGACGGGCTCGGCGCAACGCATGATTCAGGGGTTGTCGGAGCAGGCGAAGGGTGCGGCCGAAGTGGCCACGGCCATGCAGGACGCCCGCAAAGAGGTCGCCCAGGTGGCCAAGGCCATGGGCGAGCAGGCTGCCGGTGTGAAGGAGCTCGAGAGCGCGGCGCGTCAGGTGAGCCGGGGCGCTGCCGACATCACACGCGCCACGAACGAGCAGGCGACGGCCCTCTCCGCGCTCACCCGTGATGGGGAACAGGTGCGTCGCGTGGCCAAGCAGACCGCTCGCGCCGTGGGGGAGCAGGCCGCGGCGCTGCGCGGCATCACCGCCAACAACGTGCGACAGGGCGAGTCACTCCGGCAGCTGATCCAGGTCGTCGGGGAGCAGCGGGGCGCCACGGGCGAGCTGGAGGCCAGCCTCAGCGAGGCGCGGGATCGGGCTCGGATGGTCATCGGCGCCACGAGTGAGGTAGAGGAGGGGGTCGAGCGTCTGACCCAGGAGGTGCAGCAAGTGCAGAAGCTTGCGAGCGAGCCGCCGCCGCCGGGGGAGCCATGGGCGACGGAGCCGCGCGAATGACCACGGTCCCGCCGCCCAGCGCGCCGCCTCCCATCTCTCCAGAGGAGCAGGCGCGGATAGCCGAGATCGACCGCTCGGTGAGCGCTGGGGCGGCAGGGGTGAGCGCGCTCATCGGAGCGCTGACCGAGCCGAGTTGGGCCGTGCGGCGCCGAGTGGTCGCGGGGCTTGCAGGGCTCGGCGACGTCGCTGTGCCGGCCCTTTGTGAAACGTTGCGCAGCGGGCGCGACGACGAGGCCCGGGTCGCCGCCGTCGTCGATGCGCTCTCCGCCTCGACGGGCGCGGCGGACCAGGCGATGATCGAGCTGTCCGCCGACGCCGAGCCGGCGCTGCTCGCCGATGTTGCCCAAGTGCTCGGACGGCGTCGCAGCAGTGAGGGGCTGCCGCTGTTGATCCAGTTGGCCGCCCACGAGAACGACAACGTCGCCGTGGCCGCGCTCGAGGCGCTTGGCCGGGTCGGCGGTCGCGCGGCTATCGATGCGCTGGTGCAGAGCATTCGAAGCGGTAACTTCTTCCGGACGTTTCCGGCCATTGACGTGCTCGGCCGCAGCGGTGACCCAAGGGCGGTCCCGGCGCTGATGCCCCTGCTGGACGATCCTCTGTATGTTCTCGAAGCCGCACGCGCGCTCGGTCGTACCGCCGATCGCTCGGCGACCGCCCCGCTCACCGGCTTGCTTGCCCGCGCCAGCGACGCCCAGGCGCGGGTGGCCGCCCAAGCGCTGCACGATTTGGAGCTGGCATACGCCGCTCGCTACGGCACGGCGGGTGTGATCGAGCGGCTGGTCCGCCATTCCGTACCCGTCGGTTCCGTGCGGCGCCTCGCGCACGCCATCGTCGGTGCCAGCAGCGCCGAGCAAATCGCCATCTGCTGGGTGCTCGGCGCGATCGGTGAACAGGCTGCGGTCGCGGTCCTGACCTCGCTGCTGGACGCTGCTCCCCCCGTCGCGGCCGCTGCGGCCGCTGCGCTGCACCGGGTCGATACCGACACCCGCGCCGAGCTCATTCGCGCGCTGCAGGAAGGTGACAGCAAGCGCCGGTTGGCGGTGCTGCCCGCGCTCTCCGCTCAGTACGCGCTGGCCCCCGCCGTGGCACAGTGCTTGACCGATCCCAATCCCAGCGTTCGCACCGCTGCGTGCGAGGCCCTGGCGCGCATCGGCAACCCGAGCGTGGTCTCGACGCTGTTCGCCAGGCTGTCGGATCCGCACCCGGGCGTCGTGCATGCGGCGATCGCCGCGATCCAGTCGCTGGGCAGCCCAGAAACCGAGGCGCTCGCCTCGCAGGCCGCAGAGGCGGGTGACTGGAAGGTGCGGCGGGCGGCGATTCGGATCATCGGCTACTTCGGCTATCGCTCGGCGCTCGATCTGCTGCTCCGCACATTCTCCGAGGATAACGACCGCCTGCGCGAAGCAGCGGTCGAAGCCTTGCCCTTCTTGGAGGACCCGCGCGCCATCGACGTGATCTTCCAGGCTGCGCGCCATCCGGAGCCGGGGACACGCGCCGCGGCGATGCGCGCCCTGGGACAGGCCGAACGGGACGTCCGAGCGCCATCATTCCTATTGAAGGGGTTGAGCGACGCCGACGCCTGGGTGCGCTATTACGCCTGCCGGTCGCTCGGGCGCCTGGGCTGGGAGCCGGCGGCCGAGAGCGTGATGAGCCTGCTGGACGACGACGCAGGGCAGGTGCGGGTGGCCGCTGTCGAAGCCCTGTCCCACTTGGGCGGCGCGGTCGCGCTGGGGGCCCTGGTCGACTCCGCACGCTCGAGGGACCCTGACCTGCGACGGGCAGCCCTGCTCGGCTTGGGAATCCGGCGAGCGCCGGAGGTGTTGCCGATCATCATCGAGGCGGCGCGCGACGTCGATCCCGCCACCCGACTCATCACCGTCTCGGCCCTCGCGGACTATCCGCAGACCGAGGCGCTCACCGAGCTCGGATCGCTCGCCCGAGATACGGACGAAGCCGTGAAGAACGCGGCGATCGGGTTTCTCGCGGCGCGCACCAACCTGGCGGCGACCCGCCTCTTGAGCGACCTGCTCGCCGAAGGGCCCAGTGAGCAGATCCTGCAGGCGCTCTCCATTTGCTCGGGGGAGCGCATCGTGGGCATTCTCCAAGCGCTGGAGACGGCGTCCGACGAGCTGGCCCCCGCGCTCACGTCTGCGCTGGCGCGCATGCACCATCCGCACGCGGTGGAGGCCCTGTTCGAAGCAGCAGAGCTCGACAACCAGGCAGCGCGCAAGGCCGCCTTCACGACGCTCGGGGCGGTGGCTAGCCCACGAGCCCTCGATCGGCTCAAACGCGCGTGTGTCGCGGACGCGGACCCCGAGGTTCGCCGGATCTGCGCTCTGGCCCTCGCCACCTGACCCATGCCGGGCTTCGTGCTCTCCCGGGAGGTGTTCGTCATCATCAGCGCCCTGATCGAGGAGCGGGTTGGGATCCACTACGAGTTGTCGGATCTGACGCTTTTGCAGGATCGCATCGCACCGCGCGCGATGGAGGCTGGTTTCGACTCGCTGCTCGATTACTACTATTACCTGCGTTACGATCCAGCGAGAGCTGCGGAGTTCGACCGCCTCGTCGAGGCGCTGGTCGTCGGTGAGACCTATTTCTTTCGGGAATTCGACCAGGTGCGTGCGCTCGTCGAGCACGTGATCGAGCCGAAGGTGGCGGCCGGACATCGCCCGAAGATCTGGTGCGCGGCTTGCTCCACGGGTGAAGAGCCGCTCTCGCTGGCGATGCTGCTCGACGACCGAGGCGTGCTGTCGAAGGTCGATCTTCTGGCGACCGATCTGAGCCGCAAAGCCTTGACTCGGGCGCAGTCCGGTCGCTTCAGCCGGCGTTCGCTGCGGCAAGTTCCCGAGCCCCGCCTCGCGGAGCGCTGGCTCATCGAGGGTCCCGACGGCGTGGATATCCGGCCTGGCTTGCGAGAGAAGATCAGCTGGTCACGCGTCAATTTGCTGGACCTTCAGGCCGTCGCTCGGCTCGCGCCTTGTGACGTGATCCTGTGCCGCAACGTGCTCATCTACTTCACCGAAGAGACGGCCCGCCGCGTGGTGGACTCACTCGCCCGAGCCCTGGCGCCTGGGGGTGCTCTCTTGGTCGGCGTTTCGGAATCCATCTTGCGCTTCGGAGCCGGACTCACCTGCGAGGAGCGAGGGGGCGCGTTCATCTACAACAAGGGAGGCGGCGCATGAAGGACCGGGTGCGGGTGCTCGTGGTCGACGACTCCGCGTTCGCACGCAAGGTGATTTCGAACGTGCTGAACGCCCAGCGTAACATCGAGGTGGTGGGCACCGCCCGCGATGGACTGGAAGCACTGGAGCGGATCACGGAGCTCGCACCTGACGTGGTGACGCTCGACCTGGTGATGCCGCACCTCGATGGCGTGGGCGTGCTGCAGGCACGCGTGGGACAAGCCGAACCGCGATTCGTGGTCGTGAGCATGTCCGATAGCGAAAGCGACCTCGGAGCTGCTGCCCTTCAAGCCGGGGCCATCGACCTCGTGCACAAGCCCACCGCCATGGCCACCGAGCGCTTGTACGAGCTCGGCGACGAGCTCGTACACAAGGTGCTGACGGCAGCCCAGGCGAGCCCATCGCCCATCCTCGACATCGATGTGCCGCCACGCGCGTCTCCGAAGCCGGGGCAAGGTCCCGGCCAAGCGGTGCCCGTCGTGCCAGCAGCGAGCGACCCCCTCCCTCGTGGCCGCCTCCAGTCCACGCCGGATCTGCGAACCCGCCTGGTCGTGCTCGGAGCTTCGACCGGGGGGCCGCAGGCTCTGGCACGCCTGCTGCCGGCGTTGCCCGGCGATCTGCCGTGCCCCCTCGTCGTCGCGCTCCACATCCCCGAGGGGTACACCGCGGCGCTGGCTAGGCGGCTCGATGCGGCGTCCGCCTTGCAGGTGGTGGAGGCAAGCGATTCCATGGTGCTGAAGGCTGGCGTCGCGGCCATCGCGCCTGGGGGGCGACACTTGCGCATCGCCAATCGCGATGGTGTGCCGGTGACGGAGGTCAGCGACGAGCCGCGCGGCACGCTCCATCGGCCATCGGTGAACACGTTGTTCACGAGCGCGGCAGAGAGCTTCGGCGGGAGCGTGCTGGCGGTGGTCCTCACCGGCATGGGTGATGATGGCCTGTTGGGCGCCGAGCAGCTGGTGCGGCGGGGGGGGCGCGTCCTCACCGAGGCCGCCGTATCGTGCGTCGTGCACGGGATGCCGCGCTGCGTGCTCGATGCCGGGCTCTCCGCGGCGGACATCCCGCTCGACCGCATGGCGCGCGCGATTGTGGATCAGATTTGAAGGCTCAGCGGAGCGCCGGACGCTCCGAGACGGTTCAGGTCAGGTCGTAGTCAGTTCAGTCCGTAGTCGGGGGCCCGGTCGGGCTCGAGCCGATCGACGAGCTCGCGCACCTGCGCTGTCAGCCGCACCACCCGCTCGGCGGGGTCGAGCTGCTCGAGCAGGCGTTGACGCTCATCGGCGTCGGCGACGACCGCCGCCGCGACTTGATCCGACAACAGGCAGGCATCGCTCGTCTCCACGATCTGTTCGACCTCCGCGCCAAGGTGTGGGCGCAAGCGCTCGACCAGACCGCGCAGCCCGATCGCCCACGCGGTCAGCACCTCGGGCGGTTGTGAGGGCGCGTTCATGAGCCTCCGGGCGCGCGCGCGTCGATAGGGGGACGAAGGCAGCTCTCGCTCGAGCCGCACCCGCTCCAGGCCAACCACCAACACGTGGTAGCGCCCGTCGGGCAGCCGTTCGTGGCGCACGATGCGCCCGGCGCCGCAGACTGGGTAGACCGCGGGGCTTCCGTGATAATCCCCTTCGAACCCCGGCCGCAGGCGCGGCAGCGCCAGCGCGCCCCCGGCGTCGAGCGCGTCCGCCACCAACTGCCGGTAGCGCGGCTCGAACACGTGGAGCGGCAGCAGCGCGCCGGGAAACAGCACCACGTCCGGCAGTGGGAACAAGGGAAGGGCGTCGAGATCGCGATGGCCCAGGGTTTGGACACTGATGGGCGGCCCTGCTGGCATGCCCCGAAGCGTGCGCGACGATCGTCGCCGACGCCAATTTCCTGGCTACCCTGGCCCCCCTCACCGGGATACGCTATCTCCGACCCCCCGGGCGGGTAGCTCAGTGGTAGAGCGCTGGCCTTACAAGCCGGATGTCGCAGGTTCAAGCCCTGTCCCGCCCACTGGAACAGATGCTGGATTCGTGATCGGGGAGGGGGGCGAGAGGGGTTGCCGGCACCAATGCCCGGTACTTTTTTCCCGGCTTGGTGACGGGTCGAGCACTCGCCGGAGTGGCTGCCGGTACTTCCTTCGGAGCGGCCAGCGGCGGCCGAAGCCGCCCCCTCACGCGACGGGCGATCGCTCACCCGCAAGCTCACGTCCCTCGGGTGAGCGGGTGAGGCCTATGATGCTACGCGCAACGGCCTGATCTTGCGAAGCTCGGCGCCGCTTGCGATCTCAGCCTTCCGCAGATCATAGCCGGTCTGCAGGTTCAGCCAGAACTGCGCGGTGGTGCCGCTGAAGAATCTTTCGAGTCGTAGCGCTGTCTCCGGCGTCAGCGCGCGGGTGCCGTTTAGAATCCCGGTAATTCGGTTGGTGGGGACGTGCAGGGCGGCCGCCATCGCGTTGGCAGACATGCCGAGCTCGTCGAGTTGCTCCCGGAGGACTTCGCCGGGCGATACAGGTCGCATCTTGTGTCTGGCCATCTCGTTGTTCTCCCGTTCAGTGATAGTCCACGATCTCCACGTCGCAGGCGTCCCCCTCTTGCCATAGGAAGCAGAGGCGCCATTGGTCGTTGATCCGGATCGAATGTTGGCCCATGCGGTCTCCGCGTAGCGCTTCGAGCCGATTGCCCGGCAGGCCCCGGAGGTCGTCTATCCTCGTCGCGGCGTCCAGGATGGCGAGCTTGCGCTCGGCTTGGGCCCGAAATGCCGCGAAGACCGCCACCCGCTTGCCTTCCCAGAGGGCCTTCGTTTTCCTGCAGGCGAACGAACGGATCATCTCCCGGCAACCTAGCTCGTATTACGCTTGACGTCAAGCGTCACAGGGCTATCTGAGGACGTGCGCCCGTGGCCTTGGTCGCGATACCTGCTCCATCTGCGCCTCGATCTGCATCGCTGCTTCAAGGGTTCTCGGCTCGCGCGGGATTCCCCCGGACCAGGTCCATATCGTGCCGCTCCGCGATCTGCACCGAGCGCCGAGTTGCTTCGCGCTGCGGTCGGCGCTCGCGGCGCCGAAGATGCCCGGCGCGTTCGTCCAGAAGCAGCCGCAGGTGCGGCGGAAGGCCCGCCAGGTCGAGCCCGCGGGCGCGCTGGCCTTACAAGCCGGATGTCGCAGGTTCAAGCCCTGTCCCGCCCACTGGAAATGATGCTGGATTCGTAGCTGGGGAGGGGAAAGGGCAGGGGAACTGCTGCTCCCACGGCCCCGGCGCATGCATCACAAGGGCAGGTCGAACGGCACGTGGGGGAGCACGAGGTGTCGGGCCCGATCGATGGCCCAATCGGTGTGTTGGGCCTCGGCGGGAGGCACCTGTTCTCGGAACCATTGCTGCTTGCCGGCGCGGTAGTCGCTGATGACGGCTTCCCAGCTCGGGTAGACGGCGCGCAACGCCTGGCAGCCGTGCGCCACCCAATCCCAGCTCTCTTGCTCGCTCAGAAAGCCGGCGCCACAGCCGTGGCGGGCCAGGCGGACGAGGCGAAGCTTGTCGTGCGCGACGTTGATGCTGCCCTGGGAGCAACGGTGCAGCTCGGCCATCAAGGCTTCGCGCGTCGGGGCCCCCCAGGTCCGAGCCAAGTGGTCTCGATTGGTGGGCTCGGGATCGTGACCGGGATCGCCCGAGTCGCCGAGGGTCAAAGCGAGGACGGCGTGGGCGAAGCGGCGGAGCGGAACCTGGCTGTCGGCTTGGTATCGTGGATCCGCCATGCCACCGCGAGCACCTGCGCCGCCGTCACCGCGAGCACCTGCGTCAGGGGCCGGTGCTGAAGGCGCCGGCGCGTGGACGGCGCTCGGCAGGGTTCGAAAGCGCGCGGCCTCGCCAGCGGGGTGTGCGGCGCCGCCGTCGGTCGACGCACCGGCGGGAGCCAGCGCGGAGGCGGCGGGTGGCCC
>JAEZYZ010000249.1 GCA_023418705.1 Pseudomonadota bacterium | reverse complement strand
GGCGGGGTTGGGGGCGGGCTCGCGGACGCGCGCGCGGGTTGGGGAGCGCTCGCGGACGCTCGCGCGGGTAGGGGTGCGCTCGCTGACGCTCGCGCGGGTAGGGGAGTGCTCGTCGTCGTGCACGTGCACGTGGTGCACGTTGCCTGGATGTGCTCGTGCCGGCTCAAAACACACCCGCCGCCGAGATCCCGAGGGTCTGCGGATCGCCCATCGGCAAGATCGCCACCTGCGGTTCGTTCGCCTCGGACGTCCCACCGCGGTAGTGCAACAAGAGCGGCAAGCCCCAGCCCGCCCCAAGCCCGATCGCGGCGCCGACGAGGTTGTCCGTCAAATAGTGTCGGTCGGCGATCAGCCGGAGCACGGAGCTCGCGGTGGCCATGGTGAGGTTCACCGCGCAGGCGGCGATGTCGGGCGCGCCACCGCCATAGAGCGGCAAATGCGTGTGGTGGGCGCAGACGACGCCCGCGCCCACGAAGGCCCCCGAAGTGTGTCCGCTCGGGAAGCTGGCGTTCGAGCCGCCGAAGCACAGGTGGTGGTACTCTGGATCCTTGCGGCATTCCTCCACGTCCGGTCGTTCACGACCGATGTAGCGATGTCCGAAGCGAGACAGGAGCCCGGTGATCGCCTCGGCCTGCAGCATGATGAGCGTCATCTGCCACGCCACGTCATAGTTCCAGCGATCGGTGAACAGCGGAATGGCCACCGAATCGATCACCATCATGCCCTGCGGCGCGAGCGTCAGGTAGTCGCTGATCGCGCCGCTCGACTCACGCAGCCCCCGGGTGCGGCCGCGTAAGGCGCTGCGGACGGCGTCGTCGAACAGAATGCCGCCCCGCCAGTTCGGCTCGCGGACCCCGACGACGGTGGTCTCTAGATACAGGTAGGCGCCGCCGAAGACGGCGGTGCTGGCATAGTCGAGCACCGAAAAGCGAGACCAGCGCCAGGTGAGGCGGTGCTCGCTGGCGGCTTCGGTGGGCGCGGCGCTCCCGCGCGCGTCCGGCGTCGCCTCTGCGCGCCGAATGACCGTCGTCTTGGGCGCCGCAGGTTCGGTGGCTTGCGGCGCCGCCATGACCACGGTCGCTCGGGCCAGCAGCCACCCACCGAAACAGGCGCGTCGTAGAAGGTGAATGGGCACCAAGTTTCAGGTGGCCCGGCGCAGTGTCAAGCCGAGCCGTTTCGGGGTCAGCCCGCGGTCACCGCCTGCAGCGCGTCCAACAGCGCCACCTGGGCCGGGTTGATCTTCTCGCGTGCGGCCGAAAGCTCGAAGAACTCCGCCCGGTCGACCTCGGGAAAGTCGCGCCACTTGCCCGAGCGGGGCGGCCACTCGAGCGAGAAGGTGCTGCTCTGCAAGGACGCCGGATCGCAGTCGCCTTCGAAGGCCCAGGCGTGCACCTCCTTGCCGCCCTTCTGGCGAACGACCCCGAGCTCGATCAGCTCGCCCGTCGGCTCGAGCCCGGTCTCTTCTCGAAACTCTCGTCGCGCCGCCGCGATCAGCGCCTCCCCCTCCGACGGCTCCCCCTTCGGGATCGTCCACGCCCCCGCGTCCCGCTTCTTCCAGAACGGTCCTCCCGGGTGGACCAGCAGCACCTCGACCGCCCCCTCGCGCCGCCGGTACATCATGAGCCCGGCGCTGACCGATCTGGTGCGGCTCACGTTGCGCCCTTTAGAGCTCACGCCTACGACTCTCCGATCCGGGGCCACGCCTTCGAAGGCTGGTCGCGGGGAACCCGAGGTGAAGCGTTTCGACGGCGGCGAGCTGCTCGTGGGTCGCGGGAGGCCCCAGCTCGAACCGCGCTCCTGCGACGAGCCGTGCGTGCAACGACGGCAGCATGGCGCGCCCCGTAGGATTCGAACCTACGACCCTCGGATCCGAAGTCCGATGCTCTATCCAGCTGAGCTAGGGGCGCTCGCGCCGACGACGCGGCGTGCCAGGAGCACATAGAGGCATGCCGTCAGGGGGTCAAGCCAAGGCGAAGCGCCGGTGCTCCCGAGCCGCTTGGCCCGGTCGTTTCGGCACCGGATTCGCGCGTGCCCGTGCCGGATTTCGCCCGTGCCCGCGACGGATCCCTCGTCGAAAGCCGGCCTCTTTCCGGAATCCACCGACGCCGCTGGCCAGCGGGCGGGTGCATCCTCTAGGCTAAGCCCCGGTGCCATGCCGAGCGCGTCGATCCGACCCGCCGCCACGAGCTCTGCAGAGGTGCTCGGCCGCCTGGACGTGCGCGACCCGGACTTCTGGCTGGGAGCGCTCTGCTGGGGCGTCATCGCGTTCAGCTGCGTGCAGCTGACGTTGTTCGGCTTCGGTCGCGACCAGGGCATCTACGCGCTGGTCGCGGACGCCGTGCTGCGGGGGCAGATGCCCTACCGAGACGTCTGGGATTTCAAGCCCCCCGGGATCTTCGTCGTCTACGCGCTCGCTCAGGCGCTGTTCGGCAAGACGATGCTCGCGCCGCGGCTGCTCGAGGTGCTCGGGCTGCTCTTGGTGGTGATGTGCATGCGGCGGCTGTCGTCGGTCTTCGTCGGGTCGACGCGGCCTGGGCTGTTGGCGGGGGCGCTCGCGGCGCTCTTGCACGCGCAAATGGAATTTTGGCACACGGGGCAGCCGGAGAGCTTCGGGGGCTTTCTGACCCTCTACGCGCTGGCGCTGACGGCGACCGAGTACCCGCGCCGGTGGCGCTGGCTGGTGTGGATCGCGATCGGGTTGCTGTTCGGCGCGGCGTTTCTGCTCAAGCCGCCGCTCGGCGGCGGGGCGCTGGCGTGTGCCGCGTTCCTGGCGGGGCGCGAGCTAGGCGGGCAGCGCTTCGCCGCCCGCGCGCTGCTGCCGCTGGTGGTGATCAGCGCCGCGTTCGTGGTCCCCATCGCGGCGTGCGCCGCATGGTTTGCGCTCGGCGGCGCCTGGGGGGACCTGGCCTGGACGCTGTTCGAGTTCACGCCCGGGTACACGACGCTGAGCTGGGAGGGCCAGAGCGCACCGGAAGTGTTCTACTACGGCCTGGAAGAGCTGTTTTTTCGGTTTTCGGCCCTGCTGGCGGCCGGGGTGATCGCCTTGCTCGCGATATCCCCCATGCACGGGCGCGAGCGTCAGGGCCTCTTCCTCGTGCTCGGCGTTTTGTCGGTGCACCTGGCCGGGATCGCGATGCAGGGCAAGTTCTTCCAGTACCACTACGCGGCGTCGCTGCCGCTGGTGGCGCTGCTCGCGGGCGTTGGGCTCTACAAGCTCTGGCGTCGCTGCCTGGCGGCGGGCGGGAGCGGTGTCCTGGCCTATGTGTCCTTTCTGCTGGTCGCGGCCAGCATGCGCACCCCGGTGCGCGATTTGAGCGAGGGGTTCTGGTGGCGCAGCGCGCTGCGCACCCAATGGCTGCTCGGTGTCGCCCCGTTTTCGAGCCGGGAGGTGCTCGACAGCGAGCTTTACCGCGTATCCGACTACAATCTCGGCGCCGATCACCGGGTGGCGCACGCGATCCGCCGCTTCACCGCGCCGGGCGAGCGGGTGTTCGTCTGGGGCTTCGAGCCGGTGATCTACTGGCTCTCCAATCGTCCGCCAGCGAGCCGCTTCATCTACAACGTGCCGCAGCGGGCCCAGTGGGAGCGCGAGTTCGCACGCTCGGAGCTGCGGCGCGAGCTCGGCGCGAAGCCGCCCGAGGCGATCGTGGTGCAGCGCAACGACGTGATGCCGGTGGTCACCGGTGGGTGGTCCGATTCGCGCGCGGCGCTCGGTTCCTTCCCCTGGCTCGACGAGCTCATCAAGGAGCAGTACGAGCGCGTGAGCACGATCGAGGATTTCGATCTGTACGCGCGCCGGGCCGAGACCGCTCAGGTCGACGTGCAGCGCTGATCCGCCAAGTTTTGCCCCACGAAACCGAGCGCTCGCGCGCCGGCCGAAAAACGCTAGACTCGGCGCCGTGAAACCGATGCACTTCCGCTCGCGCTGGGTCCTGGTGACCGGCGCTTCTTCCGGCCTCGGACGCGAGATCGCTCGCAGCTTGGCCACCGAACACGGGGCGAACCTGGTGCTGGTCGCACGCCGCGAGGAGCGGCTGCGCGAGCTCGAGGCCGAGCTCGAAGCCAAGGCCAACGTGGACGTCGTGACCATCTGCGCCGACCTGTCGAACCTCGAGCACGTGGAGCGCGTCTACCACGAGGCGACCCAGGGACGGCAGATCTACGGCGTGGTCCTGAACGCGGGGGTGACGCACTTCGGCCAGCACCATGAGCTCAGCTGGCCCGACTTCCAGAAGATGCTCAACACCAACGTCACCGGCGTGGTGCGCTTGACCAGCCTGTTTCTTCCGCACCTCGAGCAGCAGGCGGTCGGCTGCGGCATCCTCTTGGTGTCGAGCATGGCGGGGCTCACGCCGGTGCCGTATCAAACCGCGTATTCGGCGACCAAGGCGTTCTTGCTCAACTACGGCCGCTGCCTCTACCACGAGCTCAACGGGCAGGGCGTGAGCGTGACCACGTTCGTCCCGGGAGGGATCTTCACCGAGATGACGCAAGGTGAGCGGTTCGTGCCGCTCAGGGGCTGGCTCATGCCGGTCGATCGCTGCGCTCGTGAAGCGGTCCGCGCCTTCCAAAACCGCAGCTACATGCACCTCCCAGGGCTGAGCATGCGGCTCGGGACATGGTTGATGCGCTTTTTGCCGCAGCGCTTTTTGACCAGCCGCGTCGCCGCGACCTACCGCGGCGCGCTGCAGGCGCACGCCGCCAAGTCCCCGCCAGCCAGCCCGACCCCGGGCGGCACGACCGCGATGAGTCCGAGCTCGGCCAGCTCGACCCCGGCCAGTCCAACCCCGGCCAGTCCGACCCCGGGCGGCACGACCGCGACCAGCTCGACCTCGGCCAGCTCGACCTAGTATCGGTCACAAGAAGATCGGAAGTGCGGGAGGGGGACCGACATCGTGGGTCCCCGAACGAGGCCTTGAAGCTCGAGCGGCGCGCTCGCCATCGTGGCGACCCCCGGATGGCAGGATCGCGTCGGGCTGAACCGTCGAACTCCGAAAAAATCTTCCGTGCTTCCGTGCTTCCGCTCCTTCCTGTGAACAAAAATAGCGGAAGGTCGTCGCGTTGGGTTCCCTCGTGCCTTTGGCACCTCGGCTCTCGTTTCGTAGGAGGGAGGAGGGGTGCGCTGGCGTCGTGCGCCTCAAAACGACGGCCCGAGTAGCTGCTCGGGGCGATCGGGGGGCGTGACGAAGAGCTGCAGCGCGATGTTCTCCCGCGGGCCCTGAAAGTACGACACGAACAGCTCGTGCTCGCCGGCTTCGAGCGGGATCGTGGCATGTTTCATGGTGGGCGGGTGCTGGCCGTCGTTGTCGATCACCTTGTGGCCGTCGATGTACAGGATGGCGCCGTCGTCGGAGACCAGGCGGAACCGGTAAAATCCCCCGACCCGCACCTGAAAATGGCCACGGTAGCGGATGGCGAAATACTCGAAGCGCTCGCTGACCCCAGGGAAGCCTTCGCGGAAGCGGCGCGGGGGGACGTTCAAGGCGTCGGTGTAGAACGTCGCCACGCGCGGGCAGCGCGTGATGTCCTTGATGCTGCGGACCCCGGGATCGATGAAGCAGACGTCCGCCCGGAAGGCGCCGGTGGGGCCGCCGAAGGCGAACTTCTGCTGGACGACGCCGTTGCCGTAGCCGTCGCCGCGTCCGTTGCCCCCCGGGCCTCCACGGGCGCCAGGTCCGCTGCCGCGGTGACGGCTGGTCGCTGCGCGCTCTGCGGCGACCTCGGGAGCCGTCGCCGTGGGATGACGTGAGGGTCGGAGGACCTCGACGCGCGCCGGCTTCGGGGCAAGGGGCTCGGGCAGCAGCGGATCGGCGCTGCCGAAGCTCGCGGTGAGGAGATCGGGCTCGGGGGTCGGGTCGGGGT
>JAEZYZ010000368.1 GCA_023418705.1 Pseudomonadota bacterium | reverse complement strand
GCGCGAGCTCTTGGCGAGCCGCCGCCAGGGGCGAGCGCCCGGCGTGCCCGCCTGGCGGCGCGAGCTCCGGCAGGTGGCGCGCGGGCGCTGGGCGCTGCTCGACGCGCCCGCGCTCGACGCCGATCGGGAGGAGCTCGCCGAGGCCTGGGCGCGGCAGCTGCTCACGCGCTGGGGGGTCGTGTTCTACGATCTGGCGGCGCACGAGGGCGGGCTCTTGCCGTGGCGGGAGCTCGTGCGGGCGCTCCGGCGCTTCGAAGATCGCGGCCTGGTGAGCGCCGGACGCTTCGTCACCGGCTTCGTGGGCGAGCAGTTCGCCCTGCCCGAAGCGGCGGCGGCCCTGCGCCGCGTGCACGCCGCGGGGGCCTCGGGCACCGTCGTCGACCTCTCCGCCGCCGATCCCCTCAACCTGGTCGGCGTGATCGTGCCCGGCCAGCGCGCGCCATCGACCTCGGGCCGGCGGGTGATCTTTCGCGACGGCGCGCCGCTCTCGGACGCGCCCGCCGAGACGGCCCGCGGCGCTTGAGCCCGGCGCCGCGGTGTGAGCCGGCGGCCTACTCGAGCCGGCGCCGCAACAGCTCGTTCACGAGCTTGGGGTTGGCCTTGCCGCGCGTCTGCTTCATCACCATGCCGACGAACGCGCCGAGCACGTTCTTGTTGCCGGCCCTGTAGCGGGCGACGGCCTCCGGATCGCTGGCGAGCACCTGATCGACGACGGGCTCCAGCGCGGCGCGGTCGTCGATCTGCCGCAGGCCCCGGCGCTCGACGATCGCCCCGGCGCCGTCGCCCGTCTTCAGCATCTCGGCGAGCACCTGCTTGCCGATGGCGCCGCTGATGGTGCCGTCGTCGATGAGCTGCACGAGCTCGGCCACGCTGCGCCCGCTCACGGCTGAGCCGCCAGCGCCGCGGTCGCGCAGCTCGGGGGCGAGCTCGTTGACGATCCAGCTCGCGGCGGCGCGGGCGTTCGTCGTGTGCCGCGCGGCGTCGTCGAAGAGCGCCCGGAGCGGCGCCTGCTCGGCGAGCACGCGCGCCTCGTCGTCCCCGAGGCCGTGGCGGTCGCGCAGCGCGAGCGCCGCGGGGGGGAGGGGGGCGGGCTTGGGCGCGGAAGTTGGTTTCCGCGGCTTGGACTGGCGAGGCGTGGTACTGACAGATGCTGGGACCGCCGAGAGTTCGAGAGTGGCAGGGATCGCACCAACGGCGACCGCAGGAACGGCGGAGAGCTTCGCCCAGGTGTCCTTCAGCGCTACCGTTCGGTTGAACACCGGGGTGCCCGGTCGCGAGTCGACGGGATCGACGTAGAAGTAGCCGTGGCGCTCGAACTGAAAGCGCTCGTCGGCCGCTGCCTTCGCGAGCGCCGGCTCGACCCGCGCGCGCAGCGCCACCAGGGACCCCGGGTTGATGTCGTCGAGGAAATCGCTCTCGCTCCCGGGGAACTCGCTCTTGAAGAGCCGGTCGTACAGGCGCACCTCCGCCTCGACGCTGTGCGGCGCGCTCACCCAGTGGATCGTGCCCTTGACCTTCTTGCCGGCGGCGTCGCCCCCGCGCGTCTCGGGGTCGTAGCTGCAGCGCAGCTCGACCACGTTGCCGGCGGCGTCCCGCACCACGTCGTCGCAGCGGATGACGTAGGCGTAGCGCAGCCGCACCTCGGCCCCCGGCGACAGCCGGTGATAGCCCTTGGGCGGCTCGAGCAGGAAGTCGTCCTGTTCGATGTAGAGCTCCCGACTGAACGGCAGCTTCCGGCTGCCCTGCTTGGGCACGTCGTGCGGCCAGAGCGGCGCCTCGAGCTCTTCGACCTGACCCTCGGGGTAGTTGTCGATCAGCACCCGCAGCGGGCGCAGCACGGCCAGGTGGCGCGGCGAGCGGTGATTCAAGTCCTCGCGCAGCGTGTGCTCGAGCAGCGCGACGTCGACCGTGCTGTTGTTCTTGGCGACGCCGATGCGATCGCAAAACTCCCGGATCGCCTCCGGCGTGTAGCCGCGGCGGCGTAAGCCGGCGAGGGTGGGCATGCGCGGGTCGTCCCAGCCGCTCACGTGCCGCTCGTTGACGAGCTGGATCAGCTTGCGTTTGCTGAGCACCGTGTAGCTGAGGTTCAGGCGGGCGAACTCGTACTGCCGCGGTCGCCCCGGCGTCTTCACCGAGCCGACCACCCAGTCGTAGAGCTCGCGGTTGTTCTCGAACTCGAGCGTGCAGATCGAGTGCGTGATGTCCTCGAGTGCGTCCGAGAGCGGGTGAATGAAATCGTACAGGGGGTAGATGCACCAGCGGTCGCCCGTCCGGTAGTGGGGCACGTGTCGGATGCGGTAGAGCAAGGGATCGCGCATCTTCATGTTGGCGGCGGCCATGTCGATCTTGGCGCGCAGCACGTGGGCCCCGTCGGGAAACTCGCCGGCGCGCATGCGCCGGAACAAGTCGAGGTTCTCTTCGACGGAACGATCCCGGTACGGGCTCGGCCGACCTGGCTCGGTGACGGTGCCGCGGTAGTCGCGGATCTGCTCTTCGTTCAAGCTGCACACGTACGCCTTGCCGGCCTCGATCAGCTCGACGGCGAAGGCGTACAAGCGCTCGAAGTAGTCCGACGCGAAGAACAGGTTCTCTCCCCAATCGAACCCAAGCCAGCGCACGTCCCGCTGGATCGCCTCGACGAACTCGACGCTCTCCCCCGTGGGGTTGCTGTCGTCGAAGCGCAGGTGGCACTGCCCGCCGAACTCCTCCGCCAAGCCGAAGTTGAGGCAGATCGACTTGGCGTGGCCGATGTGCAGGTAGCCGTTTGGCTCGGGCGGGAACCGCGTCGCGACCCGGCCCCCGTGTTTGCGGGCGGCCAGATCGTCGGCGACGATGTCGCGGATGAAATTCGAGGGGGCGTCGGCGCCGTCGGGCCGCAGGGGCGGGGGGGGCAGATTGGAGGGACGAGACATGTCGAATCGAGGGAACGCGTGGGCCCGGGCTATAGCATGAGGCCCGCTGTCCGGCGGCCCCACTCATCCTGAAGACGCCTTCTCTGTTCGAGGACGTCCGCGAACTACCAGCGGCTCTCGACGCGGCGGTCCGGTCCCTGCGCCAGCACGAGGTGCCGCCGGATTTTCGCGGGATCCCTGGACGCAACGCCTACGGCTGGCTCGGGCGGGTGGGGCGCAAGAAGCTGCCCAGTCGCATGAAGGCCTTCCGCCTGCAGGCCGACGACCTGCGCCTGGTGCAGCGGCTCGCGGCCGAGTTCGAGATTTCCGAAACCGATGGGGTCCGGCGCGGATTGCGCGCGCTGGCCGGGCGAGCGTTGCTCGAAGGACCGCGCGGGTGTGCCTCAGCTCGGCGGACGCCCGCCGGGTGCGCCACCGCCATCAGGCAGGCTCAGACCCGATGGCGGTGACTGAGTGAGTGGTGTGACCGGGAACACCAGCACGTACGATCCAGGGCTGAGCCGATAGACGACCGCGCGATCACCGAGGCGCGCCGGATCATAGTGAGCGACCCACGGCAGCGCGCTCCAGACCTCGCTGTCCGGCTTGATGTATTCGGGCACGATCAGGTCGAGCTCCACGTAGCCCTCGCCGAGCTTTTCTCGCAGCGCGGGCCCGAAGGTCCAGGTTTCGCGGCCCGGGCGGGGCGTGATGTCGTTGTGCAGCGCGCCGCCGTAAGCGAGCACCATCGACGCCGCGCCGCGCGCGGCGTTCGCGTCGAGCAGCGCCTCGATGCGCGCCTGGCTGAGCTCGGCCACCAGCGTGAGCATCGCGGCGATGTCACCGCCCCCGGACTGCACGATCGGCTCGAGCTGGTCGCAGGTCGGCGTCAGCGCGTGGGGGACGATGCCCTGCGACTTCGTCACGTGCCCGAGCGTGACGAAGTCGTTCTGATTGCTGGCGGCCTGGGGGGCCGTCACCTCCGCCTGGCGCTCGGCCACCTGCCGCTCGGTCTGCTGACAGTTGCCGGGGCTCAGCAGCAGCTCGATCACGATGTCCGATGCCTGCCCTTCGAGCAGCGGCAAGAGCTCCCTGCCGAAGCGCCGGCTCGCTGGCTCGACGTGCTCGGTGCCGCGCTGGGGGTGGGCCTCGCCGAGCGCGAGCACCCGCGGGCGCTTCACGAGCACGTGGCGGAAGGCCGCTTCGACCGACGCGAAGCTCCGGCACTCGAGCGGCCCGCAAGGGGTGCCGCTCCCGGCTTCGGGCATGCCCTCCGGGACCGAGTCCGCTGGGGCGGCCAAGCTCGGCGGGGGGCTGCTCGTCGAGCTGGGCGGCGCCCCGGCGCGTGCCGGTAGGGGAGGCGGGGCGCTGGGCGGCAGCGGGTGGCCACCCCCCGAGCAGCTGAGCCCGAGCACGAGCAAACCGGGCAGGGTGGAGCGCCGCGCCGCTCGCTCGATCGCGCCTCGGCGGCAGAGGAACGGCTCCTTCACCGCACCATTGTGCCGGATGCGGGCGGGTCTTCGCAGCATTGAATTGTCCCGAGCGCGCCTTAGGTTGTCGCCAGGAGGACGGTTTGCCTGCCACCCGCAACCCACAGGACCTGATTGAACGGCGTGAGGTGCGCCTGCGGGTGCCGCAGGGCGACTACCTCCTGGTCGCCGACGTGGCCGGCCACCGGATCCTCATCCGTCGCGACGGCAACGACGGCAGCGAGGAGCTCGCCGCCCTGCCGCTCGCCGAGGACGCCGATCCGGTCGCCTTCTTCCGCGTGCTCGGGCAGGCCCTGCGCGCCGCCCGCCGCGACGGTCTGCGCACCGATCCGGGGCCTCTCGAGCGCTTTCAGCCGCCCGATCCTCGAAAGCCTCCCGACCATCGCTGATCGCTGTAAACCAGGCGCTCCCCCGAGGGCGATCCACCCCGACGCTGCGGACCGGCAAGCCGATCGGTGCTCTAGCGGAGCGAAGCGCTCGCCGTCAGGTGCGCCTCCAACATCGCGAGCAACCCGGTCGGGTTGTCGATGTGCACCCAGTGGCCCGAGTCGGCGAGCGGCAGCACCCGCACGTTCGCCGCGGAGAGCTGCGCGGCCCGTCGCCGCGTGGCGTCTCCGAAGCGATCGCTTCGTTCGGCCACGACCAGAAAAATCTCCTGGTGCGGCGGTGGCTGCTCGAGAAACGGCCAGAGATCCTCCTGGAAGTAGTTGGTCATCAACTCGACAACCGCGTCGAGGTCCAGGTTCCAGCGAAACCCGTCGGGGGCGTGCTTGAGGTTGGTGGACAGCCAGTTGGCGATGCCGCTCGAGAGCCCGCGCCGCTGCAGCTCGTCGACCACCGCGGCGCGGGTCGGGGCCGGCAGCGCCACCCCGCGCACCGCTTCGAGCACCCGCCAGACCTCGTGGTCGGGATCGATCGCGCGCGCGCTCGGATCGGAGTCGAGCGCCCAGATCTGGCGCAGCCCTTCGGGCGTGCGCGAAGCGTACTTGAGCGCCACCTTGCCGCCGAAGGAGTGCCCGATGATGACCTCGGGCGTGACCTTCAGGTGGCGCCCGAGCACGGCCAGGTCTTCGGCGCACGCAGCGAGCGTGTGCGGCGGCGGCGCGCCCTGCGACTGGCCGTGGTGGCGCAGGTCGACCAGGACGAAGCGAAACTCGGGCTTCTTCGCGTGCAGCTTGCGGATGAAGCTCCGAAAGTTGTGCCCGGCGCCGAGCGCGCCGTGCAGGACGAAGGCGGTGTGCGGCGCGGCAGCGTCGCCGATGTCGCTATAGGAGAGGACGAAGGTCATGGTCAGGCGCTCGCGTCGCACGGCTCGGACGCCGACGCAATGGCTCGCCGGGGTTTCGCCTGCCGCTACGGAATCAGCGCCACCTTCACCCAGGAGCGCTCGCGCCGATCGAACGCCTTGTACGCCTCGACCACGTCGGACAACGGCGCTTCTTGGGTGAGCACCGCCGCCGGATCGATGCGGCCGGTGCGCACCAGCTCGATCAGCCGCGGGATGTACTGGCGGTGGTTGCAGTTGCCCATGCGGAGCGTGAGGTTCTTGTTCATTGCCTGTCCGATCGGGAAGAAGCGATCGGTCTCCGGATAGACACCGATGATGGCCAGGGTGCCGGCCTTCGCGAGCGCCTCGACCGCCCACACGCTCGCCTGGGACGGAGCGTCCCCCGGATGCCAGTTGTTCTTGGACGGCTTCTTCTTGGGCGCGATCTCGGCGAGCTCCTGATCGAACTGCTCCTTCATGCGCTTGGCCTTCCTGCCCGCCGGGCCCTGATGGGCGTGCACCGCGTCGACGCCGACGGCGTCGATCGCGCGGTCGACCCCGATCTTGGAGGTCAGCCGCAGGAGCGTCTCGACCGGATCTTCCTGCTCGAAGTTGATGATCTCCGCACCCTGGGCGCGGGCCATGTCGAGTCGGCTCGGGATGCCGTCGACGGCGAAGATGCGGCCGGCGCCCATCAGCTTCAGACTGGCGATCACGAACTGCCCGACCGGGCCGCAGCCGAAGACCGCCACGGTGCAGCCCGGATGGATGTTGGCCAGGTCTGCGCCGAAGTAGCCGGTGGGGAAGATGTCGCTCAGCATGATGGCCTGCTCGTCGCTGATCTCGTCCGGCAGCTTCACGAGGCCCACGTTGGCGAAGGGGATGCGGGCCTTCTCCGCCTGCAGCCCATGGAACGGCCCCGTGCTCTCCGGTCCGCCGAAGAAGGCGGTGCCCGCTCGGTGGCCGTTGGGGTTCGCGTTGTCGCACTGCGCGTAGTACCCCTTGCGGCAGTAGGAGCAGACGCCGCAGCCGATGGTCGACGGGATCACCACCCGATCGCCGATGCGCAGGTTGCGCACGTCGGAGCCGAGATCTTCGACGACCCCGACCCCCTCGTGGCCGAGGATCGTTCCCGGCTTCATGCCTGGCATGGTGCCGCGGATCATGTGCAGGTCGGTGCCGCAGATGGCGCTGGCGGTGATGCGCACCACCGCGTCGGTGGGTTCTTCGATGCGCGGCTCGGGCACGTTTTCCAGCCGGATATCGCCCACGTCGTGAAAGACGACTGCCTTCATGCTGCCTCCTGGTCGGACCGAAGGGTTAAGCACCTTCTCGGTCGTCGCACCTGCGGATGTTTCGGCGCACCGAGCGTAATCCTTCGCGCGTGGGGCGTGATCGGCGGTTCTCACTACTGTGAAACGGTTGCGCACCTCGCGAGCGGAACGCCGGCGTCGATGCCCGCGATCTCTATCGGCCCATGCTGGTACGGTCGGTGCATGCTGCCGGCGCATGAACCGGACGGACGCATCCCAACCGGCGATCACGAACGCCACTCTGAACTCCGCTCAGGCTGCAACCGGCGCGCGGTCGGTCGTCGACCGGCGGCGCCATCGCCGCGTTCGGCTCGATGTGCCGGTGCTCCTGGACACGGGCGCCTCGCACCTCTGTGGGCGCACGGTCGACGTGTCGCCGGACGGTCTGCTCGTCAGCGTGGCGTCTGGGTTGAGGCTGCAGAGCCACATGGATGTGTACTTCGAGCTGCCGACGGGCATCGCCGTGGAGGGGCAAGCGCTGGTCCTTCGGTCCAGCTCGGACGAGGTGGCGCTGCGTTTCACCAAGCTCTCCTCGGAAGCGAGCCTAGGGCTGCGCGGCTTTTGCCGATTGAGCGGGATCGTCGCGAGAGTCCAAAGGCCCTAGCACCCCCTGAAGCAAAACAGACGCTTGGGGCATGGGGAACGGGGGGCCGACTTGCCCGACGCGGCGCAAATCGGATTAAAGTTGCCTCATGCGCCAACACTCGGCTCGGCCTTGGCATCCAGCGCTCCTGGTTTTGCTCCTCGGCTGCTCGACCGAAACCACGGTCACTGGCACCGGTGGCAATGGCGGCGACGCCGGGTCAGCAGGCAGTGGGGCGAACACCGGCGGCACGGGCGGCAACACCGACGGGGGCGTCACACTCGACTGCAACACCTACTGTAACCGTATGGCCGACAACTGCAGCGAGGTCGTGCAGTACCCCTCGCGCGCGGCCTGCGAAGGCGTGTGCGCGGCGTTCAACGAGGGCAGCTTGCAGGACGACGGCGGCGAGAACACCCTCGGCTGCCGCATCTATCACGCTGGGCTTGCCGCGGTCGACAACCCCAACGTCCATTGCCCGCACGCTGGACCGACCGGCGCGAACATGTGCGGCAGCAACTGCCAGGGGTATTGCCAGTTGATGTTGGGCATCTGTCCGGACACCTACGAGAACAACGTCGCCTGCGAGGAGGCCTGCGAGGCCTTCGACGACAGGGAGGTGACCAACTTCCGGTACGCAACCCCCAGCGACACGCATAGCCCGCTGTTTTGCCGCGTTCGCCAGGCCCTGGTGGCCGCCGAGGCGGCGCCCAACACGGCCAATCGCATGCAACAGTGCGCGCTTGCCGGCTTCGACTCCACCGCCTGCGCGCCTGCCGGTGGCGGCGCGGGCGCGGGTGGCACCGCAGGCTCCGGGGGCTGAACGCAAGGGCCGCGATGGCAGTCCCTGCATACTCCGCGGGGACGCTCCGAACCGCGCGGGACCGCGAGAGCCGTTGCTGGACGCGGAGCTCGCGGGTGCTGCCGCCGAATGGCGTTCCCCTGCCTGGCGCTTGCGGCTCCGGCCGCGCTCAGTCCGAACCCGTCTTTGGTACGGCTCGCCCGCGGGGTCTTCGCCGCCGGCGCCGTCGCCCGGCGCCCCGGCGCACGAAACGCCCATCTTCGCACGCGCGGTAGCCGAACGCCTCGACCGCCGCGGTGACGTCCGCCCGCTTGCCGCCGATCCAGCTCCGCACCTCTGGCGGCAGCTCGAAGGCGCCGTCGCGGCCGAGGGCACGCAGGCGCCGCGCGACGCGGTTGGCCAAATCCGCGCGGATGGCGCGCGCGCCGTACACGGCGTAGCCGACGCGCAGGTAGGCTGCCTCATCGACGCCGCCGGGCACCGCGAAATGCGGGGTGGTCGCGGGCGGCAGGGGCGGCAGGGGCCCGGACAGCGACGCGAGCGCCCGGCGCTGCTTCTGTGCGGCCGGTTCGAGCAGCCCCCGCGCCACCACCAGCTCCGATCCGATATCGACGCCGCGGCGCGCCAGCGCCTCGCGATCTTCGTCAAGCAAGCCGTCGATCTGCGTCTTCGCGGCGCGTGACCGGATGACGCCGAGCCCCCGCCCGAGCTGATAGAGGAGCCCCCGCGCGGCCGGGCCGAGCGGCTGCCGATCGGGGACGAAGTCGAACGTCTCGGCGATGAAATCGCGTGTCCAGGCCACCAGACGTCGCTGCGCCCGCAGCCGATCGCCGGGCCCCGCCTCCTCGGGCAAGCTGGCGCTCACCTCCGGGCGGAGCAGCTCGGGACCTGGCTTCAGGCGGCCGACGACCTGGCCGCGGAAGACCAGCGTGGCCTGCTCGGTGAGCTCGATCTCTTGGTGGGCGGCGTCGACCAATGCTCCGACGAAGCTCTCCGGAGCGTCCTCTCCGGCCGCGGGCGCGAGCCGTGCCCGCATCGCTTGGAGCTGCTCGAAGGGGTGGCCGCTCGCTGCGCGCGCAGGCGCGCTGGTACGGCGCGTACGCGCGATGAAGCGATCGACCAGCGCCTGGTGCAAGGCGTCGCTCAGGCGGTCTTCGACCTCCCGACTTCTGGCTTGCCAGTGCTCGGCGTGGCGCAGCCAGCCCGACTGGTGGGTGATGTAGGTCCAGGTTCGGATGAACGCCAGGCGCGCGAGCAGCATGTCGATGTCGCCGCTCGGCTGATCGATCCGCGCGATGCGGCGCGCCATCCAGTCCTCGTCGAGGCGGCCCGCGCTGCCGGTGAGCTGCAGGTAGATCTCGGCCAACAGCTCGATGTGTTGGCCCAGCATCAGCTGCTGAAAGTCGGGCACGCGGCAGACGTTCCACAACAGCTCGACGCGGCTCGGGGCGGTCGCGCGCTCTCGGATGTCGGGCCGCGCCGACAAGCTCGCGAGCGCGACGGCGTCCTCGGCCGTGTCGATGGGCACCAGGCAGCGGTCGGGGGGCGGGCGTTTGAGCGACGCGGCGAGCGCATCGAGCGAGGACACGTCGAGATCGGAGTTGCGGTAGTAGAGCCGCTGCTCGGGTGCGAAGCGGTGCTGCTCGATGGCCCGCGCCACCCGCGGATCGAGCGGTTCGAGCGGCGACAACGTGCCGAAGCTGCCGTCGTTCAGGTGCCGCCCGGCGCGCCCGGCGATCTGGGCCAGCTCGGCCGGCTCCAGCCGGCGCTCCTGGCGCCCGTCGAACTTGCGCAGATCGGCGAAGGCCACGTGGTGCAGGTCGAGGTTCAGGCCCATGCCGATGGCGTCGGTCGCCACCAGGTACTGGACCTCGCCGGATTGATACAAGGCCACCTGCGCGTTGCGCGCCCTGGGTGACAGCGCGCCCAGCACGACGGCGGCGCCCCCGCGGCGCGTGCGCAGGCGTTCGGCGAGCTCGTAGACGCGGGCCATCGAGAACGCGACCACGGCGCTCCGAGGGGGCAGGGCCGAGAGCGAGACGCTGCCGGCGTGCCGCAGCCGCGACAGCCGCGGGTGGCGGCGAACCGCGGCCGAGGGGACCAGCCGCTCGATCAGCGGGCGCAGCGTGTCTGCCCCCATGAACCAGGTCTCCGAGCTGCCGCGCGCGCGGAGCAGCCGATCGGTGAAGACGTGCCCCCGCTCCGGGTGGGCCGCGAGCTGGATCTCGTCGACACCCAGAAACTGCACCGGCCGCTCGATGGGCATCGCCTCGACGGTGCAGATGAAGTAGCGAGCCCGCGCGCCGATGCGCTTTTCCTCGCCCGTGACGAGCGCCACCGCGGCTTCGCCCACCTCGCTGGTGACGCGGTCGTAGACCTCCCGGGCCAGGAGCCGGAGCGGGAACCCGAGCATCCCGGTCTCGTGCTCCAGCATCCGCTGAATGGCGCGATGCGTCTTGCCGGTGTTCGTCGGGCCGAGCACGGCGGTGACGGGCGCCGAGTCCGCCATGGGGGACGGTCTAGCGCGTGCCGTCGGGGCGGGCCAACGGCTCGAGCCGGGCTCCTCAGCCCCGCGCTTGGTAGCGGGCGATGAGGGCGTTGGTCGAGCTGTCGTGTCCGGTGACCTCACCCCGAGCTTGGAGCTCCGGCAGGATCTTGCCGGCGAGCTGCTTGCCGAGCTCGACGCCCCACTGATCGTAGCTGTTGACGTTCCAGATCACGCCCTGGACGAAGATTTTGTGCTCGTAGAGCGCGATCAGCCGGCCGAGCGCGCGCGGCGTGAGCTGGTCGACGACGAGGGTGTTGGTGGGACGGTTGCCGGGGAACACCTTGTGGGGCGCGAGCTCGGCGACCCGCTCGGGGGCGAGGCCGGCGCGTCCGAGCTCGGCGCGCGCCTCCTCGGCGGTCTTGCCGCGCATCAGCGCTTCGGTCTGCGCGAAGCAGTTGGCGAGCAGCATGGCGTGGTGCTCGCCGATCGGGTTGTGCGATCGGAGGGGCACGATGAAGTCGGCCGGAACCAGCTCCGTCCCCTGGTGAATGAGCTGGTAGAACGCATGCTGCCCGTTCGTCCCCGGCTCTCCCCAAATGATGGGGCCGGTGGCGTAGTCGGTGATCGGGTGGCTCTGCCGGTCGACCCCCTTGCCGTTGCTCTCCATGTCGGCCTGCTGCAGGTAAGCCGGCAGGCGCTTGAGGTATTGGTCGTAGGGCAAGATGGCGTAGCTCGCGGCGCCGAAGAAGTTTCGATACCAGATGCCGAGCAGCGCCATGATCACCGGGATGTTCTCGGCGAGCGGCGCGGTGCGAAAATGCTCGTCCACGTCGAACGCGCCGGTGAGCAGCTCCTCGAAGCGGTCCATGCCAACCATGCAGGCGATGGACAGTCCGATGGCCGACCAGAGGGAGTAGCGCCCGCCGACCCAATCCCAGAACTCGAACATGTTGTCCGGGTCGATGCCGAAGGCGCGCACCTGCTCGGCGTTGGTGGAGAGCGCGACGAAGTGTTTGGCGACCGCGCGCTCGTCCCCGAGCCGTTCGATCAACCAGGCGCGGGCCGAGCGCGCGTTGGCCATGGTCTCTTGGGTGGTGAACGTCTTGGACGCGACCAGGAAGAGGGTGGTCTCCGGATCGACCCGGCGCAGCGTCTCGCTGATGTCGGTGCCGTCGACGTTGGAGACGAAATGGCAGTCGAGCCCTGGTGCCCAGTAGGGGCGCAGCGCCTCGGTCACCATGACGGGGCCCAGGTCCGAGCCGCCGATGCCGATATTGACCACGTGCTCGATGCGCTTGCCGGTGTGACCGGTCCAGGCGCCCGAGCGCACGCGCTCGGAGAAGGCGCGCATTTTCGCCAGCACGGCGTTCACCTCGGGCATGACGTCGCGTCCGTCGACCCGGATGGGGCGGTTCGAGCGATTGCGCAGCGCCACGTGCAAGACGGCGCGGCCCTCGGTGACGTTGAGCTTTTCGCCGGCGAACAGCCGGGCGGTGAACCCGGGGACGTCGGCCTCTTCGGCCAGGCGCACGAGCAAGCCGAGGGTCTGCTCGGTGATCCGGTTTTTCGAGTAGTCGAAGAGCAGATCGTCGAGCGCCAGGGAGAACTTCTCGAAGCGCGTCGGGTCGGCGGCGAACAGATCGCGCAGGTGCAGGCTCTGAACTGTGCCGTAGTGCTCGCGTAAGGAAACCCAGGAAGGGCAGCGGGTGGGGCTCATGGGGCCGGCGGTGTAGCGCGTGGATCTGGCCGAGTAAAGCCGGCTTGCTGGGCGCGTCGCCTCGAGAATCTTGGCTCGGGCGATCGCGATTTCGCCGAAGAGGCCCCACGGCCAGCAGGAGCGGACCGGCAGCAGGTGTTAGATTCCTCGAGCGACGGGAGGCCTGAGCGCGTGAGCCTATTTCAAGCCTTCGAACCTGAGCCGGCGGAGCGGCGGGGAGCGGCGGACGTCTTCATCCGGCGCGCCGCCGCGAGCGACGCCGAAGCGATCGCCCACATCCGCCAAGAACGCCACGGT
Source organism: Pseudomonadota bacterium (assembly GCA_023418705.1). Taxonomy (GTDB): domain Bacteria; phylum Myxococcota_A; class Polyangia; order Polyangiales; family Polyangiaceae; genus JAEZYZ01. Next base: position 14,295 of record JAEZYZ010000368.1, on the reverse strand, counting down.
GGGGGTCTGGAGCGACAGCTCGCCCACAGCCGGCGCTGGATCGCCCGGATCGCAGACGCGCCGGAGCAGCTGCTGCTGGTGGCGGTGCTCGACGACGAGGTCACCGGCTACGGATACGCGGGCCTGTTTCAACCCCCGGACGCGCCCGCCCCCCGCAACATGGCCCCGGGCGGGTACTACCTGCGCGGCGTGGTGGTGCGCTCGTCGGCGCGCCGCCGGGGCATCGGACGGCGGCTGACCGAGGCGCGGCTGAGCTGGATCGCCGAGCGCGCCGAGATCGCCTATTACTGCGCGAACGCAGCCAATCGAGCGACGCTGGCGATGCACGCCGAGTTCGGCTTCGAGGAGGTGACGCGGGATTTTTGCTACCCCGGGGTCCGCTTCGAGGACGGGTCGGGCGGGATCTTGCTCTGCGCCCGGTTGAAGCCGCCGCTCTGAGGCTCGCGCGCCGCGGCTGGGCAATACTCCTGGACCAGCCGCAGCAGCCGGTTGAAGTCCGCTGGTTTCTGCATCACCGGGTGGCCCGAGGGCATTCGCTCCGTGACCGCGGACAGGATGATGACGGCGCTCTCTGCGGCTCCGTCCAAAGTTTTTAGTTTGGCTAGAAATTCCCAGCCATCCATCACGGGCATCATCAAGTCGAGCAGGATCAAGCAGGGGTGGCCGATGTGCTCGACCAGCTCGAGGGCTTCCCGCCCGTTTCTTGCCAGGTGGACGAGGTAGCCGTGCTCGGCCAGCAGCTGGTGCAGCACCTGGCGAGCATCCGGATCGTCCTCCACCACGAGCACGGGCGCTCGTTCGGAATCCTTCATAACGATCTTCCTGTCGAGGGTAAGGACGCTCCAGGAGCCTGGCAACTTGGAGCGATTTTCTCAGGGGCAACACCGCACGAGGTTTGTGCGGGATTGGTGAATCCGTCGCGGGTTTCTGAGAAGCCCTCATTTTTGTGAGCCAGTTGGGCTTTCGGCGCGGACTAATAGAATGTCACCGCTATGGCGTTGTCCGATTCCGGCTCGTGATCGATCTGCGAGTTTACCGGCATTAGGTAAGCGAATCTGGCAACGCCCAGGGCGGCGGCGATTCAGGGTTTTTCAAGTGCGGCCGGGCGGCTCGATCTCGGGTCGCGCCCGGTCTTCAGGACGAAAGCTCCCGATCATGACGCAAAACGACGTTCAAGCGGCCATCGAGGCGCGGACACAATCCTTCGTTCAAGACATCGCGGCCTTGGTCCGACAAGCCGCTGTCGACTCCATCCAGCAGGCGCTCGGCCAGGGGCCGGTGCTGCGCTTGCCGCCGAGCGCCGGGCGACGCTCCAAGCGGATCCGACGGACCGCCGCGAGCTTGTCGGAGACCGCTGAGCGGCTGTTTGCAGAGATCCGAACGCGACCGGGTCAACGCATCGAACAGATCGCCCGTTCGCTCGGGGTGAGCACCAAGAGCCTGGTACGCCCTGCGAAGATGCTGATCGCCGAGCGTCGCATCACCACCCGCGGGCACAAGCGCGCGACCCAGTACTTCGCGCTCTCCTGAGCCGATCGTCCGCGCCGGCAGGACCTCCGGGGCGACGCGGGCTGCGGGCTGCGACTCGCTCGGACAAACCCGTGCTCGAAATGGCAGTGCGGCTGCAAATGATGCCAAGCGCCCACTTCGGGTGTATACGCGGCCGAGACCCGACCAAGGAGGAGCACGCGGGATGCCGAAGCGTCCACATGTATTGGGAATGGTCCTGGCCGGAGGCGAGGGCAAACGACTCTGGCCGTTGACACGGGATCGAGCGAAGCCGGCGGTGCCGTTCGGGGCCAATTATCGCCTCGTCGATTTCGCGCTGAGCAACCTGGTCAACGGGCGCTACCTGCGCATCGCGGTCCTCACCCAGTACAAAAGCCACAGCCTCGACCGCCACTTGGCTCAGACGTGGCGCATGTCGCCGCTGTTCAATAACTACGTGATGAGCGTGCCGGCGCAGATGCGCCTCGGCCGCCGCTGGTTCGAGGGCTCCGCGGACGCGATCTATCAAAATCTGAACCTGATCGCCGACGAGAACCCCGAGTACATCATCGTGTTCGGCGCCGACCACGTGTACCGCATGGATCCGGAGCAGATGGTCGAAGCGCACCTGCAGTCGGGCGCTGGCGTGACGGTGGCCGCCATCCGGGTCCCGCGGGCCGAGTCGCACCGCTTCGGTGTGATCGAGCCTGGCAGCAACGATCGCATCCGCCGCTTTCGGGAGAAGCCCACCGATTGCGAAGGCCTGCCCGACGATCCGAACAGCATCTACGCCTCGATGGGCAACTACGTCTTCACGACCAAGACCCTGGTGGAGGCGGTGCGCGCGGACGCAGAGCGGGCCGAGAGCGCCCACGACATGGGCGGCAACATCATCACGATGCTGGTTCAGGCGGGGGAAGCGGCCGTCTACGACTTCACGAAGAACCGCGTCCCTGGAGAGACCGAGCGGGACCGCGGCTACTGGCGCGACGTGGGGGAGCTCGACAGCTACTACGAGGCGCAGATGGACCTCATCAGCGTGCACCCCATCTTCAATCTCTACAACCAGGAGTGGCCGATCCACACGTTTTACGGCTCGCTCCCGCCCGCCAAATTCGTCTTCGACGAGGAGGGGCGGCGCGGCATGGCGGTGGATTCCATCGTGAGCGCCGGCGTCATCATGGCGGGGGGCACGGTCCGGCGCTCGGTCGTGTCGCCGGGCGTGCTGGTCCACAGCGGAGCATTGGTGGAGGACAGCGTGCTCTTGCACAACGTCGACGTGGGTCGGGGCGCGATCGTCAAGCGCGCGATCATCGACAAGAACGTGCGGATCCCGGCGGGCGCGCGCATCGGCGTGGACGCCGAGGAAGACCGCGCGCGGGGCTTCACCGTCTCCGAGGGCGGCGTCGTGGTGGTGGGCAAGGGCGATCCGGTGCCGGGGCGCTGATGGAGAACCCGGCTTTGAAAGTGGCGCTCCTGACGCGCGAGTACCCGCCCGAAATCTACGGCGGCGCGGGCGTGCACGTGGAGTACCTGGCGCGAGAGCTCGAGCGGCACGTCGCGCTGCGCGTGCATTGCTTCGGCGCGCCGCGAACGGCGCCGGAGGTCGCCAAGAGCTACCAGCCGTGGCCGGAGCTTGCCGGCGCGGCGCCGCACCTGCAAGCGCTGCGCACGCTCAGCGTCGACCTGGCGATGGCGGCGGACCTGGAAGGGGCGAGCCTCGTGCACAGCCACACCTGGTACGCCAACTTCGCGGGGCACCTGGCCAAGCTCTTGTACGGCATCCCTCACGTGATGACGTCGCACAGCCTCGAGCCGTTGCGCCCCTGGAAAGCCGAGCAGCTCGGCGGCGGCTACGCGCTGTCGAGCTTCTGCGAGCGCATCGCCATCGAGACCGCCGACGCGGTGGTGGCGGTGTCGTCGGGGATGAAGCGAGACATCCTCGCGGCGTATCCGGCGGTGGATCCCGACCGGGTGCGCGTCATCTACAACGGCATCGACCCGGACCAGTACCGCCCTGAAGCGTCCCAGGACGCGCTCCACCGACACGGCATCGACGCGGGGCAGCCGTACGTCGTCTTCGTAGGAAGGATCACTCGTCAGAAGGGGGTGATCCACCTGCTGGAGGCCGCCCGGTTCTTGCCTGAGGGCCTGCAGCTCGTGTTGTGCGCGGGCGAGCCGGACACGCCCGAGATCGCCGAAGAGATGCGGGCCCTGGTGGCCGAAGCCAACCGCCGCCTGCGTGTGATCTGGATCGAGCGCATGTTGCCGCGACCGGAGGTGATCCAGATCCTGAGCCACGCCCGGCTGTTCGTGTGCCCCTCCGTCTACGAGCCGTTCGGCATCGTCAACCTCGAGGCCATGGCGTGCGGGGCGCCCGTGGTGGCGTCGGCGGTCGGCGGCATCCCGGAGGTGGTGGTCGACGGCGAGACCGGGTTTTTGGTGCCGTTCGAGAGCGACGGCAGCGCGGCGGGCACCCCCCGCGATCGGGAACGCTTCGCCCGCGATCTGGCCGGCCGCATGCAGCTCTTGCTCGACGACCCCGAGCGCGCCCGGCGCTTCGGGCAAGCCGGGCGACAGCGGGTGCTCGATCACTTCAGCTGGGCCGCCGTGGCGCGGGAGACCGCGGCGCTCTACCGAGCGCTGGTGGACGAGCGGAGCTGAGCCCCGCGCCTACTGCCGCCGGGTCTCGCTCCCAGGGGATGGCCGCGCCCGGGAGCGCGCGCTCGGCTGCTCGCGCTCGGGGGGCAGGCGGCGCGGCGGAACGGTCACGGGTTTGCTCGAGGCGGCGGCGCTGCCGGTGCGCGGGATACGGTAGACCTTGCGGGCCTGGATCAAGGTGCCGCGGAGGTTGTTCGCGCGCTGGATGGCCTTCACGCTGGCGCCGTACTTCTTGGACAGGCCGATCAGCGTCTCGCCCTTCTTGACGCGGTGGGAGACGTAGTAGGTGGGCGGCTTGATCCGACCCGCCTCGACCAAGAAAGGGTAGGCGCGGCGCGCCGTCTCTTGCGCGACGGGGTTGAAAAACCGGATATGCAGGTGGGTGGCGTGGCCCGGTGCGTGGCGAATGATGGCGCGCCGGCCGCCCCCCCCTGCGAACAGGCCATGCACCCAGGCCGGATCTTCACCCTTGGCGAGCGCGTGCTCACGGAGCAGCCGCTGAATCGAATGATCGATCAGGATCATCTCGACGTCGGTCTCGATCACCAGCGCGCGAACGAACGCCCAGGTGCGAGCCACGTCGAGGTTCTTCGCGCGGGCGCGGGCGTACCAGCCGGAGGACTCGTCCGAGTAGAAGAAGCTGATGTCGACGTCGCGTCCCGACTGGTGGCTGATGTGGGGGCGCAGGTGCCCACCGTTCTTTCCGCTGATGTGCCCGATGTGCAGCTTCGGCGTATTGGGGAAAGCGGCGTGCACGGCGTCGATGGCGGTGGTCAAATAATCGATCGTCTCGCGAGTCCCCCAGGCATGCGCGGGGTCGACGAGCTCCCAACGGTCGGACTCGGGCATGCGCATGCCGTTGAGGAGCAGGCCGCCGCTTGGGCTGCCGAGGGACATGCAGCCGAGCTCTTCGGGAGCTTCCTTGACCGCTTGCTCGATGCGCTCGGTGGGCCAGTCGTCGAGCGGATGAGCTGGCGTGACCCCCTCCATCGGCTCCGCCGGCTCGATCGGCGCCGTCAGATCCTCGGGCTGATGATAGGCCTCGGAGTCGGTGGGCTCGGTCTCGGGCGTTTCGGGCGGGCTCGCCGCGGGCGGTGGCGAGCTGGACGAGATTGGGGCCGAGGCGGGCGTCGCGGCCCCGGAGCAGCCGACGAGCGGCGCGACGCAGGCGGGCAGGAGCCAAAGGAGCCGGGCGATCCCAGGTCGGGTGAACGAGGGGGAGACGCGGCGCGGCATGGGGCGCAAGGTTAAAGCGAGTCGTCGCTCGGGGCCAATCTGACGCGCGAGCGCGGGCCGCCTCTTGGCGCGTCGCGTCGTCAGCGCCCTTCCGCTCGCGCGCGCTCGCCTTGCCCTGCAAAATGCTCGGATCCAGGGCGTGACGCCGGGCGCAAAGATCGCGTGGGTTGAGCCGTCGAGCGCCTGAAAAATCGTCGAACCGTTCCCTCTTCTACGCGAAGGAAGCAGGAGAGGTCGTCCCGGTGGACTCGCCTGTGCTTTCGCGCACTTCGGGTTCTGCTGGCAGATCGGCGGGCGAAGCACCTCAAAGCTGGCCCGCCGCGTGCATCGGCACGCCTGCATGGGCTGGATGCGGTCTCCCGCGAAGGGCCAATGAGGGATCGAGCCATGGGAGCTCATGAGGGTGAGACCCTGATCGAGGTGCTCGGCGAGCTGCTCGAGCTGAAGTATCGCGCCCTGGCTGCCTGCGAGGTCGCCGAGGCGCGCCTCCGTGACACGGTGAGCCGCGCCAAGCTCGCGGAGTTTCGCCGCGAGCACCTCGAACACATCGAGGACCTCCGCCGCGAGCTGCAAGCGCTTGGGGGCGAGCCCATCGGGCCGGCCGACGTGGGGCCGACCCCACCGCTGCTTGCCGGCGACGGGGATCGCGCGCTGCTGCGCGCCGTGCGCGAAAGCGAGGCGCAGAACAGCGCGGCGTGCGACCGGTTGCTGCGGCGGGTCGACGCTCCAGCGACGCTCCGAGAGTCGATGGCTCGGCACGTGTCGGATGAACGCCGTCACCGAGCCTGGCTCGCGCAGCGCCTGGAGTACTTGCGCCGACAGGTGCCACGCGAGCGCCCGGAGCGTGCCCGCTGAGCCGATCGAAGCGCCCTTGGGGCGAGGCCGGTTGCCGCCCGGGCAGGCGCCGGGTTATGACTGCAGAGACATGCAGTTTCGGCCCGGAACTCCGTTGGCGATGGCGTTCGAGTCGCTCGGCCGACTACGAGAGCGCTGGCCTGGTGGTGGCTTCAGCTGGGACAACCGCCTGCAGTGTGTTGCTTCGTCGATCCACATCGACTTGGTGCAGGAGGGGCGCGCCGCCGCGGCGCTCGCGTTGCCGTTCGAGTGGAACATGCGAAACATCATGAACGCCCCCGCGCCCGTGCGAGAAATGGCGGAGCAGACCGGTGGGATCCGCCCCGACCAGCTGCTGTTCTCCGGCGAGCCGTTCGGCTTGAACATCGTGTACGGCTTGTGGTGGCCGTGGGGGGACGACGTCACCATTTCTTTCCGCGTCGGGCTCGCGGGGCCGGCCGTGGTGCGGGACGATGTCCAGTCGAAGTTCCGCGACCTCTTCGGCGCGGAGCTTTGACGAAACGAACGGCTCGCCGCTCGGCCGGCAGCCGACACGGCGGGTGCGTCTGGCAAGCCCGGACGACCGCTTCGGGGACGTTCGACGGGCCGGCGCTCGGGTAGGATTGACGGCGCGCGCAAAGCCGCCGGGCCAGTGCAACGACTCGAAGCGTCGAAGCGCTTCGGCCACCCGGCGAATAACAATCCAGCTTCAGTTGTAATTGCCTATCGGCCTCGATCACCGATGCGCAGCACAGCGGAGATCCCGACGAATTCGGGGCGGATCGAGCGCGGGTGAGCAGGCCGCATTCGGGACGTCTGGCTGGCAAACGCTCCGGTGCCCCAAGGTTGCCCGACAACAGCTCATGCACTAGATTACATAGGTGAAGGCGAGCTCCGTCCAACAGATGCAGGACCGGCTTCGTGAGGCTGGGTTGCGCGCCACGTTGCCTCGGGTCGCGGTCTTGCGGCACTTGCTCGCGGCTCGGGCTCCGCTGTCCCATGGCGATGTCGCCGAGGCGCTGGAAGGCAGCGGGTTCGACCGTGCCACCGTCTACCGCAACCTGATGGATCTCACCGAGGCCGGGTTGCTCCGGCGCACGGACATGGGAGATCACATCTGGCGGTTCGAGATCGTGGCGGACACGGCAGAGCACTCGCGGGAAGAGCATCCGCACTTCATCTGCGGCGGTTGCGGCACGGTAGCGTGCCTGCCGGAGAGCGCCGTCTCGGTGCGTCCGGTGCGCGGGGGGCCGCGGGCTCTGCGCCGCAAGGGCATCGCCGTGCAGGTGCGCGGTCTGTGTGACGCCTGCCTCTGAACGGCGTCTCGCGTGCGCGTGTCGAATAGCGAGCCCGCCGATCGCGTCCAAAGAAGCGCTGCTCGTCCGGCCGCAGGGCCCGCGCGCGGCGATTTGATGTCGGCAAAGGTGCGGCTCCGGTGCTATGGAGCGCCGCGGCGACGAAAACGATGAGGCACGGGATGCGACGACTGCTGTTGCTGGCGATGGCGCTCTTGGCGACGCTCGCGCCGGCGAGCGCCCGAGCGGCGCTGCGCGTGGTGACCACGACGGCCGACCTCGCGGCCCTGGTCAAAGAGATCGGTGGGGGAGACGTCGCGGTCACGGCGCTGGCATCGCCAGGCCAAGATCCTCACTGGGTCGACCCCCGACCGAGCCTCGCGCTCGAGCTCGCCAAGGCTGACCTGCTGATCGTCACCGGCTTGGATCTCGAAGTCGGCTGGCTGCCGAAGTTGGTGACCGGCGCCAGGAACCCGCAGATCTTGCCGGGGCGAGCGGGCTACCTCGACGCTTCGCGCGCGATCACGCCGCTGGCGATCCCCGCAGCTCGCGACCGGTCCCAGGGCGACGTGCACCCCCGCGGCAGTCCGCACTACTTGCTCGATCCTCGGCGAGCGGTGCCCGTCGTGAAGGCCATCGCCGAGCGGATGGGTCAACGGGATCCCGAGCGCGCTCCGGCCTACCGGGAGCGCGGCGAACAGAGCGCGCAGCGCATCACCAAATGGCGAGCGCATTGGGAGGCCAAGGCAAAGAAGCTCAAAGGTAAAAAGCTGGTCGCCTACCACCAGTCCTTCGACTACCTGTCGGATTGGCTGAAATTTTCGGTGATCGCGCACGTGGAGCCGCGCCCCGGGATCCCGCCGAATCCGCGTCACGTCGCGCAGGTGATCGAGACGATGAAGCGGGAGCGGGTCCCCGTCTTGCTGCAGGAGCCCTGGTTTCCAGACACGACGTCGAAGCTCATCGCTCAGAAAGCAGGGGCGGCGTTGGTGAAGCTGCCGGGCGCACCAGACGCCGCGAAAGGCGAGTCCTACGTGGGGTACATGAACCGGGTGGTCGAGCAGCTGCTCGCCGGCCTCGAACGCTGAGCGGCCGCGCCGGCAACTTGGTTTTAGAGCCCGGCCGGCGCCATGCTAGAGCCGTTCGCGACGATGAGCGACGAGGCAGCGTGGTTGATGTCGTGCCGCGAGCTCGTGGTCGGCCATGCCGGGCACGGCTTGCTGCCGCCGCTGAACCTCGAGCTGTGCCCGGGGCAGCTCTGGGCGGTGATCGGGAAAAACGGCTCTGGCAAGACGACGCTCCTGCGCACGCTGCTCGGCATGCTGCGTCCCGTGGCCGGTGAGGTGGTGCGCCGTCCGGGCGTGCGGGTCAGCTACTTGCCCCAGCGGACCACGGTGGACGACTTGTATCCGCTGCGGGCGCGGGACGTCGTGATGATGGGCTGCGCGCGCGGCGCTCGCGGGATCTTGGCGGGACGAGGGTGGGGCGCGGCCGCCGACGCCGCGCTCGCCGAGGTGCAGCTGGAGGGGGTCGGCCCGAAGCCGTTTCGCAAGCTCTCCGAAGGTCAGAAGCAGCGGGTCCTGTTCGCGCGCTTGTTGGCATCCGAGGCACAAATCGGTTTTCTCGACGAGCCGACGTCGGCCATGGATCAGCGGGCGCAGCGCGAGGGGCTCGGCCTGCTGCGACGGCTCTGTGAACGCCGCGGTTTGTGCCTGGTCGTGGTCAGCCACTACCTTGGGCTGGCCGAGGAGCTCGCCGATCGCGTGCTGTGGGTGGATCGGGACGGGCCCAGAGCCGAGAGCGGCAGCCCGGCGGAGGTGCTCGGCGCGATGCGCGCCAGCGGGGAGGCTGGATGGATGTAGCGCCGCCCCCCGGCCCGAGCGCGGCCGAGCCCTCGGACGCCCCCCTGCCCGAGGGGCTCTCTCTGGACGACTTGCGGCTGGAGACCGAAGGGGCGCGGCCGACCACGTCCCAGCGGACGGCCGATCCCCATCCCCATGGCGAGCTCCCGCGCCATTCGGAGCTGCACGCCGAGCACCGGCCGCACCACGCGCCGACCTTCGAGGAGTTCGTGACCGGCTGGGAGCTCGGCATCTACCGCGACCCGGTGCTGTGCGCGGTGCTCGCGGGCGTGGCGCTGGGCATGCTCGGCGTGTTCGTGGTGCTGCGGCGGGCCGTCTTCGTGACGGCCGCGATCAGCCAGGCCGCGGGCCTGGGGGTCGCGCTGGCCTTTTTGATCGCGGGCAGCGCGAGCGCGGCGGCGCCGCTCGCGGGGGCGCTGTTGCTCGCGCTGGTGGCGAGCAGCTCCCTGGCCCTGCCTGCCGCGCGCTTGCGTGTGCCGCGCGAGGGCCTGTTGGGGTTCGCGTTCCTCGCGTCGTCGGCTGGGGCCTTGCTGGTCGGGGATCGGATCGCGGCCGAGTCGCACGACGTGGCGGCGATCCTGTTCGGGACGGCGGTGCTCGTGCGCCCGCTCGACCTTTGGTTGGTGGCGAGCGCCGCGGTGTTGTCCGTCGTGCTGATCGGGGTCGGGCACCGGGGGTTGACCTTCGTCGGCTTCGATCCCGAGGGCGCGCGCGTGCAGGGGCTCCCCGTGCTGACGATCTCGCTGGTGTTTTGGTGCGTGCTGGCGCTGATGGTCGCGGTGTCGACGCGGGCGCTGGGGTCGCTGCCGGTGTTCGCGCTGGCCGTGTTGCCCGGGATGGCGGCGCTGTCGCTGGTCGAGGGCATGAAACCGGCGCTGCTCCTGTCAGGGGTGCTCGGCGGCGCCGTGGGCGGGCTCGGCTACCTGTTCGCGTTCCGCTACGAGTTTCCGGTGGGCGCATCGCAGGCGGCGCTGTGCGCAGCGGTGTTCGCGGTGTGCCTGCTAGTGGCCTGGGTGAGGCGGCGCTGAGCGCCCGCTGGCAGCGGGGGGGCGCAGCCCGACCACGATCGCGTCCGACAACCACTGGCGCACGCCGGAGCGATACAGCGCGCCGAGCAGGAGCAGCGCCACGAGCAGCGTGGCCGCCCCGTTCGCGGCCGTGAGCTCGGCGGGGCGCGGCAGCTCCGCGTGCAGCCAGCCCGTCGACAGCAGCGCGAACCCCCACGCGACGCCAACCGTGACGCCGAGCATCAGCAGCGTCGCCGCGCGGCCGTGGCGCCGGGCGCCGTGAACCGCCGCGCCCAGGTGGGGCCCGGTGGCGAGCAGGAGCGCGCAGAGCGCGAGCGATGGAGAGAAGCCTTTGGCCAGCAGGACGCCGATGATCGGCAGCGCGGCGAGGCTCGAAAAGTAGACGGGGAGCGCGATGGCGGTGGTCGCGAGCAGTCGCCCGAACGTCCCCAAGGTCGCGGCCCCGGACACGTCGTCGAGGGTCGCCTGCAGCAGCGCCGCCACCGCGAGGCCGACCACGAGCCACGGTCCCTGCGTCTGAATCACTCGGACCAGGTCCTGGGGCGCCGGCGACGGGGTGGTGGGCGGCGCCGCCGGACGGGCTTCGTCCTGCGGGCGCTGCGCTAGCGGTCCGCAGAGCAGGGCGACGGCGAGCCCGATCGCCGCCGCTGCGAGCGCGCGCACGATCGCGAAGCGCCAGCCGAACAAGATGACGGTGGCGACGAGCGACTCGACGCCGAGCTGGGCGCCGGCTGCCAAGAATCCGAGCACCCAACCCGGCGCCACCCCGCGCCGTTCGAGCGCTTCGGCGACCGCCAGCGGCTGCCCGGCTGCGCGCAGCGATAGCTCCGAGTAGGGGGCGCCGCCCAAGCGCCGCAAGGCGAACGACAGCCCCACGGCGGCGGCCGCGCCCGCCACGACGGCCGGTGCCACGCGAAGGGCCAGCGCGAACAGCTCGGTGCCGACGCCGCCGCCCGCCGGGCCGTGGTGGCCGTGCCCAATGGCGCTGAGAGCGATCCCAGCTGCGGCCGCCGCGACGTCCAGCAGGCGCCCGAGCCGATCGCGCGGCGCGTCGGCGCCAGGATCATGCACCACGACGTGCAACAGCAGACCCGCCACGGCCCCCGCCACCACGGCGCTGAACGACTCGGTGAGATCCGGGCGGATGAGCCCCGAGACGAGGACGCCGGCCACCGTGGCCAGCGCCAGGCCAAAGGCGCGGCCGAGCGCCGCCGCGCGGCCGATCACGGCGCCGTACGCCAGCACCACCACCGCGGTCACCGGTACGGTGTGCGCCGCCAGCGCGATCAACACGTCGGCGTGCTCCTGCTCGCCGGACAGCGCTCCTCCGTAGGTGCCGAGGGCGACCCCATCGCCGACGCTGTGCACCAGGAGGCCGACGTAGGTGATCTCGAGCCCCACCTGAGCGCCTGCCAGCGACCGAAATAGCCCTCGGGCCGCCAGCTCCGCCGCGGGCGGCAGCGCGAGCCCGGCGGCGAACAAGGGCAACACCCAAAACCCCAGCACCTCGGCCGCGTCGGGCACCAGGTGGGTGATCACCACCACCAGCGAGGCGATCAGCGCGAAGGTGCGGATCGGCCCCAGCGCCCGGTCGCTGGCGGGCCATAGGGCCAGAGCCGCGCCGAGCGCGACCGCCGCGACGGAGACGATGATCGGCAGCAGCACGCTGCCTCAGGTGCGGCGGGGGGGGAGGGGGGGGATCATGGAGCGCGACCCCGAGCTCGGCGGCGGGGCCGCGAAACCTAAAGTAAGGCAGGCGCACCTGCAACCTGGTTGCGATTAGGTCAGCGCCGAGCGGATTTTTTCGGCCAGCGCGGCTCCGGCCGCTGCGTCGAGCTTGCCCGCTGGCCAGCCGACACCGAGCCCTTGCGCTTCGCTCGGCTTGGGAATGATGTGGAAGTGCACGTGCATCACGGCCTGATGCGCCGCCGGCCCGTTGTTTTGCAGGACGTTGTAGGCGTGACAGCCCGTGGCCCGCATGACCGCGCGGCAAATGCGCGGCAGGGCGCGCCCGAGCGCCGCCGCGGACTCGTCGGAGAGGGCATCCAGGGTGACCGCCGGCTCTTTGGGGATGACCAGCGTGTGGCCGGGGCTGAGCGGCTGAATGTCGAGAAACGAAAAGACGCGGTCGTCTTCGTAGATCTCGTGACAAGGGATTTCGCGGTTCAGGATCTTGGTGAAAATCGTCATTGATGCCTCACGTCCACTACCAACCTGGGCGGCGATGACAACTCGAGCACCCGGTATCCGTTCGGCGCCCGAAGTCCCAGCACCCAGGTCACGATCGCTTCAAAGTCGCAGGTGAGCTCGAGCTCCCGCAAGAGCGGCAGGGCCGGGTGGCGCTCGCGCTGGGTGATCGTGGGCGCGCCGGCTTCGGTGTGAGCGGCCGCTGGCGTCAGGCGCACTTGCAGAAAACCTTCCCCCGCGATCTCGGTCGGGTCGCCCGATCCGCAGCGGCGCACCGGGTAGTCGACATACTCGACGTGGTAGCCCGGCCGATCGCTGCCGGCGAACTCGAACACCACGCGGTCGAAGTCGTCGTGGCGCGCGCTGCGCACCGCGGTGAGCACGGCGACCCCCATGGCCCCGGGATCGAGGGCGTCGGTGGTGCCCGTCGTGCCCTCGAACGGCGGGGCGTGCGGCGCGCTCGGGGACGGAGCGTCGCGGCCTGCCGGGGCGCTGGCGACGGGAGCCGCTGGCGCGCTCGAGACCGACGTCGTGGCCTGCCCGGTGGGTGGCTTCTCTCGGCAGCCGATCACGCTCGAACACCCGAGCAGGACCAGCGACAGCGCGCGGCTCATGACGCCGCCCGCGCTGGCTTGTCGGCGGCGAGCACGCAGTGGCCGGGCGGCGACCAGAACGCGCGCGCCGTGCTGCCCCAAGGACCGATGCGCGCGAGCAGCTCCAGCTCCTCCGGCACGAAGAAGCGGCGAAAGGACACCAGCGCGTCGTGGCTGAGCTCCCGATCCCTGAACAACAGCAGGCTCAGCCCCGCGACGCCCGCCGCGTTCAGCGCGCCGCGGGCGCCATCGATGAACAGCACCCCGCGCCCGGCCACCCTGCAAGCCTCTGCGAACATGACCGCGACCTGACCCGCCGAAAAGTGGTGGAGCGACTGGGTGCAGGTGATGACGTCATAGCGGCCCGGGGCGATCGTCGTCAGGTCGAGCGCGTTCTGGACCGCAAAGGTGACGTTCGAGAGCCCTCGGAGCTCGGCGCTGGCGCGCGCCAGCTCCACGTACTCGGGCTTGATGTCGCTCGCCGTGATCGCGAGCTGCCGTCCACTTTGCGCCGCGAGCTCGGCCGCCGCGAGCGCGAAGCCGCCGTGCCCGGCGGCCAGGTCCAACACGGTCGTCGGGCCCTCGCTGCGGCACAGCGGCAGCAGATTTCGGAAGAACGCGCGGTAGCTGTCGAAGAAGGCGTTCATGCGATCCAGGTGCGACAAGATGCGCACCCGCACGTGAGCCGCCAGCCGCTCGTCGTCGATGTGCTCGTGCCCTTCGGTGGCTCGCCACCAGGAGTCCATGCGGGCCGCGGCGGCGCGGGCCAGGCCCCGCTCACCGGCCCGAAGCGTGACCGCCGCCCGCATCTGCGTGAGCGCGCGGTCCGCCAGCGCCTGAAGCTCCGGCCGCGCTGCCTCGGGATCCCAGAGGAACCGCTCCGCCAGCGGCTCGGCCTGGGTCGCGAAGCGCCCCAGCGTTTCCTCGAGCGCCTGCCGCCGCACGTTCGTCAGCAGCGCGCTGCCGAAGACCGGAGCGCCGGTCGCGACGAACGTCTGTTGGGCGCGCGCGAGCCACGTCCGGTGCCGCTCCCCATTGGAAGCCATGGGCGGACGATACACCCGATCCCGCCCGAATCCGAGCTTCGGCGGGGGGGGCCCGCGGGCGCCCC
>JAEZYZ010000338.1 GCA_023418705.1 Pseudomonadota bacterium | reverse complement strand
GCCCGGCACCGGCGGCGTGCTCGGCGGCGGAGCCGTCGGGGGCACGCTGGGCGGGGGCGCGACGGGCGGCATGGACGACCCCACCGAGGTGCGCGAGCCGCTGTGCGCTCAGGACTGCACCGACTTGACGGCGGACGGGCCCCTCTTCGACGACGGGGTGCCCGCCAACGCGCCGGACATGTTCACGGGCGCGCCGAGCGGCGCTGGCCCCTGCGTGGTCGAGCCGGCGAACGACGCGATGGTGCCCTTCAACTGGGCGCGGCCGCGCGTGCGCATCGCCGGCGGCGGCGGCACGCTCTATCAGATCACCCTCAGCACGCCCCGCGAGAAGGACGCGCTGGTCGCCTACACGACCAAGGACACGTGGTATCTGCCCGGCGAGTTCTGGGACAACAAGAACCCCGACAGCCCCAAGGGGCTCACCTACAACGTCTTCGACGAAGACATCACGGTCACGGTCCGCGCGGCCGGGGGCGGGGAGACTCAGGTCAAGTTCCAGATCGCGCCCGTCAAAGCGGCGGGCTCGATGGTGTTCTGGAGCTCGCGGACGACCAAGCCCGGCTTGAGCACCAACGCCCTCTACGGCTTCAGCCCGGGCGACGAGGGCATCGCGGTCACGCTGCGGCCGGGCGATGTGCAGGGGACGATCCGCGACGACGTCGCGACCTCGCTCAAGCGAGCGATCCCCGACGAGATGATCGGCGGGGAGCCCACGGGCGGCGCCGCGGAGGGGCAGGTGCGCTGCGTCGGCTGCCACACCTCGACGCCCGACGGGTTGGCCGTGAACATCACCGACCATTGGCCCTGGAACGTGAAGGTGGCCAGCATCGCGGAGGGCACGACCGGCGCGCAGCCCGACTACGTCACGCCGATGGGTGAGCTGTTGGCGCAGATGCCCTGGCAAGGCGTCACGACGTACTCCGTCGCCGACTGGGCCGCGAACAACCGGCGCTACGTGACCTCCTTCGCCCCGCGCCCGGCCACCGTCGACAGCGAGCCCTGGAAGTTCTGGGCCACCGACTGTGACGGCATCATGTGCAACCAGACCGGCCTCGATCACCTCATCTGGATCGACCTCAAGGCCGCCGACACGCCTCCCGCCGATCCCAACGACAACGCCATCCAGAAGGCGCTCATCGCCGCCCAGGGGACCGGCTGGGGCATCATCGCCCGCGACGGGGATCCGAACGGGGCGGTGCTCCCCGACTGGAGCCACGACGGCCAAACCATCGTGTACACCTCGACCGACTCCACCTCCGACGGCCACGTCGGCAAGGGCCCCCAGAGCGAGCCACCGACCACCGTGGACCTGTACACGGTGCCGTTCGGCGGTGGCCAGGGCGGCCCGGCGACGCCGGTCGCCGGAGCGGCCGAGGTGGCGCACGCGGAGTACTACCCCGACTACTCGGGCGACGACCGGCTGATCGCCTTCACGCGGGTCTCCGACTTCGCGCAGACGTTCGCGAGCCTGACCGATCAGAGCGACCGAATGATCTATTACCGCCCGGAGTCGGAGATCTTCGTGGTGCCCGCCAGCGGGGGCACGGCGCTCCGGCTCGCCGCCAACGATCCGCCGGCCTGCACCGGCGAGAGCAGCCCGGGGCTGCACAACAGCTGGCCCAAGTGGTCGCCGTTGGTCCGCGAGGCGAACGGCAAGAAGTACTACTTTCTGATCTTCTCGTCGTCGCGGCAGTCCCCGGGCGACATCGTCGAGGACACGGGCGGGATGCGCCCGATGTCACAGCTTTACATGACGACGCTGGTCGACGACGGCACCGGCAACCTCGTGTCCCACGGCGCCGTGTACCTCTGGAACCAGAGCAACCTGGTGACGCTCGACGCGGGCGGCAATCCGCAGATCACGCCCCACATCGCCAACAACGTCACCCCGGCCTGGGACGAGTTCCGAGCGCCGCCGGTGCCGCCGATCGTCGTGGAGTAGCGGAGATCCCCGCTCGGCTACTCCGACTTGTATCCCACCCCGAGATTGGCTTCCCCGCTGAACTCGACGGGTCCGGACCCGAACAGGGCCTCGAGGCGGCGCTTGCAGGCCTCGGCGACGCGCTGCCACTGGTCGGGTGACACCTTCTGGCGCACGCTGGCGAGCCCGGCGTGCGCGGGCACGATCTGGTCCCAGAAGTCGCTGATCGAACCCTCGATAGTGAGGCTTCGCTGCACCAGGTGAACATTTACGTCATCGAAACCGGCCAGCGTCATCTCGCGATGGAAGGTCTCGGGGTCGGCCAGGCTGAGCACGGGGGGCGTCCCGCTCGGGCGCGGCAGGTCGGGCACCGCCTCGCGCATTCCCTCGACCAGCGCGTGCATCGCGGGCATCCTCTCGAGCGGCACCCAGCCGGCCACCACGGCGACGCCGCCGGGCTTGAGCACGCGCAAGAGCTCCTGAAAACCGCGGGAGCGATCGGCGAAGAAGATCAGGCCGAAGATCGAGAAAGCCGCGTCGAAACGATCGGATCCGAGCTCGAGCGCCTGCCCGTTCATCTTCAACGCTTCGACGTTCGCCACCTTCTCGCGGTCGATGCGAGCGCGCAGCCGAGCCAGCATTTCGTCGGCAAAGTCGGTGGCCACCACCTTGGCCACGCGGGGGGCCGCCAGCAGCGCCAGGGTGCCGGGTCCGGTCGCGACATCCAGCACCTCTGCGTCCGCTTTCGGCGCCGCGAGGCGCAACGCCTCCTCGCAGAACAGCCTCATGAACGGCACGTTCACGCGGTCGTAGGCTTCCGCCACCAAATTCCACTCTTCGGGGTCGTTGTTGCTCGGCGACGACATGGCGCGCATTAAAGCCCGAATCGGTCGCTCGTCGAAAACAAAAGCTCATCCCGAGCCCCGGTGCGGAGCGGGCCGGGACGAGCGGACGCTTCGATTCAAGGCTGCTCGGCCAGGCGCCGCATCTCTTCATAGTGGTGAACGTGGACCCCCGGCCTGCCACCTCGCGCCGCCGCGGCCATCGCCCGAGCCACCTGCTCGGGTTCGATGCCGCGGTAGCGCGACAGGCCCTTCCGCAGCACCGGGCCAACCTTACGTGCGACCGCGATGGCGGCCGCTTCGCCGGGGCGGGCCTCCGCGCGCTCGGCCAGCAGGATGCTCGGACGGAAAATCTGCAACGACGGGTAGCCCAGCGCGCCGAGCGCCGCCTCGGCTTCGGCCTTCACGCGCGAATAAAAGCTCGGCGATGCCGCGCTCGTGCCGACGGCCGACACCAGCAAAAATTGCCGCGCCCCCGAGCGACGCCCGAAGCGGCCGAGCGCCGCCACGTACTCGGCGTCCACGCGCCGGAACGCCGCCTTGGAGCCCGCCTGCTTGCGAGTGGTCCCCAGGCAACAGTGCACCTCGTCGCAAGCGATCGGCGGCAGCGCGTCGAGCGCCTCGAAGTCGATCAGGCGCACGTCGAGCTTCGAGTGCGCCCGATCCAGGGGGCGACGCGACAAGGCGATGATCTGCGCGACCGATGGGTCCTCCGCCAGGGCAGGGATCAGGCGGCTCCCCACCGCGCCCGTCGCGCCAGCGACCAGCGCCACCCGCTTGCCATCCGCGACCATGGCCCACACCTTGGGCGCGGGCCGAGCGCCGTCAATGGTCGGCGTCGAGACAAATCGGACAGACGCAGGAAAGCTCGGTGCTCTTCGGATCCGCGCACATGAACGGGCTCTGGCACACGCCCATGCACTCGCAGGTCGGCGCGTCTTCACACGCCGTAGGGGTCGACACGCAATGGGAGCTGTCGCTGGCGTCCATGGTGACGCAGCTCAGCCCACCCTTTTTGCAGTCGTCACAGCTCGTGACGCGAGAGCACTCGGACACCGCCAGGCAGCTCCCGAAGCAGCCATCCCTGACGATCGGGGTGTACCCCGGAGAGCAGCTTGGCGTCGGGGCGTCGCAGGTGACCGCTCGCTGATCGCAGCTCACGCCGAAGACACAGCGCCCCGCGACGCACGCGACGTCGCTCTTTTCGATCCGTTTGGACGTGCAGGAGTCGACCACGCAGATCAGATCGCAGCCCGGCACCCGGGTGCCCTTCGGCACGGAAGCGCAGGTGCAGCAATCGGTGAACATCGTGCAGTCGTCGGCGGTCTGGCATTCGTCCGCGCCGGGGACGCCGCCCGTGCCGGCAGCCCCGCCGGTGCCGCCGCCGGCGCCCCCCGAACCCGAAGCGCCGCTCGCGCCTGCAGCGCCGCCGGTGCTCCCAGCGGCACCGCCCGAGCCCGCAG
>JAEZYZ010000323.1 GCA_023418705.1 Pseudomonadota bacterium | reverse complement strand
GGGAACGGGGCCGCGGGCGGCGCGGCGGGCGCGGCCGGATCGACCGGCGGCACAGCGGGCAGCGCGGGCAGCGCGGGCAGCGCACCTGCGGACTGCCGCTCCGTTGGCTGCGGGGAAAACCTCTCTTGCCAGGGTTGCTTGGTCGTCGACGGCACGCTTCACTACATCTGCTTGCCGGACAACGTCGCCTGCTGACGGCGCGGGGGCCACTGCTGTGGGCAGCGCGCTCCGATCACGGCTATGCTCGGCGCGCAATGAAGACTGGGAGGTGGGTGTTGGCCGCCGCGCTGTGGTCGCAGCTCTGGGGATGCGCCGGCGGCTCCGGTGATGCAAAGGGAGGGGACGCCGTCGAGCTCTTCTGCAGTGCGGATTGCAGCAACGCGGGCCGCTGCGGGTTTCTTGTCGAGGGCGGCTGCGGAGATCGCTGCCGGCAGTACAACACCGCCCTCGCGATTTATAGCTCGAGCTACATGGAGGCGACGTCGCGCTGTCTGCGCACCCTGAGCTGCGCTGCGATCTCTGGCGACGGGTACCAGGAGTGCTTCGAGCAGGCCACGGGGCTCACCGCGCCGACGGCCACCACCCGCGCGTTCTGTGAAGATTGGGTCAGCACCTGGTTCGAGTGCGGCAGCTGGCTGAGCGTCACGGAGTGCGAGCAGGACTTTGCGCGTTTTTCGGCGCAGACGCTCCAGCAGCTCGCGCAATGCGAAGCTGCGGAGAGCTGCCAGGCGCTCAGCGACTGCGTCGTCGCCACCTGGGAGGGGTTGTGATGCCGCGCCGGACGACGCTGGCGCTGGCGCTGGCAGCGGTCCCGGCGCTCGCCGCCTGCAGCGGCGGCGACGCTGACGCCGATGCGCCGCTCGGCCCGGTTCGCTACCACCCCGTTCCCGGATGTGAAGCCCTGGACCACACGCCGTGCGACATCCGTGAAGCGACCTGCCAGCAGCGCATGCTCGAGATCGCGGCCTGTGTGCGCGGCAGCGAGGCCGGCCGTCTCCCGCCGGTGGCGCTGATGAGCAAGACGGCCTACGCGGCCTACCTCGAAGAACAGCTGGCTGCTGAGGAACCTCGCCCGGACCCCGATCACCTCGAGCGGGGCCTCGCGCTCTTGCAGCTGGCCGCGCCGGGTGCGCTGTCGCCCTCGGCGACGATCGAGCGCTCCGTCGACTGGGTCGGGGGATTTTACCGCTTCGAAACGCGGGATATCGTGATCGTCGACCCTGGCGAGCCCATGAACGCTCCGATCATGAACGCCCTGCTCGTTCACGAGATGGTGCATGTCCTGCAGCATCGTGACGTCGACCTGGTCGCCTACTACGAGCAGCCGGCGACGGACGACGCATCGCTCGCCGCCGCGGCGGTGGTCGAAGGGGAGGGACGCCTGCACGAAGCCCGCGCGCTCGCGTCGTTCGTCGGTATTCGTCCTGAGGAGGTCGACTGGGTCGACTACGACCGCGCCGCGATCGACAACGCGAACGCCTGGGCGCTCGAACAGCCCTCCCCATACCTCGTTTCGTACGCCGCGGTCGCCTATGCCTACGGCGCCCGCTTCGTCCGTGCCGTCTGGGAGGCGGACGGCCTCGAAGGCGTCCGTGCGCTCTTCGCCGATCCGCCGGACTCGACGCTGGCGCTCTTCGCCAGCGCTGAGGCCGAGCCGCCCCCTCCCCCACGGGAACCCGCGCCCCCCAGCGCTGCACCCGGGTGGGCTCCGCAGAGCGAGATCGTGCTCGGGGCGTGGGGGACGTTCGTCTTGCTCAGCCTCGGCGCCGGCACGGACGCGGCCCACCCGGTGGCATCGGCCTGGCGAGGGGATCGGCTGTTCGTCTACGGCGGCGACGATAGCAGCGGCGGTGAGCCCGAGACGGCCGTGGTTTGGAAGGTCGAGCTCTCCGATGCGGCGAGCGCCGCGGCCGCGGCGACGATCGTCTCCGAGCTGCTACCGGACGCCAACGTCGAGCTGACGGGTGCCGCGCTGGTGGTCGCCGCCGCAAGCGGCGGCGCCACGTTCGACGACTGGACGCTTTGACGCCGCTGCCCGCTTCGTCGGGGCGCCCCCCCCACCCGTTATTTGCCCTCGCCGCCGACCTGCGCTGCAATAGACGCGCATGCCGGACGCCATCAGCCCCGCCAAGAGCGGACGCGCCAAATGCCGCGGCTGCAGCAGGGCCATCGCTGCCGGTGAGCTGCGCTTTGCAGAGAGCGCCCCGAACCCCTACGCAGAGGGAGAGACCCTCTACTTCTACCACCTGCTCTGCGCGGCCTGTTTCCGCCCCGAGCGCTTCGGCGCCACCCTCGAGGCCTACGCGGAGCCCCCGGACGGGATCGACCGGCTGCGGGCACTGCTCGAGCAGGGGCTCGCGCACCCGCGCCTGGTTCGATTGCTGCGCGCCGAACGCGCGCCTTCAGGCCGAGCCCACTGCCGGTCTTGCCGGGAGCTCATCGACAAGGGGGCCTGGCGCATCGCGCTGCACATCTACGAGGAGGGACGGTTCGCCCCGATCGGCAGCATCCACGTCGCCTGTGCGCCCACGTACTTCGAAACGGCCGACGTCATCGAACGCCTGCACCAGCTGACCCCGGACCTGGATCCTGCCGCGCTCGCAGAGCTCACGGCCCTGCTCGCGGCTGGGCCTGCCGGAGCACCCGGCGACGAGGCGGCCGGGGCCGCGCCCGAGGCGCATCCGCCGCCAGCACCCGCCGAGGCGCCGAGCGCCCTCGAGCCTCCGGGTATTGCCAAGGCGCGCGCGCGGACCGCCGCGC
>JAEZYZ010000303.1 GCA_023418705.1 Pseudomonadota bacterium | reverse complement strand
CCCGCCAAGCGCTCGGCCGCCGCTGCGCCTGCAAAGAAGACCTCGGCGACGGCGGCGCCCGCCAAGCGCTCGGCCGCCGCTGCGCCTGCAAAGAAGACCTCGGCGACGGCGGCGCCCGCCAAGCGCTCGGCCGCCGGCACGCCGACGTCCGCCAAGCGCCGATCAGCGGCCAGCCCCGCGGTGCGTCCGGCGGCCGTTCGTCAGCTGGCCGCGGAGGAGCCGCGTGCCCGCAAGCGCGCCGAGCTGAAGGAAGGCGTCCGCGCGCCGACCTTCGATCTGCTCGACCACAACGCGCAGATGTTCTCCTCGTATTCGCTGGAGGGGCACCCGTACATTCTGTACTTCTACCCGAAGGACGACACGCCAGGCTGCACCAAGGAGGCGTGCGCGTTTCGCGACTCGCTCAATCGGTTCGCGCGGCGGGGCATCAGCATCATCGGCGTGAGCCCCGACGGGCCCGGCGCGCACGCGCGCTTCCGCGAAAAACATGGCTTGAACTTCCGGCTCTTGAGCGACAGCGACAAGGGGCTGGCGAATGCCTACGGCGTCTGGGTGAAGAAGAAGAACTATGGCCGTGAGTACATGGGCGTCGAGCGCAGCACCTTCTTGGTGGACCGAGACGGTGTCGTGCAGCGGATCTGGCGCAACGTGAAGGTGCCAGGGCACGTGGAGGCGGTGCTGGCGGAGGCCGAACGGCTGCTCTGAGCGAGCCGCGCGTCGACATCCTGCTGCCCGCTCGCAACGCCGAGGCGACGCTGGGGGCGGCGCTCCGCAGCGTGGCGCGCCAGTCGGAGCCGCGCTTTCGTTGCATCATCGTCGACGACGGCTCGAGCGACGGCACGGCGGAGATCGCGCGCGGCATGGCCGCCCGCGACCGGCGCTTCGAGCTGCTTGACCTTGCCCACGGTGGCCTGGTGTGCGCGCTTCGAGCCGGCCTCGCGCGCGCCCGGGCGCCGTTCGTGGCGCGCATGGACGCCGATGACGTCATGCGCCGCGAGCGCATGGCTCTGCAGTTGCGAGCGCTCGAGGCCGATCCGGGGCTGGCGGGTGTCGGCTGCCACGTGCGGCTGTTCCCGCGCCGCGCCTCCGGGGAGGGGATGCAGCGCTACGAGCGCTGGCTGAACGCCATCGAGTCGAGCTCGGACGTGGCGCGGGAGCGCTTCATCGAATGTCCCATCGCCCACCCCACGCTGTTGATCCGGCGCGAGGTGCTGCAGACGTTCGGCTATCGCGACGCCGGCTGGGCGGAGGACTACGATCTGGTGCTGCGGTTGCTCGAATCCGGGCAGCGCCTGAGCGTCGTGCCGCGGCGCCTGCTCGCGTGGCGTGACGGCCCGGGGCGCACCAGCCGCACCGCGCCAGCGTACGGGCTCGAGGCGATGACGCGCTGCAAGGCGTGGTTTTTGGCGCACGGATTTCTGGCCGAGGTCGAGCGCTACGTGCTTTGGGGCTACGGGGGCACGGGCAAAGCGCTGGCGCGGGCGCTCGCGGCGTGCGGCAAGCGACCGAGCCACATCGTGGAGCTGCACCCCGGACGTTTAGGCCAGCGCATCGCGGGCGCCGAGGTCGTCCCGCCGGCAGCGCTCGAGCGCCTTCGGCCGCCTCGGATGGTCGTGTCCGTCGCAGGGCCCGAGGCGCGCGGTCAGATCCGGGCCGCCCTCCGATCGATGGGCTTCCTGGAAGGCGGCGCCTTCGTCTGCGCGGCTTGAGACGCGGGGGAGATCCGCGCGCGCGTGGCGATCTGACGCGAAGCGTGGCGCGACAGACGCGCCGGTCAGGCGGGGGAGCGAGCCGCCTGCGGCGTCGAAGCGACAGGAGGCGCCGGCCGGGTTGGGGCCCTCGGTTGGCATGACAGCTGCAAAGGCAGCCTTCCAGACACGATGGCCAGTCTCACGAACGACGCCGATCCCTTCATCATCCTGGTTGGTGTGGATTTCTCCGATGCCAGCCGAGCGGCGCTGGTGCACGCCTTCGCGATGGCGGGCCAACAGCCTGGGGCAGAGCCCCACGTGGTGCACGTCGCGGGCCTCTCAGGGGCGCGCCTGCAGCTCGAGCTGCCGGGCGAGTCCCAGCTGCTGGAGGTGGAGCCTGCCTCCGACCTCTTGCGGAGCTTCGTGGAGCGCGAGCTCTGGTCCTACGAGCGCGAGTATCGCGCCGACTTCGCGCGGGTCGTCACCCACCTTCGCGTCGGATCACCCGGCGAGCAGATCGTCCAGCTCGCTCGGGAGCTGGCGGCAGATCTGGTGATTTCGGGCAGCGGCCGGCGGCGCGGGTTCGAGCGCTGGGTGTCACCGTCCGTGCCCGAGGTGTTGATGCGCGAGCTCGACTGCCCCGTGCTCGCCGTCAAAGACTCCGGGGCCGCCGCGCGCCGGCGCGTTCGCTCGACCCGGCGCTGTCCGAGTTGTGTGCGCATGCAAGAGCTCACCCAGGGGCAACGCAACGTGTGCGATCGACACCTGGGCGCACGCGGGCGAGCGCTGCTATCGATGCACTGATCGGCCCTGGCGATCGGTGCCCGCGGTGCTCAGAGCTGGAGCAGGCCCGAGCGCGCGCTGGGGGGCCAGGTGAACCCCGGCGCCGGGAAGCTCGGGCGGGCGAACAAAAAGCCCTGGCCGAGCTGCACGCCGATGCCCTGAAGCGCGTCGAACTCGGCGTGGGTCTCGATCCCCTCGGCGACGACCACCGCGTCCATCTCGTGGCAGAGCCCGACCACGCTGCTGACGAGCTGCCGCTGACGCGCGCTCTGATCGAGACGCGCGATGAGCCCGCGGTCCAGCTTCACGAGCTTGGGCTCGAGATCGCAGATGCTCTTCAAGTTGGAATAGCCCGCGCCGAGGTCGTCGACGACGAAGTGCACGCCCCCGCGGCTCCGTACCTCACGCAGCACGCTCAAGCACAGCTCGAAGTGGGTCAGCGGGACGGACTCGGTGATCTCCAAGTAGACGTCGTGGTCGTGTAGAAAGAGCGGGTCGTCCGGGCGCACGAGCCAACCCTCGTTCAGCTCTTGGGGGTGGACGTTCAAGAATAGCGGCAGCCCGCTGCATTCGCGCGTTGCGATCTCGCGGATCGCCCGGCCGAGCCGCCCCGCGCAGCCGCTCGCCACGGCTTCCTCGAACAGCGTCGGTGGGTCGGGATAACGTGGGTTCGAGCACCGCACCAGCGCCTCGTAGGCGAACAGCGCTCCCGAGGTCATGTCGACGATCGGCTGGAAGACCACGCTCAGCTCTTCGCGGCGCAGCAGCCGGTTCATCGCCAAGAACGACTCGCGCTCGTGCGGGTGCGCCGCCGACACGCCTGACGCGGCCTCGGAGCCGAACTCGAGCTCACGAGGGGCGGT
Organism: Pseudomonadota bacterium; assembly: GCA_023418705.1. Classification (GTDB taxonomy): domain Bacteria; phylum Myxococcota_A; class Polyangia; order Polyangiales; family Polyangiaceae; genus JAEZYZ01. Next base: position 5,373 of record JAEZYZ010000303.1, on the reverse strand, counting down.
GGAGTGTCTGGGTGGCTTCATTGGCTCCCGTGAGGCGCGATCCCGGTTGGCGTTGGGGTGGAGGGAAGCGCGGTTGAACGATACGATCGGGGCAACGCCGGCTCCCCGCGGTCCCGCCAAGCGGATCTGCTTGCCGGAGCGGGAAATGACGACAAGGATTGTCCCCGAGGTTATCCCGAGATCAAAGGAACTGACGGCCAGATGCAAACTTTGTTAAGCGCTCCGATCGCCCGCTTCGCTCCGGCGCTTTTGGCCCTGGTCCTCGCCGCGGGCTGCCAGGACAAGACCGAAGTCAGCGTGAAAAAAGCCAAGGAACATGCTGATTTTTTGGCAGCCAAGGCGCGCCAGGACGTCGCGGAGGTGCGACAGGGGCTGCCCGAAGGCGCCAAGCATCTGCGCGCCGTCTTCGAGGGCGAGGGGCCGCCCCAGGACAACCCCCAGGAGGTGCGCAGGCTGCTCGAGCGGGCGCGCGAGAAGGTGCAGGATCTTCGGGTCGCCAAGAGCACGTTCTTCGCCGTGACGGACAAGGACGGGCTCATTTTACGCAACGACCGCGATCAAGATTTGATGGTGGGCAAGAACCTGTACGCTTCTTTCCCGGAGGCTCGCCAGGCGCTTGGCAAGTACACGGAAACGCACGGATCCATGCCCGAGGCGGCGGGGGTGAAGGGAAGGGCTGACGCGCAGTGGGTCGCCGCGCAGCCGATCCAGGTCGGGGGTGAGACCAAAGGTCTGTACGTGACCGGTTGGTCCTGGTCGGCATACGCCTATCGGCTGGAGACGGCGCTGCGCAGCGAGGTCACCTCGCAAGCCTCCGAATCCGAGGCGAAGGTGCCGCTCCTGTACGTGTACGTGGTCGTCGGGGACGCCGCCTACGGTGCGCCGATCTCTCCGGACGTGAACGCCAAGGCGATCGTGGACGCCAAGCCGTGGTCGGCGCTCGACGGAGGCGTGTTCGCGCGAGCGATCGAGATCGAAGGGCGGGAGTTTGGGTTAGCCGTCAGGCCCGTACAGGAGCTCGGCCCCAAGGTGGCCATCGCCGTCTTGCGTAGCGAGACCTGAACGATCGGAAGCTCAGGCTCCGGACGTCCGGACCGCCCGGCGACGCTTGGTCCCGGCGGGAGCGTCGGCGCCCGTGCGCCCAAAGGCGTGGACGGCGTAGATCAAGAGCCCGAGGGCGGCGACCGTCAGCCAGGCCGTCAGGTCGGAGCTGCCTGCTGCCGACAGGGCGATGCCGAGCACCGAGGTCGTCGCGCCAACGCCCAGCAGGGAGCGGGCGCGCCGCTCCGCGGACGCGCTGGAGGTCGAGGCCTTCTGGGTCAAGAGTGCTCCCAGCTGCAGAAACCAGGCGAGAATGCTAAGGGTGCCACGGCCGTTTTGCGAATGTCGTCGGGGCCCATCAGCCGGGCCTCGTCCCCCAAGGTTAGTCAACTGCGCTCGCTACCGCCAGCCCCGCACTGCCTCCCGCGCCGCTCCCACGGCTGTCGCGCGACCGCGGTCGCGCGCACGGCGTTGCTGGGCTGTGCGCTGCTGCAGCCGGTGGCGTGCAGCCATGCTTCGGTGCCCGATCCTCGAGCGGCCGTGCAGCGGTACGCCGAGGCGGCCGAGCGCGGGGACGCGGAGGCGCTCTACGCGATGCTCACCCGTGAAGGGCAGCGCACCCACGGTCCCGAGGGGGTGCAGCGGCTAACGGCTGGGGCTCGCAAGGAGCTCAGCGCTCGCGGCCGGGTGTTCTCCCAGGGGCGGGACTTGGACGTACGAACGGCCGCCGAGCTCCGCTACCACGACGGAGAGACGGCACGCGTTCCGCTGGAAGACGGCGCCTTCAAGGTCAGCGCCGCCGGCGGCCTGCCGGCCGCGGCGCAGACGCCGGCGGAGGCGCTGGTCGAGCTGCGCCAGGCCCTTTCGCGTCGAAGCTATGCGGGCCTGCTCCGGGCGTTGTCGCCGGAGACGCGCAGTGAGCTGGAGCATGACATCAGCTCGTTGGTCACCGGCCTCGAGCGGCCGGAGGCGCTCGAGGTGCGGGTAGATGGAGATGTGGCCGAGGTGCAGGTGCCGGGCGGCCATTGGGTGAAGCTCAAGCGAGAGGCGGGCGTGTGGAAGGTCGAAGACTTCGATTGACCCGGCGCGGTCTGCTCGCCGGGGTCGGCGCGTGGGCGCTTGCGCCGAACGCGGCGCGCGCGTTCGGGCAGGCGGGCGCTTTTCACGCGCGGGTGCTGGTCGCCGGCACCGAAGCGTTGTCGGGGCCAAGGACCACGGCGCCGGCGCGCTGGGCTTGGGAGCTGGTCAGCCGCACCAGCGCGCCCGCTCGCCTGGCGAGCGCCAGCGTGCGGGCGGACGAGCCGAAGCTGCTCGCCGAGCCGTTCGTGATTTGGGCCGGGTCGCGGGACGTGCAGCCGCTATCGGCGCCGGAGCTGAGGGGCCTCTCGAAGTTCCTCTCGCTGGGGGGCATGCTGCTGGTCGACGACAACGACCCGGCGAGCGGCGCGTTTGGGCGCGCCGCGCGGCGGGAGCTCGCCCGCATCGTGCCCGATGCGCCGCCGGTGCGCCTCGATCCCGCGCACGTCGTCTACAAAACCTACTACATCATCGATCGACCCGTGGGGCGCGTCATGGGGGCGCCCCACCTGGAGGCGATCGTGCGCAACAAGAACGCGCAGGTGCTGTTCTCGTCCCACGACCTTTTGGGCGCGCTGGCGCTGACCGCCTCGGGCTCGTGGGCGATCGAGGTCGAGCCGGGGGGCGTGCGCCAGCGCGAGCAGGCGCTGCGCTTGGCCGTGAACATCGCGATGTACCTGCTCTGCTCCGACTACAAGGACGACCAGGTGCACGCGCCTTGGTTGATGCGCCGGCGGGCGGGGCGCCAACGCGAGCCATGACCGAACAGCTCGCGCTCACCGACGACCTCTCGACGGCCTCCATCGTCGCCGTCGTCGTCGTGCTCGTGGCCTCGCTGGCGCTGCTCATCGTCGAGCTCGGGCGCCGGGAGCGCTACGGCGCCTGGATCGCCCTCTCCGGCGTGCTGGCGTTGCTCTTGCTCGGCGCGGCCGTGCTGCGCCCGGTGCGGGTCGCGACGCGCGGGAGCGTCGTCGGGCCGCGCGTGGTGGTCTTGCTCGACCAATCGCGCCGGCTGCTGCTGCCCGCGGGGGACGGCACCCGCCGGGACGTCGCGCGCGCCGCGATCGGCCGCATCTCGAAGCACTTCGTCGAAGCCCGCCTGCAGCTGTTGGGTTTCGGAGACGGCGCGCCCTCACCGGTCGCCGCCGACGGCAAGAGCGCCAGCGGCACCGAACAGCTGGCGATCGAGAGCGATCTGGCGGCGGCGCTGAGCAGCCTCAACACGACGGCGGGCGAGCGCCCCCAGGCGGTGGTGGTGGTGAGCGACGGGCGCCTGACGCGGCCTGGGGAGTCGCCAGCGCCCGAGGCGATTCGACAGATGATCGGCGCGCTCGACGTGCCCGTGCACACGGTCGGCGTCGTCGAGCAGGCGCCGCGCGACGCCAGCGTCCGCGCCGTCCGGGCCGCCGGGGCGGCGGTCGCGCACCAGCCGCTGGCGCTCACGATCCAGATCGGCTGCGCGGGCGGGCTCGAGTGCGGCAAGCTGCCCGTCACGGTTCGAGAGCTGCGGCACGGGGTGGAGCCCGCGGTGCTCGCCAGCGGGGTCGCCGAGGTCGAGGACGGGACGGCGACGGTGGAGCTCGAGATCACCCTCGAACGCGCCGGCAACCGGGTGGTTGAGATCAGCATCGAGGCGCCCGAGGGCGACGTGGTGCCGGAGAACGACCGGCGCATCCTGACCTTCTCAGTCACCCGCGAGCGCTTGCGGTTGCTGCACGTCGCGGGGAGGCCGACCTACGACGTCCGAGCGCTGCGTATGTGGCTGAAGAGCGACGACTCGGTAGATCTGGTCGCGTTCTTCATTTTGCGCACTGACGCCGACGACACCAACACGCACGACGACGCCGAGCTGGCGCTGATCCCGTTCCCGGTCGACGAGCTGTTCACCGAGCACCTGCCGAGCTTCGACGCCGTGGTGCTGCAGGACATCGACGCCATTCGGTACAAGCTCGCGCAGCACCTGCCGGCGCTGGCGGAGTACGTCGAGTCGGGGGGGGGCCTCATCATGGTCGGCGGGCCGTCGGCGTTCGCCGGCGGCGGCTACGCGGGCACGTCGATCGGGCGGGTGCTGCCGGTGGAGCTGTCCGAGGCCGGCAAGCCCTTCGACACGGTCGAGTTCGCGCCCAGGATCACCGAGGCCGGGAGGGCCGCCCCCGTGCTCGGCCCGCTCAGGGATCTCATCGGGGATCAGTTCCCGCCGGTGCACGGCTCCAACACGCTCGGCGCTCCGCGAAAGGACGCCATCGTTCTTCTGGAGCACCCCTCGCGCAAAGCGGCGGAGGGGGGCGCTCCCATGCCGGTGCTGGCGCTGGGCGAGGCGGGCGATGGGCGCTCGATCGCGCTCGGGATCGACGGCACCCATCAGCTCGCCTACGGCGAGCTGGCCGCTTCGGTCGCGGGGCGCTCGTACGGTGCCTTGTGGGACGGGCTGCTCGGCTGGCTCATGCGGGACCCTCGCTATGAGTCGGCGCGGCTCGAGCTGGTGCGCCCGTGCATCGCCGGAGAGCCGGCCACCATCCGCCTGGTGCGCCTGCCGGGGGCGGCGCAGGACGTCGAGCTGACGCTCGAGCGCCTGGGGCCGAGCCAGGACGCGCCGGCGGCGGAGCGCAAGGCGCGGCTACCCGAGAGCGGACAGACCGAGATGGACGTTGGACCCTTGGAGGCTGGCGGCTACACGGCGCGCGCTCGCATCGGGGCGGCGCCGCCCACGCGCTTCGACTTCGCCTGCGAGCGCGGCGGTGCCGCTTGGCGCGACTCGCGCCCGGACCTGGAGCGGTTGCGGCGCATCTCCGAGGCGACCGGGGGGCGGTTCGCGATGCACGACGAAGTGGCGAGCCTGCCGCTGCCCGACGGCACCCGGATCGCGGCCGAGCGGCACGTCTCGCCGCTGCTGCCGCCCTGGGGATGGACCCTGATGGCGGCGATGGCGCTCGGCGTGCACTGGGTGGCGCGCCGGCGCGGCGGGTTGCCGTAGGCAACGAAAGCTCGCCGTGAAATCGCGGCGTTGCGGCTCAGCGGCGGCGGCGGTACCCTGTCGGCGATGGCAGCGAAGAACGCGCGACGCTCGGCGGCGCCGAACGCCTCCTCCGCCCCGGTGACGACCTCCGAGCCGGACGAGACCACGCTCCCGGTGCTCGGGGTCGCGGCGGCCGCCGCGCTCGCGCTCGCGCTGATCGTGCCGGAGCCGGGCTCCCTGCCGGCGGACGGCGCCGGAGCGGCGCCAGCTGAAGCGCCCGCGGCGGCACGACAGGAGCC
>JAEZYZ010000235.1 GCA_023418705.1 Pseudomonadota bacterium | reverse complement strand
CCCCGGCGCCGTAGCCCCCCGAGCCAGGGGACGCTCCCGCGGCGGCGGCGCCGCCGTCCGATGAGGCGCTCGACCCGGCACCACACCCGATCGCAACCAGGGCAAAGAACACAAGGCTCGCAGTAGGCGTCCGCATGGGGCCGAAGATACGCGATGCACGCCGGGTCCGCCCGTGACCCGCGTCATGACCGTGGGTCACTCGCGCTGTCGCGACCACACCCGAGCGCACCGTCACACCGCCACCGTCGATGAGCGAATCGACCCCGACGAGCCGGCGGTTCACAGAAAAATTAATCAATATATTCCGACGCTTACAAAAATATCTCCACCCGCGTCGATCGAGGCGCGGACCTTTCGTCGCTCGGATGCGGGCGGCGCGTGCCGCTCCGCACTCACTCACGGTAAGGAGTCGACCATGCGTTTGATGATGATGCACAAGAACGATGCGAACACCGAAGCCGGCAAGCTGCCGCCCATGGAGCTCATCGAGCGGATGGGCGCCTTCGTCGGAGGACACGCCAAGGCGGGCCGGCTCGTCGACGGTGCCGGGCTCGGCGCGAGCAAGACCCGAACGCGCCTGACCTTCCGCGGGGGTCGCTGCACGACCAAGCGTGGGCCGTACGCGGGCGAACACGAGCTGCCGGCGGCGACGCTCCTGCTCAAGGTGCGGACCCTCGAGGAAGCGCTCGGATGGGCCGAACGCTACGGCAAGATCCTGGGCGATGGCGAGCTCGAGGTCGGCAAGATCAACGAGCCCTGGGACATCGGCGTCATGCCCGCGCCGGAGAACCCGCCGTTGCAAATGCTGCTGATCGAGAAGGCCGACCGTGACACCGAGTCCGGCGGGCGAAGCCCGCAGCAGAAAGCAGCGCTCTCTCGCCTCAAGACCGAGATGACCAAAGCCGGCGTGCTCGTCCGGTCGATGCGCCTGCGACCGAGCGCTCAGGGCAAACGCCTGGTGTTCACCAACAACGACCTGAAGGTCATCGACGGCCCGTTTTCGGAGTCGAAGGAGCTCATCGGTGGCTTCGCGGTCCTGGACCTGTCCGGGATGACCGAAGCGATCGATCTCTGCCGGGACTACGCCGAGATCCTGGGGGGCACGCTGGAGGTCGACATCCGCCTGGTCGAAATCGAGAGCGAGAGCGAGCCCGATACCGCGGCCTGACCCGCCAAAGCCGCTGCGCCCAGCTTGCTACGGCTCGCGCTTGCCTGCCTCGATGGTACGCGCGAGCCGCAGCGGGATCGGGGCCTTCGTCGTCAAGCGGACACGCTGATCACGATCTTGCCCAAATGCTCGGCGTCCCCGAAACGCCGCAGCGCCTGCGGCGCCTCGCTCAGCGGGTACGGTCCGTCGATCACCCAGCGCAGCTGGTTCTTGGCAAACAGCTCGTTCAAGACGTCGAGACCTTGGTTGGGCTTCAACATCACGATGCGTAGCTGCTTGCCACGAGGGCGACGAAAGGCAGGCCCCAGACAGCCGATCTGAAGCAAGCCTGACACGTCGCCGCCGACCGTAACGTAGCGTCCGCCGGGGTTCAGGCAGCGCAGATAGCTCCAGGGGCTGCGGTTCGTTTTGGTGTCGAGGATCAAATCGTAGCGTTTGCCCCTGCGGGTGAAGTCCTCTGCTCGGAAGTCGATGACGTCGTCGAACCCAATAGACCGCAGCATGCCGAGCTTCGCGGCGCCGTCGACGCCAGTGACGGTCGCCCCGAACTGCTTTGCGATCTGCACCCCGAGGGTGCCCACCCCACCCCCAGCGCCGTTGATGAGCACGCTCTCCCCCGAACGGATCTGTCCGACCTCGATCAGGCCCTGCAGCGCCAGGCCCGCCGCATGGGGCAGCGCCGCCGCCTGCTCGAACGTCATCCCGGCTGGCATGGGGCTCAAAGCGTCTTGCTGCACGCTCACGTACTCGGCGAACCCCCCGAAGCCGGCGTCGGAGATATCGCCGTAGACGGCATCCCCGGGCCGAAATTTCGTGACCGAGCTGCCGACGGCCTCGACGACGCCGGCGACCTCGGCCCCCAGTACCCTCACCTTCGGCCGCCGCAGCCCGAACAGCAAGCGATAGATGTAAGGCTTGCCCCGCACCATGGCCCAATCCCAGTCGTTCACGGCGGTGGCGCGAACCTTCACCCGCACCTGGTCGTCGCCGACCGGCGGCTCCGCGATCTCTTCGAGCCGGAGGACGTCCGGGGAGCCGTAGCGGCGGAGCACGATGGCTTTCATGGCGCGGGCGAGGCTACCAAGCTTTCGAAGCGCCGCGCGATCCATCTATCGATTCGACGTTACGGCCTGCGGCACCGAGGGGAGCCGCTCCCTGGGCGCGAACGATCGCTTCATACGCCAGCGCTGGTCGGGGCGTGAGCATCACCCCCGGCTCGCGCCCGGCGAGAAGACCTAGCGCGACAAACGGTCTGCGGAGCAAGCCGTTCGTCGCGGAAAATGAGACCGTCTAGACCCCAATCAAGCGAGACTTTCGGCATAGCTGCGGGAATTTTTCAAAAACTCCCGGTTTTTTTGTGGTTGGAAAACAAACCCAACAACCCCGGGAGCCTTCAGGTGAAACCGAAGATACGTCGACCGTCGAAGCAAGAGAAGCGGAAGATCATCGAGCGCCTGGAGCCCTCTTCATAGGGGGCACGGACCCGAGGCAGGAGGGACGCCCGGAGTTCAGCGGACCACGTCCGACCTACGAGATGTCCGAGCGCACTCGTGCGGTGCCCTACGGCGGCCTCGCCGCGGTCCACCAGCGGGTGCGGCAAGCTGGGTTGCCAAAGATGATCGATTCGCAGCTCGGCATCTTGAAGCGAGCGCGCCCGTACCAGGACTCGACCCGACCACGGCCGGCGACTTCTGCCGCCGCTTCGACGAAGAGGCGATCTGGCGGCTGATGCGTATCGCCAACGGGCGTGGATTGCGCACGGATCCCGTCGCTTCCGGACCTGGCTACGTTGCAGGGTAAGATCTGCGCCACCGCCCGCGAGGTCAGATCCTTCCCGCGCAGCGAGGCTCGGCGGCGCCTTGCCGCGCTTGCGGTCCATGTGGCGTCAGCCAAAGTCCTGCTCGGCCGCCAGCAAATTGTGGGGAGGACACCGAAGCTCCAGGTTGGCCACGGTGTCCGGGCCGCCCAGCGCGTGCGCTTCGCGGTGGTGCAGCTCCAAGCTGCCCGTCTCCGGACAGCGCCGCCCTCGATCGTCGGTGTAAGCACATCGTCCCGCATCGCGCGCCCACACCTCACGCCGGATCGCGGCGCTCACGTGGCGCCGCGCCAGCGCGCCGGGTGCTCGCGAGGGTAGGGTCTCCCGCGCCGATGCGGCGGGCGGTCGCGAGGTCACAGCCTCCCGCGCCGGCGCGGCGTGCGGTCGCGAGGGTAGGGTCTCCCGCGCCGGTGCGGCGGGCGGTCGCGAGGTCACAGCCTCCCGCGCCGGTGCGGCGTGCGGTCGCGAGGGTAGGGTCTCCCGCGCCGGTGCGGCGTGCGGTCGCGAGGGTAGGGTCTCCCGCGCCGGTGCGGGCGTTGCTCGTGATGTTGGGGGCTCGGCCCCCGTCGCGGGTTCGATCCCCGCCGCGGGTTCGGTCCCCGTCGCGGGTTCGGCCCCCGTCGCGGGTTCGGCCCCGCTCCCGAGCGTCGGCTACGTTGCAGGGTCAGATCTGGCTGCACCGCCCGCGAGGTCAGATCCTTCCCGCGCAGCGAGGCTCGGCGGCGCCTTGCCGCGCCTGCGGTCCATGTGGCTTCGGCCGAAGTCCTGCTCGGCCGCCAGCAAATTGTGGGGAGGACACCGAAGCTCCAGGTTGTC
>JAEZYZ010000226.1 GCA_023418705.1 Pseudomonadota bacterium | reverse complement strand
TGGGCGCTCCGCCCGAAGACTACCCGCGCTTTCGCGCCGGGAGCGATGCCATCTTGAGCTGGGCCCACGCCGGGCCCGGCGATCCGCGGGCCGCGGCGGCCGTTCAGGCCGCCGCTGAGGTCAGTCGCGAGATGGGTGACTACCTCGAGCCCTTGCTCGAGGAGCGGCGGATGGCGCCGCGGGACGATCTGCTGACCCGGCTGATGACCGCGTCCGTCGACGGAGAAAAGCTCGCCTTTGATGAAATTCTGGGCTTCTTTCAGCTCCTTCTGGTGGCCGGCCACGAGACCACGAGCAACCTGATCGCCAACGCCGTCATCACCTTGCTCGAGCACCCCGGCGAGATCGAACGGTTGAGGGCAGACCCGGGCCTCATCCCGAGCGCCATCGAAGAGGTGTTGCGGTATCGCTCGCCCGTACAGCTGGTCTTTCGGCGCGCTCGGCACGACGTAGAGGTGGGCGCCCAACGCATCCCAGCTGGCGCCGTGGTGCTGGCAGCGGTCGGAGCGGCGAACCGAGATCCCAAGCAGTTCAGCGACCCCGATCGGTTCGACGTCACCCGGAGCCCGAACACCCACGTCGCGTTCGGCGGCGGCAGTCACTTCTGCCTGGGCGCGGCGCTGGCGCGCCTCGAGGCCAGAGTCGCGCTCTCCGATCTGCTCGATGGTTTGCGCCACATGGAGCTGACGACTCCCGCTTGGACGCCGAGAGAGGCCTTCCACGTGCTCGGGCCGGCCGCGCTGCCGGTGCGCGTCACGAAGAGCCCCAGCCCTCCATAGACGATGGCGTGCGCGACCAGGGGGGCCAGATCGTCTGGCAGCGCGCGGTGTGAGTTGTTGAGGTGCTGAAGGTTCCGGGAGGCAGGCTGCGTGGCCCACCCTGAGGGCGCCCGCGGAGACCGTCAGCGAACGACGCGGTAGCGGTGGATGGCCACGCCGCCAGCGAACGTGCGAGCGTCTGTCAGATCCAGGCTCACCGCTTGCTCGGCGCGCTGAAACAGCGGGGTGCCCGACCCCAAAATGACGGGGTTGATCTTCAGGATGACCTCGTCGATCTCGTCGAACAGGCCTGCGGCGAGCTTCCCACCGCCGCACAGCCAAATGTCCATGCCGCCCTGCTGCTTCAACTTGCGCACCGCAGCCAGGGGATCCTTGGAGACGAGCTCGACCGCGGGATCTGGGCTCGACCCCAGCGTGGAGGAGACCACGTACTGACGCAGGTGGGCGTACGGGCTGGTGACCCCCACGGAGACGCCCACGTCGTACGTCGCACGCCCCATCAGGACGGTATCGAAGTGCCGGTTCTCGGCCGACACGCCCATGGCTTGACGCGCGTGCGTCGGCAGGGTCTCTGGGTACTCGTTCGCGATGTACGGCAGGTGATCCCCGGACATCGGGAAGAAGTCGAACGCGCCGTTCTCGCGCGCGATGAAGCCGTCGACGGTGCAGGCGATGAAGTAGACGAGTTTTCGCATCGTGAATCAGGTAGCGATCAAAGGGAGCGCCGAAGCTACCGCTTCCTCGCCGCCGTGGCATCAGGAAAAGGAGGTCGCCGGTGACGGTGCGGCCGCACGGCTAGGCCGGGCGGCTCGGCGTTGAGTCGTGCTCGCTCATCGCGTCACGTTCGATGACGCTGATGTGACCGTCGACCTCCAAGATCGCCTGCTTCACCTGGGCGACGTCAGCGACGCCTCGTTTTCGCAAGTTCGCGGCGAGCTCTTGCTCCGTCAGCTTTTCTTTGCGCAGGTTGTCCTTCACAAGTTCGCCGTTGTGGATCAAAAGCGTCGGAGAGTCCTGCGCAATACCTCGAAAGCGCGGAAAGTAGTACTCGGCCAGGTTGAAGAGATAGTCCCACGCCACGATGACGAGGATCATGAGCACGAGGTCCAGCAGCGTCCCCGCGCTGCCCATGATGGCATTGGCGGCGAGGCTGCCGACGATGACGAGCGAGATCATGTCGTTCGGTGACAGGTTCCCAGCGTGTCGCTTGGGCATGAACCGGAACAACACCGCGATCACGAGGTAGACGAGGCTGCCTCGGGCGGCGATCTCCCACAGCGGGGTTTGGATCTGAAACGCTTGATTCATGGCTGGAACGATCGTCGAGCGACTCGGGTCGTCCCAAGGTAAGCCCGCGTAAGGGCGCCGCACCCGACCCGGGCACCCTCCCGTGCCGGTCCCGGCGCCTGGGCGCGACCCAGCGATTCAGCCCCAAGCGCGTGGGGGAGCAGCCGCGAGGGGGATGACAACCCAGGGGCAGCCGCCTAGGTTTGCGGCCATGACGAAACCGAAGCTCACCTACTTCGACGCCCCCATCAGCCGCGGGGAAGAGTGCCGGCTGGCGCTCGTGCTGGCCGGCGTCGACTTCGAGGACAACCGGCTTACGCGGGATCAGTGGCTCGCCCTCAAGCCGACCACGCCGTTCGGCGGCTTGCCGATCTTCGAGATTCCGGGCAAGCCGCCCGTCAGCCAGGCGATCGCCATCCTCGCTCACATCGGTCGCCGCTACGGCCTCTTGCCGGAGGACGAATGGGAGGCGCTGCGGTTGGAGTCGCTGCTGTCGGCCGTCGAGGACATCAGGTATGCCATCAGCAGGACGTTTGGGATCAAGGACCCCAAAGAGCTCGAGCAGAAACGGGCGGAGCTCGTCGAGGGGCCGCTCAAGACCTGGGCAGGCTTCATGGAGAAGCAGATCGTCGGCCCCTTCGCCGGCGGCGAGCGGATCAGCGTCGCCGACGTTCGTCTCTTCATCCTGATCCGGTGGTTGAAGAGCGGGGTGCTCGATCACGTCCCCTCGGACGTCCTCTCGAGCTATCCGAAGCTCGAAGCGCTTTACGAAGGCGTGAGGCAACACCCCAGGGTGGTCGCCTGGTACGCCCGCTCGGCGGGACCCTCGAGCCAGGTTGACGGTGCCCGCTCAGCGTAACCTATGAGCCGTCACAGGCGGGCCGGGGATCGGGGCAGCTCGTGTCTTCGTTGCGCGGGTGGGTCTGCTCGCAGCCGCTCACGTCTTCGAACGTGTTCGACCCGCGGAAATTCACGAACGGTCCGTCGAAGCCGTGCGTGATCCCGTTGCCGGCGATGTTCGAGATTGTGGTGTTCGTGATGAAGGCGTCCGCGGGTGGTGCCGTGAAGATCACCGCACCTTCGTGGGTGCCGCTGGCGATCACCGTCTCGCTGCAGGTGTTCAGTCCGCAGCTACAGTCGTAGCCGGCATATTCGATGCGGGCGTGCTCGATCACGTTTCGATCGGAGGGTCCGCCGCCAAACCACAGTCCCATCCAGTCTCCAGGCTGCGGATCGGGCGCGGCGGACGTGAACACGACCGGCTCGTCGGTGCTGCCGAGCACGCGGAGCGCTGCCGTCGACGGCTCGTCGGTGGTCGCGTGCTGGACCGCGAGGCCCGTCGAGGGTTCGAACTTCAGGACGACGCCCGCTTCGATCGTCAACGTGACCAGCCGCTCGTCGGGCCGCCCGCCGATGCGGACCTGTTCCACCGTCGAGTCGCCGATGTGGTAGGGCACGCCGAGGTTGCGCAGGGTGGCGTCTTCCAAGAGACCCTCGCCGGACGAGCTCCCACCCACCGGATCGACCTCGACCGACTTGGGTGACCTGTCCTGAAGGGAAGGTGGCAACGGCGGGGCGATCGACGGTCGCGCCGGGCGCAATGACTGCGCGGCAAACAAGGTCGCTCCGCGCATCGCGATCGCCAGCCGAACCGGCACGGCGCTCGCTCAACGCCGCCGCGGCAGCTTCCCGTCCTGGTAGAAAGCCAGCGGGTGCCCGTCCGGATCCCCGAACTCGACGGACCAACCGCCCGGCGCCTCGCTCACCGGGGTGAGGACCTGCACGCCGTTGGCCACCAGCGCCTCGGCGGCGTCATCGATGCCGCCGTCTTCGAGCCCGAAGACGATCTGCGGTGAGCTGCCGCGGACGGCCTCTCCCTCGAAGAAGACCAGCTCGGTGCCGTTCGGCAAGGTGCCTAGCAGGTGCCCCTCCTGCACCGCGAGCTCCAGCCCCAGCGCTTCGGCGTAGAAGCGACGGGTCCGCGCGAGGTTCTGGACCATGAAGACGACGGCGATGGATGAAATTTTGTGGTGGGATCGGGACATTCATTGCTCCTTCGCACGGGAGTTGCCGCGCCCCCCGCTTTTGTGAGGAAGCTGGCACAACAAAATTGCATGTCCGTCCGGATCGTGCGTCGCGAGCCCGGCTTTGGGTCGGCGCCGCAAGGCCACCAGCAGGTGAGCGCGCCGGCCGCCCAGGGAGAAGGACGGCTCGGCAGCGGACGCGGACAGAGTGGGGGGCTCGGGTGCCGCGCGCACCGCTCGGCGCAGCGCCGACAGCCGCTGGCGCAGCGCCGGATCGCTGAGCCCCAGCACCCAACGCATCTCGGCCGCGGTCAGGTCCGCGCTGGCGAGGGCGGCGACGCGCCGAAGCCCGCGTGAGAGGGACGCGAGAAAGGCCGGCTGCCACGTCCACGCGCCTGCCTCCGGAACGATGCCGTCCGCGAGCAGCTCGCGGCGTCGCCTCCGCGCTGCTCCTCGTGCCAAAAACGCCGCTCGCTTGCGCACCACTCCGCGCAGCCAGGCGCGATCGCGATCCGAGGTGAAGTCATGAGCCCCGCGAGCGAGCGCCGCCTCGAACGCGTCCTGAACGACGTCGCGAGCTTCCTCGACCGACGAGCAGCAACCACGCGCCACCCTCAAGAGCTCGAGGTAGACGTCTTGAAGCAGTGGCGTGCTCGCGGCCATGGGCGAAAGTGTACGCCAGTCTCGTTCGACGATTCCAGCACACGAACGACGGCCCAGCGATCACGGGGGCGACGTCCAACATCAGGTGGCATGGCCCCCAGTGTGCCCTCACTTCCTGCTGCGGCGCGGTCGCTTGAGCTCGAACTTTTCTCGCAGAACGGCCATTCCCAGTTGGGGATGTTCATGAGCGGCCAGCTCCGTCGCGAGCTCGTCGATGCGCCTCAGCAAATCCGGGCCCAGGCGCTCCACGACGATCTCCTGCAAGCGAGAGGCGCTGTGCTGTTGCTGCATCTGCTTGCGCCACGTCGGTAGCCAGAGATCGTCCAAATGCTCGATCAGATGCTCTGCGGTCAGCCGCTTCCACTCGCCAGCATCCAGCCAGATTCTGCTGCACACCATGCAGCGTTCGACGAAGAACGGGCGCGTCCAGCTCGCCTTCGCCCGAGCCAGGATGCCGTGCCCTTCCGGGCACAAGCCCGTTCGGCGGTCCGCTTCGGAGCGCTCGGTGTTGTCGTCCACGGACGTCAACACGCCGCTCTCCTGGAGGGCCTTGATGGAAGCCAGCCTCACCCAAAAACCCCGGCACCGGCTGCAGCGTTGTGGCAGCCCCGCCAGGCCAGCGATGGTGCTCGCGGTTTGTAGGGGCCGTAGGGTTGCTGCACGACACTTGGGGCAGTGGTTCATGGCCGAATCTTCGCGAGTGTACACTACCTGATCGACCGGCCCAACTAGCCGTAGTTCGAAAGCGCCCTTCTGGTGCCGACGGTCGCGCTAGCGCGCTGATATAGCGGGCCCGCTGCGGGAGGCGCAGGCCTTGCACCGACAACTCCCCGTGAAAGGCAAGCCGTGTCGTTGCACCAGCCACCAGTCCGAGCCGTCCTGCGGCGCGCCCACGGGGAACGCCGACGCTGCCGGAAACTCACTGCACGCGAGTGAGATCGAAGTGAACCGGACCGTGCCCCTTGTGGCCATAAAAGTCGAAGCGAAGGCGACTCCCGTCGGCGCTCACTTCGACTTTCTCGAGCATGCCGGTCCATCCGACGTAATCGTCGTCACCGCCATGGCCGTTGAAGACGATGTCGATGTGCCCCGAGACTTCCTTCGAGAGCGACACCGTGTCGATGGCGTAGGTCTTCAGCGGTGAATTATCGTCCGTTCCGTAGTAGAAGGCGAGGCAGCACTCGGCCTTGCTGCAACGCGCGGAGTAGCCGCCATTCTCCGAAAAGGTGACGTCCACTTCATAGGGTGACTGCCATGGATTGTCGGCGACCCCCTGGAAGTGGCCGACGAAGGCTTGCCGAACACGTTGCAACTCCGCTTCGAGCGAGGCTTCCGGCGTGTTCGTCCAACTCGATGGGGCGTCGACGGGCGGAAAGGGGGCGCAATCGTTCGGGGGCGCGCCGGCATACCCGCCGCCACCTGGGATTCCGGCGTACCCGCCGCTACCCGGAGCGCCCGCGGTATTGGGAAGTCCTGCGTACCCGCCGCTGCCCGGAGCGCCCGCGCTATTGGGGATCCCAGCGTACCCACCGCTGCCCGGAGCGCCCGCGGTATTGGGGATCCCAGCGTACCCACCGCTGCCCGGAGCGCCCGCGGTATTGGGGATCCCAGCGTACCCGCCGCTACCCGGAGCGCCCGCGGTATTGGGG